>NZ_JAOWDP010000069.1:505300-633287 GCF_030334595.1 Citrobacter sp. Ce104
ATAGCTCGCGCAGCGACGATTTTCCCGCCGGGAGCCTGGGATGCAAGGGAGGCGGCGGTGAGCCTCCCTTGCACGTTCACGGGTATCTGTGCTTTAGAAAAGTGATACGGCTGAGGTGAACGGAACCCTGATCAAGAATCACATGTTCAACCTGAACGACATTGCGCGCTTGCGGGGCGTGACCTCAGGAGCGTTTGCGCGGCATCATGCGCAACAGCGTATTGTCCTTCCAGAAATAGTGGTGCATCAGGGCCGCGGCGGCATGCAGAGCAATAACAAAATAGCCCAGATTTGCCAGCGTCACGTGCCAGGACTTCAGCATGTCCACTAAATCAAAGTTGGCCTCTGCCGCATGCGGCATAACGATGCCGAATGCAATCCACGGGTTACCCCGGTTGTACATCATCACCAGCCCAATAATCGGCAGAACGATAAACAACAGATAGATAACCAGATGCCCCAGATGCGCCATTCCGGTCATCATCGGCTTCGGTTTTGGCACAATCGGTGGAGCCGGGTATTTCAGTCTGACCAGCAGACGCGCCACCATCAGCGTTAAAATAGTGATACCGCAGGAGACGTGCACCATGTTGAACAAGGGGCGATAGCTGCGCGGGAAAAATCCGCGAAACTCCATGGCGCTGTACGCCACGATAACCAACAAAAAGACCAGCCAGTGAATACCAATTTGCAGGCCAGAATACTTATTCCCCATAACACTTCCTGAATAAAAACAATAATGCGTCAACATAACGGGCTTTTGTTAAAAATTCATTAACTTTTGTTCACCCATTTTCAGTCGCTTACGCTTAACCGCAAAAACAGCTATTGCCCTGAATGCCTGTCTGAACTAAGCCTGGTAGGGAAAATATGTCGTACCGCCCCATCCTGACAGGAGAAAACCATGAGTAAAATTGGCATTAACGGTTTTGGTCGTATCGGTCGTCTGGTATTGCGTCGGCTACGGGAAGTCAAAAGCAGCGTGGAGGTTGTCGCCATTAATGACCTCACCTCGCCCAAAATTCTCGCCTATCTGTTAAAACACGATTCAAACTACGGGCCGTTTCCCTGGAGCGTCGACTTTACCGAAGACGCGCTGATTGTCGACGGTAAAAAGATCGCCGTTTACGCGGAAAAAGAGGCCAAAAACATTCCGTGGAAAACCACTGGCGCTGAGATAATCATCGAATGCACCGGTTTTTATACCTCAACCGAGAAATCACAGGCGCATATTGATGCAGGGGCCAAAAAAGTCCTGATATCCGCCCCTGCCGGCGATATGAAGACGATCGTCTTTAACGTCAACGACGACACTATGGAGGCGAACGATCGGATTATTTCAGTGGCGTCGTGCACCACCAACTGCCTGGCGCCGATGGCGAAAGCGCTGCACGACAGCTTCGGTATTCAGCTTGGCACCATGACCACCATTCACGCCTACACGGGGACACAGTCGCTGGTTGATGGCCCACGCGGGAAAGATCTGCGCGCCTCACGCGCGGCGGCGGAGAATATCATTCCCCATACCACCGGAGCCGCCAAAGCCATTGGTCTGGTCATTCCGGCATTGAGCGGAAAATTAAAAGGCCACGCCCAGCGTGTGCCGGTGAAAACCGGATCCGTCACCGAGCTGGTATCCGTGTTGGGTAAAAAAGTCACCGCTGAAGAGGTTAACAACGCGCTGAAAAAAGCCACGCAAAATAATGAATCATTTGGCTATACCGACGAAGAAATTGTCTCGTCAGATGTCATTGGCTCGCATTTCGGTTCGGTATTTGATGCAACGCAAACCGAAATTACCGAAGTGGGCGATCTGCAACTGGTAAAAACCGTCGCCTGGTATGATAACGAATACGGTTTTGTCACCCAACTTATTCGTACGCTGGATAAGTTTATCAAGATCTAGCTGATTAATTACATCCGGTTACTCAATTCTGCGTTGAGTAACCGTTATGTAGTCATTAGCATCATGACGGTTCACCTTTTCTCTGTCATTATTGTGTTTCGCTACATAAGTAAAAAAATCCACACCATAAATGTATTCACATACAAAATGTTAAAATATGTAAATTTGATATTTAATTTTACTTAATTGCCAGTATCGCCCTCCTCAATATATTATGAATTCGGTTTATACATTGAGTTCATACATAAACTATTAAGATATCCAGAGATTATCTCAGCGATAACATTTGTTAAGGATTAACAATTGAAAAAGACACTTCTTTTTACTGCGCTATCACTGTGCACAGCATCTGCATTTGCCGCAGATCAGACCGTATTGCAAGTCCAGGGCGTGTTAACAAACTCTGCCTGCACGCCAGAAATTGGCGGTGGAACAACTATCGACTACGGCACAATTCACTTGAGTGCGCTTTCAGCAGTAGACAATAATCAGTTGGGCGCTAAAGAAACCAATCTGGTCATTAACTGCCCGGTGCCAACGCAACTGGGTTTTCAGGTTACCGACGACCGTACTGACAGCGTGGCGGGTATTATGATTGAAAACGCGGCAACGGATGGTGGGGTAATTGGTGCCTCAGATCTCGTGTTTGGCGTAGGTAAAACGACCAACGGCGTCAATATTGGCAACTATAGCATCCGTGCGGCATCGGAAACGGTCACTGCTGACGGAGCCTCCGCAACGCTGCTCGTTCGTTACGGCCATGGGGGCGTTAATACATGGAGAAGCATGATGGCGTCGTTGAGTTACAAAACAACGTTCGCGCATAACGCATATGAATACACCGTTGGCAAGTTTGGTACCATAGAACCACTGGCATTCACCACGGTGACTATACCCCTGGTTACCACGCTAGCGATTCAAAATACAACAACGCTGGCAATTACTGACGATACCAATATGGATGGTCAGGCGACGTTTACCATGTTTTATCTGTAATTACGTTATTTAACTAATTCATCTGAGCATAAATCTTAAATAACGTCTGTATTTTAATGTTAAGGATTAACAAATGAAAAAACTGCTTCTTGCGACGGCACTTTCCCTGTGCGTGACTTCCGCTTTTGCGGCAGACCCGACTGCCGTATTGAAGGTCAAGGGTTTACTGACCAACGCAGCCTGCATGCCCACGCTGAGCAATAGCGGTGTCGTTAACTATGGCACTATTCGCCTGGGATCTCTGTCTGCATCGGATGTCAATCAGTTGGGTCAGAAAGATATTGATCTGACCATTACTTGCGCCTCCGCCACCAAAGTGTCCTGGAATATGGTCGATGACCGCGCGGACACGCGTGCGGATATCACGGTGAATGACGCTACCTTTACCGGCGGCACCTATCTCGGCAGTGCGCAGAGCTACGGCGTAGGGTTAACCGGCGGCAACGTTAAAATTGGCGCTTACACCCTGTTTGTTAAAACCAGCGGCGTCGTTGCTGATACCAACACGGTTGATACTATTTATCAGCAAAATAAAACCGGTGACTGGACGAAAAGCGCTGATGGCGCGACCCAGGGTAGCAACGTACGTGACATCACCGTTGCAACTGCGGGTACCACCGAGCCGCTGGCGTTCCTGAGCGCAACATTCCCGCTGGTCACATCTCTGGCAATTCAGGATACCGCGACCCTCGCAATTACTGACGATACCAACCTCAATGGTCAGGTAACCATCAGCCTGCGTTATCTGTAATTTAGCCTGGCGATCGCACCGAGAGTAAACGGGTCCCGTTTACTCTTTTTTCAGGCATCACGCTAAACATGGAATGTTATTTTTATCAAGGAGATACTATTTATGTTATTCAAAAACACCACGCTCAACACTGTTCTGTCGAGTGCTTTATTAATATCGCAGGCACCGGCCTTCGCGGCTGGCATGGTCCCCGAAACCAGCCTGCTGGTGATCGACGAAGCCACCCACAGCGGAACCATAAATATCAAGAACACGGACGACCATCCGTCACTGCTGTATACCAATGTCATTGATATAAAGGACGATCAGGGGTTAAAACTTATTGTGACGCAACCTGTTGTTCGTCTTGAACCACAACAAACACAGCAACTGCGTTTTATTTTGCAAAGCAATGAACCGCTGGATGTTGAACATTATAAGCGCGTCACATTTGAAGGAATACCGCCGAAAAGCGATGATAACCGGATTAAAATCGGCATCAATATTCGCCAGGATATTCCCGTACTGATTCGCCCGGCCAGGCTTGCGGTTGTTACCGATGCGTGGAAATATCTGGAATGGAGTCAGTCTGGTAAAACAGTCACTTTATCCAACCCCAGTAAATATGTAGTCAGACTGGCGCAAAATGCCGTTTTCTTACCATCAAAAACGACGACTGACATTGGCAAAACACATATTCTGCCGGGCGAGTCCATCACCCTGTCGCTGAATAAAGACACTGGTGGTGATAAACAAGTCAAATTTTTCCCTGCCAGTCGCTATGGAGTAGAAGTTCCAAGTTTTATTGCTGAATTAAACCACAAATAATAAGAGAGTACGACTTTGTATAATAAAAGCCGTCTGGCGCTTTCTATTCAGATAATTATGGCTGGCGCATTTCCTCTGCTGCTGTTTAGTTCAGCCGACCTCTGCGCTCGCGAGGTCACTTTTGACACGGACATAATTAAAAATCGTGGCCTGAGCCAGGATCTTAATCGTTACTTCGCCAAATCCCCACGTTTTTTACCGGGAACACATTCCGTTCAGGTAAAAATAAATAATAAAACGCGCGGCACCGCTGCCGTACGTTTTGGGGAAGACGGCACACTCTGTATTGATAAAGATTTTCTGGACTTTGCCGGGCTGATGCCTGTTCCACTCAAGGCAGATGAACAATGTCATGATATTCGTGATGATTATCCCCAGGCCATTGTTAATGCCCTGCCCGGTGAAAATACGGTAGCGCTTTATCTGCCAGAAACAGCGCTGGATAATTTTGCGGCTGACAGTAAAAACTTTCAGCATGGCGGCACGGCCGGTTTACTGAACTATTCATTATTCAGCACCCGAAATGAATTTCAGGGGGGCGACAGCCGCCAGTATTCCCAGGCAAGCCTGGAAGGCGGCTTTAACGTTGCCGGCTGGGCATTGCGTAGTCGCTATATTCTTGCCGATGATGACGGCACAAAAAGCACTGACAGTATTTATACTTTTGCCGAGCATGTGTTTACCGAACAAAAACAGACTCTCCAGGTCGGCGAAATCAACGCCAACTCCGATGTGCTGAGCGGTGTCTCCGTTACCGGCGTGCAGTTAATGCCCACCAACGGTCTGCTGGGAAGCCGTTCTGGGGTGAATGTCTCAGGTATTGCCAGAAGCGCCCAGGCGCGCGTTGAAGTCCGTCAGAGCGGTCAGCTGATTTACAATACGCTGGTAAACGCAGGCCCCTTCACTCTTGAAGATGTTCCCATCGCGCGTAACAACGTCGCGCTGGACGTGACCGTGTTCGAAACCGATGGCTCCAGCAGCCGTTTTATTGTTCCGGCGTCTGCCGTAAGAACGCAGCAGCTGTCGCGACCACAGGGACTGACGGTATCTGCCGGTCGCGTCCGGGATCTTGACGGTGATTATGATAACCCGTGGGTTGTCAGCCTGTCCGACGGGTGGCGAATAATGCAAAACGCCAACTTACTCGCCACCGGTATGCTGGCTGAAGATTACCAGGCCGCGGGTGTCCGCTCAGAATATATGCTCAATGAGAGCTTCAGCGTCTCCGCAAGCGCCGCCGCGAGCCAGGAGCAATTTGGTGAGGACAGCCACGGGTTTAAAAGCGAGCTGCAAAGCGACCTCAGGCTGACGGAAGGTGTTGGCTTATCGGTGAGTGCCGCCCATTACAACAACGGGTATCGGGAGTTGTCCGATGCGCTGAATGAAGATTATCAGCCATATGATAATATGTACTCGGGAACGCTAAGCTGGGGCTCTTCCCTGGCTGGCGCTTTTAGCGCAGGTTTTAACTATAACCAGAGGGCTGGCGACGCTGAAGACAGCCGCTATTTGTTGCTCTCCTGGGGGAAAACCTTTAAATACGCTTCCGTCACCGTCAACTGGCAGAGCGCTGTCGGGAATGTCGATGACGATCAGGACAACGAATTGCTGTACGTTAACCTCAGCATTCCACTCGGTAGCGGACAAAGCATCAGCACTTACATGCGTAAAGAAGATGACCGCACAACCTACGGCGTACAAAACGCCGGTCAGTTAACGGAAAATACGAATTACTCGATCTCCGCTGATCGGGACGATGAGGACCGGACTAACAGCTTCAATGGCAATCTGAACACTAACCTGCATTATACCCAACTGGGACTTGGTGTGGGTAACAGCAGCGACCATCAGCGCAACTACAACGCTACATTATCAGGCGGCATCGTCGCGCATAAAAATGGGGTGACGTTCTCTCCCTATTCTATCCGGGATACCTTTGCCATTGCCCGGCTAAATGAGCATACAAGCGGCGTTGAAATTGAAACACCGCAAGGCACGATTTGGACTGATTTCTGGGGACAAGCCGTGGTGCCCGGCCTGACCGAATGGCGTAATTCGCGCCTGGAGATTAATGCCAACAAGCTGCCGCAAAGTATGACGCTGGCAAATGGAACCAAATACATTGCTGCTGCACATGCTTCGGTAAGTGAGGTCAGTTTCAAAGTGCTGAACAGCCGTCGCGTGATGCTGCGCGTTAAAAACCCGGACGGTACACCGCTGGCTAAGGGCCTCTCTATTGTTGATGGAAAAGAAAATTACATCGTAACCAGCGTGGATGATGGACATGTATTTCTGACGGATGCAGATCAGCTTGACGCACTGTATGCCATGGATAACAACGATCGCAAACTATGCAAGATTGATTTCACTCTGAATCCAACACGAGATGAACAGGCATTTTATGAAGAAGCCAACGGAGTGTGCCAGTGATGATTCAAACCGCCTTTAGCGCGTCAGTACGATTAACCGCTTTAACTTTGATAACATTGTTGGCGTCATCACTTGCCTATGCCGGTGAGGATGAATGTCAGATTACACTTTCAAGTACTGAAGTTAACTACGCCCGGATCCAGCGTGAGAGCATCGTAAGTTCACAGCAAAACTGGCATAAGCTGGAAGAGCGTGAAGTAAACGTGAATATCTACTGCCCAGAGAAACAGCGCGTGGCCGTACTGTTAAACGGCTCTGCAGGTGAGAAAGGTCGTTTCAAATTTGGCGATCAGGGAGGCGTAGGCGTAAAAGTCGGTAATATGATCGTGGATGGCAAAAGCTACACGGTTGGCAAAACAACCGATCAGGTGAATTTCTCACCTGCAAGCGGTACGACAAATCCTCTTTATATTCACAATAACGAGGCCGTCATCGCCGTTGAAAATAACGAGGTGCCTCTGGGTCAGCAGGTCAGCTTTACGGTAACCTTATTTCCTGTACTGAAGGACAGCGCCTTTAGCAACATATCCGATCAAACGACGCTGGAATCGGACATAACCTGGCGTTTACTCACAAAATCATAAAGCAAATGCGTAAAGCAGTCGTGACCGCCTGTCGTATCACTGCTTTACGCCCTGCCATCTTTTATGATGTTCCTTTGCGGTTGTAAGGAACACATAGCATGAATCTGCCCCATTCTGAATTGACTCAAATGATGGCGCACGCCGTTAGCCTTTCTTCCACGTTTACCCTCTGGCCACAGGGTGAAGCCCCCGGAGCAAAAAACAGCGATGCGGTATTTACGCCTGAACCCCGACATACCGGAACGTCTGATTACGATCGCGCGGTCACCGGCATTCGCGCCCCGGAAATTACCGTTTACGCCCCTGCCAAACCTAACGGTATTGGGATCCTTGTTACCCCTGGTGGCTCTTATCGTCGCGTGGTGATGGATAAAGAAGGCAGCGCACTGGCACCGTTCTTTAACGCCCGCGGTTATACTCTGTTTGTGATGACCTACCGCATGCCGGGCGATGGGCACGAAGAAGGCGCCAATGCACCGCTGGCCGATGCCCAACGCGCCATGCGCTACATTCGCGCCAACGCCCATGAATGGAAAATTAACCCTGACCGTATCGGGGTGTTGGGCTTCTCCTCCGGTGGTCACGTAGCCGCCAGTCTGGGAACCCGGTTTGCCGAATCGGTTTATACGCCAATTGATGACGTAGACGAGCAACCTGCGCGTCCTGCCTTCATGGCGCTGGTGTACCCGGTTGTCACCCTGCGCGAAGACATCGGTCACCCAGGCTCTCGCCTTGAGCTGGTTGGCGCTACGCCCGAAAAGGAAGACCTGCAGCGCTATTCTCTTGAAGAACGAGCGGATAACACAACGCCGCCGACGTTCCTGCTACACGCCATTGACGATCCAGCGGTGAAGGTGGAAAACAGCCTGGTCTTCTTTAATGCGCTACGTGAGCTGGGGGTTTCGGTCGAAATGCATCTGTTTGAACGCGGTAAGCACGGATTTGGTATTCGCGATGCACAGGGGTTGCCGCTGGCCATCTGGCCGGAAATGATGATGAACTGGATCGCCACCAAAGTGTGAGAATTGCGCCGGGTGGCGTACAGGCTCACCCGGCAAGAAACTTAGGACTGCAAATACACCACCTGCGTTTGCAGGTATTCGTTCAGACCGTGTTTACCGTCGGCCCCGCCAATCCCGGACTTGCGCCAGCCAGCGTGAAAGCCCTGCATCGCCTCGAAGTTTTCACGGTTAATATAGGTTTCGCCAAACTTCAGCCCTTTAATGGCTTTCATCGCCGTATTCAGATTCTGCGTATAGATCGATGAGGTCAGACCGTAGTCGCTGTCATTAGCCATCGTCAGCGCCTGATCCAGCTTATCAAACGCCACCACCGGCAGCACCGGACCAAACGTCTCCTCGTGCATAATCGCCATCTCCTGGCGCACGTCTAACAGCAACGTCGGCGGGTAGTAATAACCTTTGCCGGCAACGGCCTTACCGCCCAACACCACACGGGCGCCTTCCTGCACCGCCCGTGCGACTTTCTGCTCAACACGCTCCAGCGCAGCGGCATTGATCAGCGGTCCCATCGCGATGTCGTTGCGTTCCGCCGGATTGCCGAACTGTACGGCTTTCATCGCCTCGCCCAGACGATTGGCGAACTGATCATAAATACCTTTCTGAACGTACACGCGCTCGGCACAGTTGCACACCTGCCCGGTGTTAATCACCCGTGAGTCGACAATGGCCTTCACCGCCAGCTCGAGATCCGCATCATCCATCACAATCGCCGGAGCTTTACCACCAAGTTCCAGACACACTTTAGTGATATTTTTCGCCGCTGCAGCCATGATTTTCTCCCCCGCGCCGACGCTACCGGTCATGCTCACCATGGCGACCTTCGGGTTTCCGGCCAGCTCCTGACCGACCGTTTCACCGCGTCCCAGCACCAGATTAAAGACGCCGCGCGGTAAGCCAATGTCATCAACAATTTTGGCAAAAGCGATGGCGTTATTCGGGGTGAATTCACTCGGTTTAATGACAATGGTATTCCCCGTCAGTAATGCGGGAGCCAGTTTGCGGGCAATCAGGAAAAACGGGAAATTCCACGGCAGAATGCCCGTAGTCACGCCCAAAGCGCGTTTAAACAGCAAAATATTTTCGCCCGGACGATCGCTTTGCAGGATCTCGCCTTCATAGCGACGCGCCCACTCCGCCATATAATCGATATAGTCGGCGGTAAACGAGACTTCGACGTCTGCCAGTTGCTGTATTTTTCCGCCCTCCGCCACAATCAGCGCGCTGATTTCACTGGCTCGCTGGCGAATACCCGCAGAAATTTTGCGTAACCAGTTCGCCCGTTCAATGGCGGGCAGCGCTTCCCACTCAGGCTGAGCGCGCTGGGCGGCGTCTATCGCTTTACGCGCATCTTCGGCGCGGCCATCGGGAATACGCGAGATAACCTCTTCCGTGGCCGGATTGACGACATCAATCCAGGCCTCATCGTGCCAGGTCACAAACTGCCCATCGATATACATAGGATGTTGTACGGGTACTGACATGCGGCTCTCCTGTGATTGAATTGTTTTTAACAAGTAAAACTATTGTTAATTAATATCAATCATGCCTGTCACATTATGGCTGGAGTGGCTGTTCTGTGAGCGGCTTCATAAAAGCGTCTGGCAAAGTAAGGATAAAGAGAAAAACCAGGTGGGATTTCTGCCCGTTTGCCGCAAAACATCAACAAACGGGCAGCAGGAATTACAGAGAACGGCTTTCCAGTAAGTCAGTCAGCGCGGTATCATTTTGCAACTGCTGCCAGGCTTGCTCAACGTTCTGAGGAATATCAACATGGGCAATAAAATCGCGGCCGCAAGGTCCGTAGCCGGTGGCATCATCACGCAAGCGCGGAAGCTCACCGGTAATGAGAGAAAGATAGCGATCTACCGACCACAAACCTTCTGCTGCTGGCACAAAATCCACGCCGTCTTGCCGTTGGGCCAGCTCGGGGATGAATCCAGGGAAACTCAGCCAGCGCGGCGCATGCGGCTCATCGCGGGTTACGCGCAGAAATGTTGCCATCGTGCGACGTTGCATAGTGGGATCCTGCACCACAATGACGGTATGAATACTTTCTGTCGCCTGATTCAGTAATGCACAGCTAAATCGGGCATTCTCGCCGCAGTTTGTTGACTGGTCTTCCACCCAAATCTTCTCTCCCGGAATTTGCCAGAACTGATGAGCGATATCAGCAAGGATCGCCGCTTCCGCACGTCCGGTGGTACGAATGATGTTGTAACGAGGATGCTCTGCAATCGCGTCATACAGAAATCGTGTGGAGTGGCCGATACCACCGCTAATCAACAAGGGAACCTGTTGCTCTTTGGCGATCCGGCAGGCGGCGTCGATAGTCGGAATAACCGCATTCCCTGCCAGAATCACGCAATCTGACTGAACGGTGATATTCCCCGTAAAATCATTCTGCGCCAACCATCGCCCTACGGTATTTATAGCCGCGAGGGTGGTTGCGGCAAGTATCGGAAACTGACTCATACTTATAACTCCTGGCGTTTATTCTTTACCGGGTACAGAGGCCGGATGGCGGCTACGCCTTATCCGGCCTACAGTCCAGCACCGTATTACCCTGTAATCTGCTCCATCGCCTGCAAAATACGTTTATCGGAGATGGGATACGGCGTACCAAGCTGCTGGGCAAAATAGCTGACGCGCAGCTCTTCTATCATCCAGCGGATCTCTTTGACATCATCATCTTCACGCCGCGCGGGAGGCAGTTTATTGAACCACTGCTGCCAGGCCTGCTGCACGCTATCCACTTTCAGCATTTGCGCACGGTCACGATGTGGGTCGATAGCCAGTTTTTCCAGGCGTTTTTCGATAGCCTGCAAATAGCGCAACGTATCGCCGAGACGTTTGAAACCATTGCCGGTAACAAATCCACGGTACACCAGCCCGCCCATCTGCGCTTTGATATCCGCAAGCCCCAGCGCCATGGTCATATCCACGCGCCCTTTCAGACGTTTGTTGATATTAAATACCGCGGTCAGGATCTGCTCGACCTGCTTAGCAATATCCACCACCGTATCGTTCAGTTCAGCCCGCACTTTCTCATGCAGCGCGGTGAAGCCTTCTTCGGTCCACACCGGACCGCCGTTGGCGTCAATTAACTGATCCACACCGCAGGAGATACAGTCGTCAATCAAATCCAGCACTTTACCGTACGGGTTAAAGTACAATCCCAGCTTGGCTTTGTTGGGCAGTTTTTCATGCAAATATTTGATCGGTGATGGAATATTCAGCAACAACAGGCGGCGTAAACCACACCACATCGCCTGCTGTTGCTCCAGTGGGTTATCAAACAGTTTGATGGCGACGCTGTCACGCTCATCCACCAGCGCTGGCCATGCTTTGACCTTATAGTTACCGCGTTTTTGTTCGTAACTTTCCGGAAGCTGACCGAAGCTCCAGATGTGCAACCCGCTTTGTTCGATACCGTCATCCGCCACCGCAGACAATGTTTCCTGAACTTTACCCTTCAGCGCATCCTTCAAATCTTGCAGCGAACGCCCTTCCTGCAGCTTCTTATTTTTATCATCCACGACCCGGAAGGTGATTTTCAGGTGATCGGGCACCTGATCCCAGTGCCAGTCCTCACGGTCAACGGTAACGCCGGTCATGCGGCGCAGTTCACGCTCCAGCGCGTCCAGCAGCGGCAGTTCCAGCGGCGTGACGCGACCTAAAAACGCTTCGGCATAGTTCGGCGCAGGCACAAAGTTGCGTCGTACCGGTTTCGGCAGCGACTTAATCAGGGCGATCACCAGTTCGCGGCGTAGCCCCGGAATTTGCCATTCAAAACCGCTCTCGTCGATCTGATTGAGCAGCGGCAGCGGAATATGCACAGTCACACCGTCCGCATCAGCTCCCGGTTCGAACTGATAGCTCAGGCGAAGTTTGAGGTTACCCTGATGCCAGAAGTTCGGGTAATCCAGCTTACTGATTTTTTCCGCGCCCTCTTTGATAAGCATGCTCTTTTCAAAGTTGAGCAGATCCGGCGTTTCACGGCTGACCTTTTTCCACCAGCTGTCAAAGTGACGCGCGGAGACCACATCATGACTGATGCGCTGGTCGTAAAACTCAAATAGCGTCTCATCATCGACCAGAATGTCGCGACGGCGCGATTTGTGCTCTAACTCTTCCACTTCCGCCCGTAGCTTCAGGTTATCGCGGAAAAACGCATGGCGCGTTTGCCAGTCACCTTCCACCAGCGCATGGCGGATGAACAACTCACGCGACAGTGCGGGATCGATCTGGCTGTAGTTCACCTTACGGGCCGCAACAATCGGTAAACCATAGACGGTGACCTTTTCTGTTGCCATCACCGCGCCCTGCGCACGTTCCCAGTGCGGTTCACTGTATGAACGTTTGATCAGATGCTGGGCAACCGGTTCAACCCACTCAGGATCGATGCGTGCGGCAATACGTCCCCACAGGCGACTGGTTTCCACCAGCTCCGCTACCATCGTCCACTTCGGCGGTTTTTTAAATAGACCGGAGCCCGGAAAGATCGAGAAGCGGGCGTTACGCGCACCGGTAAACTCCTGTTTATCGGTATCTTTCATCCCGATATGCGACAGTAAACCGGTCAGCAGCGCGACGTGGATTTCCCGGTATTCAGCTGGTTCGCTGTTAACCGGGATCCCTAACTCTTTCACTACCTGACGCAGCTGGGTGTAAATATCCTGCCATTCACGCACGCGCAGGTAGTTCAGAAAATCAAGTTTGCACTGGCGACGGAACTGGTTTGACGACAGCGCTTTTTGCTGCTCGCCGAGATAGTTCCACAGGTTCACAAATGCGAGGAAATCAGACTCTTTGTCATGGAAACGGCGATGCTTCTCGTCGGAAGCCTGCTGCTTGTCCATCGGACGCTCGCGCGGATCCTGAATAGACAGCGCCGAGGTAATGATCATCGCCTCACGCACACAGCCATGTTTTTGCGCTTCCAGCACCATGCGCGCCAGACGCGGATCCACCGGCAGTTGCGACAGCTGACGGCCCAACGGCGTTAACTTATAAGCGGTTGCCTGTTCGTCGGTGGTTATCGCCCCCAGCTCTTCGAGCAGGCGTACGCCGTCCTGAATATTGCGTTTATCCGGTGCCTCAACAAACGGAAACGCCGCGATATCGCCCAGCCCCAACGCCGTCATCTGCAAAATAACGGACGCCAGGTTAGTACGCAGGATCTCCGGATCGGTAAACTCCGGGCGCGACAGGAAATCATCTTCGGAATACAGACGAATACAGATCCCTTCCGAAACACGACCGCAGCGGCCTTTACGCTGGTTAGCGGAAGCCTGTGACACCGGTTCTATCGGTAAGCGCTGGACTTTGGTGCGGTAACTGTAACGACTAATACGCGCAGTGCCCGGGTCAATCACATACTTGATGCCCGGTACGGTCAGCGACGTTTCCGCCACGTTGGTCGCCAGCACGATACGGCGACCGCTGTGCGACTGGAACACGCGGTTCTGCTCGCTATTGGAGAGACGCGCATACAGCGGCAGCACTTCGGTGTGGCGTAAATCCAGCTTATTCAGGGCATCGGCGGTGTCGCGGATTTCGCGCTCGCCGCTCATAAAGATCAGAATGTCGCCCTGACTTTCACGGCCTAATTCCTCTACAGCATCAAAAATAGCCTGCAGTTGGTCACGTTCGGTATCATCTGCATCTTCAACAATCGGACGATAGCGAACTTCCACCGGATACGTTCGACCGGAGACTTCGATAATCGGCGCATTATTGAAATGCTTTGAAAAACGCTCCGGGTCGATAGTCGCCGAAGTGATGATAATTTTTAGATCCGGACGGCGCGGCAGAAGCTCTTTCAGATAGCCGAGCAGAAAGTCGATATTCAGGCTGCGTTCATGCGCTTCATCGATGATGATAGTGTCGTACTGCATCAACAGCCGATCCTGCTGGATTTCCGCCAGCAAGATACCGTCCGTCATCAGCTTCACCATCGTGTTGTCGCTGACATGATCGCTAAAACGGACCTTATAGCCGATACAGCCACCCGGCTCGGTTTGCAGTTCTTCCGCAATACGGTTCGCTACCGTACGCGCCGCCAGACGACGCGGTTGGGTATGGCCGATCAGCCCTTTTATCCCGCGTCCGAGCTCCATACAGATTTTGGGTAACTGGGTGGTTTTACCTGACCCGGTCTCACCGGCAACAATCACCACCTGATGGTCGCGAATTGCCTCCAGAATATCCTGTTTTTTCTGGCTGACTGGCAGGTTTTCCGGATAGCTGATGACCGGACGCGCCGCTTCACGCAGCACAACTTTACCGGCTGCGTGATCAATCTCTTTTGCCATCTCCTGGTAAATGGCCTGTTGTGCATCAGGATTTTTAACCTTCTTAACACCGTGCAGGCGGCGGGCAAAACGCTGTCTGTCACGCAGCATCAGTGAATCCAGCTGTTGCTGCAACATATTGAAGGTTAATTTTTGTTGTTCTGTCATAGCGTTAAAAGGCAGTGCTCTGCCGGGTTAAATCTCTTTTAGATGATAGGTATAGAGTACCACATCGGCGCTTTTCATGTGTTGTTCAATAATTTCGAACATAGGATTCGATATATTGCGCTATCACTGCGACAGGATTGTGAATAAAGTGTCAACAAGCAACGGGGCATAACCCCTTCAAACACATATAAGGAAACACCCATGAGCAAGGTATTAGTTCTGAAATCCAGTATTCTGGCAGGGTACTCTCAGTCTGGTCAGTTGTCTGATTATTTTGTTGAACAGTGGCGTGAAAAGCACTCCGCTGATGAAATCACCGTCCGCGACCTGGCTGCAAATCCTGTTCCGGTACTGGATGGCGAACTGGTGGGTGCCCTGCGCCCGAGCGATGCGCCGCTGACTCCGCGTCAACAAGAAGCGCTGGCGTTGTCCGACGAACTGATTGCTGAGCTGAAAGCGCATGATGTAATTGTTATCGCCGCGCCAATGTATAACTTCAACATCCCAACGCAGCTGAAAAACTATTTCGACCTGATTGCCCGTGCTGGCGTAACCTTCCGTTATACCGAGAAAGGTCCGGAAGGTCTGGTAACAGGTAAACGCGCAGTAGTACTGACCAGCCGTGGTGGTATCCATAAAGATACCCCGACCGACCTGATCACGCCGTATCTGAACGTATTCCTGGGCTTTATCGGCATTACCGACGTGAACGTCGTCTTTGCGGAAGGCATTGCGTACGGTCCGGAAGTGGCGACCAAAGCGCAGTCCGATGCGAAAGCCGCTATCGACAGCGTCGTCGCTGCCTGATAATTCACCCTCTCACCATCCGGTGGGAGGGTTTCTCCAGTATTTACTTCTTTACCTGCACCCGAATCTGTTTGCCGTGAATGCGATTAATATCACGCCAGATAGTTGCATAATCCCTGCATTTCGCCAGATTCTCTTCCCAGCAATGCAGCAAAAATTGTTCTGGCTCGGCAACATCCCGGCTTAATAGCTTAAATACCCAACGATTCCAGACATACCATTTGAGAAGCCACATGATCTCACTCCGCATCGTGACCGATATAGAACTATATCAGCCTCAATTTGATGCCGTGTGGCAACTATTGCGATGTTGATGAATAATCCAGATGAATGCTACATCAACAGCACCAGCCAGAAAGCCCACAGAACCGCAATCATGCAGAGCGTATGACGAAACTGTTTCAATGCGCCGGACTGCCGTTCAGCCAGCGTTAACGTTTTCAACCGTTCACGTCGCCAGATAAAACACAGCGCACTTCCGGCCTGCTCGTTGTTTTGCGGATTAATCAGCGAAAAATAGCGCTCGTCGAGCCACAGTCGCCAGCAACCAAACCAGACCACAGCGCACAGCAATGCCATGACGGCGCGCAGTACTCCTGACGGAGCAACAAACAGCACCCATGCCATCGGCGGGAGGGAAAAAAGCAGCATGAAGCGCCAGCTTGCCAGCGTATGCCGCAGCAGAGCATGCTGAAGCACATCACCATTCGTTACATTGTCACTTTCTGTTGCCATTGTCGCAGCATCTCCAGATGTTTATCTGTCAGTACCACCTGTGGCCGACTCGCCCGAATCTGCGCCACGGCGTGCTCTACCGTCGCCGCATGGCCATAACGCAACAGCCACGCTGCAACCACCATTGCGCTGCGCGACAGCCCTAAGGCACAGTGCACCAGCACCGTTCCCTGTTCCTCACGCAGAGTCTCCAGAGTGCTAACCGCCTGCTGCAGTTCAGCTTCATGCGGGATCACTAAATCCAGCATCGGTACGCAATGATAAGTACGCGAGGACGTCGCCCGCCCACGTGAAAACTCAAAGGTTAAGTCAAGCACCGCCTTTTGCGCAGGTGCCGAGCGCGGAAAACTGCCGAGAGATACGCCAGCCACAACCTGACTTACTGCCGGTATACGGCGGGTAAACCAGCGCATCGACAGCCACATTCCCGCACGCCACGGCAATGATAGCCAGTAAACCGCGGGAGACAGTCGCCCCTGCGAATCTTTCGCCGTCACCGCCGCGCCAAATCCCACGTAACCGCAGCCGACCATCAACAAGGCCATCGCTGGCCACAGCAGCCATGGCGTCAGCAACGCTGCAGCAAAAAAACATAATGCCGAGCCCAGCAGGTAACGGCGCATCAGCCTCTGACGGGCTGCATCCGGTCTGCACCAGCGCCAGCGGCATTGTTCCGGTACCATCCAGTCAATCAACATTCCTGCCGCCAGCCCGGTAATAATATCGATAAAGTGATGCTGCCAGGTGGTCAGCACCGATACCGCGATCAGTAAAGACCAGCCATCGCACAGTCTGCGCCAGCCGCCGGACAGATGGCGACTGAAATGCCGCCACAGCAGCCAACAAAGAATGATATGCAGCGACGGCGACTGGTTATAAGGCAGATCGAACTGTTCGAGCTGAGCAAACAGCCAACCCGCCGCGCCCGTCACTTCGGGGCGGGTAAAGGTAAACTGTAACGGGAACAGTAAAAAACCGGCGCAAGCAATCAACGATGCCAGTACCAGCCTGAGCACCAACCGACGCTGCTCGAAACGTGTAGTGCAAACAAACAGAGATAACCCGTAAAACAGATCCAGACTCCAGTACGGGATGATGGTCCACGGAATAAAAGGAATGGCAGATTCCCAGGCAAAAACGATGCTGCCAACGTTCTGATAATGAGCATCCTGCCAGGCGGTAAACTGATTCACCTTGCCGTAGGTAAGGAAAAAAAATGGCGCCAGCAGCAGTAACCAGCCTACCGCCTGCACCATAACTTTACGCTGTTCAGGATGCACGACGTACCGCCATAGAAACGGTGAAAATACCCCACTCATCAATCAGTTGGGTACACTTCTCAAAGCCCGCCTCGCGGACCAGCGCGTCCATTTCACCCTGTGTACGCACGCGCATAACCCATGCTTTGCCGTCTTTATGACTGGTCAGCGACCAGGCTATCGTTTTAAGCTGCGGATGCCACGGCTGCCCGGTGTAAATCAATACGCCCCCCGGCGCTATCGCCTCTGCCAGCCCGGCCAGAGAGTTTTTGACCAGCGCATTTTCAGGAAAAAGCTCGTACAAACCAGAGACAATCCCCAGACCAGGACGAGGCTCCAGCGCCGCCAGTTGTTCGCGGTTGAAGGCATCGCCTTGCTCAAAACGCGCAATGTCAGCCATGCCTCTGCTGGCGATCATTTCCCGACCTTTATTCACATTCAATTCACTGTAATCACGCAATAAAATTGAACGTACCGCCTTTTCGCCTTCCAGCGCATCAAGCACATAGCGTCCATGTCCGGCAGCAATATCCACCACATGTACCGGCGTGCCCTGCTCATTCAACTGTGCAACAGCCTTACTAATCAGCATCTGCAAATGAATCTTACGCTGGCGGATCCCCTGCCAGCCGACATTGTTCAGGTAGTTCTTGTCGATTAAACGCCCCAGCGCACCGTTGCCCTGCGGCTGGTTGCGATAGACATAATCCAGTGTGCTACCGGAATCAAAACCGGTTTCAAATCCAAGACGCACGCCTGTTGATTGTGTGCCCAGAAGCTTCATTCCGTAGCGCAGGCCACGGTACGCAATGTCGTCGAGAGAATACGGCGCGGGTCCCCCGTTGAGCATCCGCCAGGTATCGGCGCCTGGGCTCCAGCGATCTTCGTTGCTGTAATCAAAACGCTGTGGAGGCATAGCGTAAAGCGTAGAAATGAAATGACGCATTTTATCGAACGCCAGGTGCCGGTCTTTTTCGCCCAGCGTGTCGTGGTAAAACCCCGGCAGCACGTGCAGCTCTTTGAGGGGATTTCGCAGACGCTGATAAAAATCAATTTGCGGCTGGCGATGCACAACGAAATCATCGCCGGACACCAGCAACTGCACAGGCACCGTAATAGCGGCGGCATCGCTGACGATGCGTTCTGCCGTTTTGTAGAGATCCAGCAAGATATTAACCGCAATAGCCCGGGTTATCTGGGTATCGAGGTTAAAGCTCGCCACACGATCGACGTCATGCGTCAGGTATTTACCCTTAACATAAGAGTTAACGAAAAACAGGCCGCGCAGTCGGTGCATTAACGCCAACCCCTGACGAGCAAACGGCACATACAATTTCACTTTAAAGGCCGGTGATGCCAGTACTAATCCGCGAATAGCGGGAGCATAGTCATGTACCCAGGTCGCGGCCAGTACCGCGCCAACGCTTTGCGCCACCACCACCACATCTTCCATGGCGGCATGACTGTCTGCAGCGGCGAAACGCACAAATTCTTCGACATCCTGTACCGAGCGCGCCAGAGAAGGACTATAGCCGCGCTGGCCCGGAGAGTGGCCATGACCACGCGCATCCCAGGCATAAAATGCGGTATCCGGCATCGCCAGCTCGTCCACAATATGCTGTAACCGCCCGGAATGTTCGTGTCCGCGATGGAACATGACGATCACTTTAGGCGCTGCGCCAGGGGCAATTGCCGGCCAGTAGCGATAAAACAGTTCGGTATTGTCACTGGTCACAAAATGACGTTCGTCAGGTACGCGTGTATCACTCATGCGAATGTAATCCTTTAGTTTGTTGCTCCAACAGCAACAGTTGCTGTCTGAGTCCGTCCATGAAGAGGGGTTTATCCCCGTGAAAATACAACGCACTGCCTATATTGACATCAATAAACAGCGGCAGCGGGATACGATTCCCTTTCGCCATGACAGATTCGGTACCACGCAGCCAGACGGGAATAATCGGTACCTCCGGTACGCACTGGCTCAGATGCCACAATCCGGATTTCAGCGGCGACAGTTTCCCCGGCTCGCCCCGCGTGCCTTCCGGAAAGAGGATCAGGATCTTGCCGTCGCGTAATGCCTGTTCGCACTGCGCCAGCGGATTGGCTTCTCCGCCCTTTCGCGAAATGGGAATAATGTTAAGAATATTTAGCGCAAACCAGGCCATGGCTTTATTACGCAGGAAATAGTCAGCGGCAGCCACCGGATGAACCGACGCCTGACGGCGCAGCGGAAAGAGCGAAAGCAGCGCAAAAACATCCATATGGCTATTGTGATTGGCGACAATAATTGCCGGGCCGCGGGTAGGCAAACGCTCCCGGTGCCTGATACGCAGCCCCAGCCACAGCCAAATCACCGGCCAGACGATGCACAGCGTAAACAGGGTTCGCAGAATTGAGTTCAGCATAAGTTAATAGCAAAAGTAGCGAATGAAATGGAAAAACACCGGCGCGGTAAAGATCAGAGAATCCAGTCGGTCAAGGATCCCGCCATGACCTGGCAGCAATGTTCCGCTGTCCTTCACGCCGATATCGCGCTTGATTGCCGACATCACCACATCGCCACAAAAACCACTGATGCCGATAATAAAGCCCGCCAGCAGCGACAACGGAATGCTTAACGGCGTCATCAGCGGCCCAAGCAGCGCCGCCATCAGCGTGGTGGTCGCTACGCCGCCGACCAGTCCCGCCAGTGTCTTATTAGGGCTGACTCTGGGGATCACTTTGATGCGCCCAATCGATTTGCCCCACAGGTACTGCGCAATATCATTGAATTCCGTTAAGCCAACCAGGAACAGCACCAGCAATGCGCCGGTTTGTTGGCCATCATCAGGCAGAACCAGCAAAAACGCGACATGGCTGAAGGCAAAAACGGTGGTCATCAGGCTCCAGTGATGCTGCGAGGCGTAGCGCAAGAAGCCCTGCGTATCGCCCGCAATCACCATTCGCACGGGTAAGAATAAAAAAGCGTAGACCGGGATAAACACCACAAACATGCCGTACCAGTTAATACCGATCAGCCAGTAGTTGACTGGAATAGCAATGAACATCCACAGCAGCGGCATGCGATCGGTCTGACGCGACGGCGCCAGCGTTAAAAATTCCTTTAACGCCATGAAGCTGACCAGCGCGAAAAAGGTCAGCGCCAACCAGTGCGGACTTAAAATCGCCAGAGAAAACAGGACGATGATTATCCACCAGGTGCGTATACGTAATGTCAGTTCCCGCCAGTCTTTATCCGGTCGTCGCCACACCAGTAATCCATTCACCACTGTTGCAACCAGCAGCAGTGCAAAAATGACCGCGAGTGACTTCTCCAGCATCATCATTGCGCCACCTCTTCGCGTAATGCGCTTCTACAGCGGTTAATCACTGTCCATAGCAGCAGGAGAATAGCAACACTCCACAGCACATTGTTCCACTGTACAAGCTGCGGCCACAGAGTCAGCGCCAGACCCCATGCGCCAAATACCAGCGCCCGGTCACTTTTCCCCAGCGGCCCGGCATAGCTGCGAACGCCATTAATCGTTTGTGCCAGAACGCCGCAAAACTCCGTCATTACCGCACAGAACAGCATCACCATAACCAGCAATCCATTACTGTCAGGAAGCAGCATAAACGGCAAATAAAGCGCTATATCTGAAAGAATATCCCCGCTCTCGTTCAGAATGGCCCCAAGGCGTGACTGCTGGTGACATTCACGCGCCAGCATACCGTCGAGGGCATTGAGCGCCATTCGAATAAACAGCACGATGGGCAGGAGAACAAAGTATTCAGGCTGGGGGAAAATCACCAGTACGCCGCCGGTCACAAAAGAGAGCGCCATTGCGGCAAGGGTAACGTGATTCGCTGTGACGCCTTTTTTATGTAGCCAGAACATTAATGGGCGCAGAAGTGCCTGGAAGGCGGGCTTGATCTGATAAAGCGTCATCATCACTCCTTGATAATTTACGGTGTTGACTATAGTGGATTAATTAACAGTACCCGCCTATTACTTTTCTTTGGATTAAACAGAAATCGGATTCTATCTACAACTCCGTTGATTATTTTCTCAGCCACTTGCCATTAATACCCTGCACATACTCTCCCGGTTTCGCGCGAGCAACCAGCTTTTGCCCGGCCATTTTCGCCACTTCATCAGGCGGAATGTTGTTGCTCCTGGCCAGTTGCTGATAGCTGGCGCTGCGCGCTTTGTTAATCTCATTCACCAGCGCCTGCGTTTCTGCGTCGGTTTGCAATGCCACCAGATAACCATTAAGCGTTTCGCCCACCCGCCCCTCGGTTCTGGCTTCACTCAGGGTCAATGCCCACACGTTGCCGCTCAAAAAACTCAACGCCAAAAGGATCGCTACAAGCTTTTTTTTCATTGTGACCTCAGAACAGATCGCTGCGCGATTTTAATAAGCTCTCAACGTCTTTATCGACTTTAATATGGATCTCATGCTCAATTTTGACGTTCATATTAATCGTGATCGGCTCTTTTGGCGCAGCCACTTCGATTCTTGGGGTACACCCGACCAGCAGAGATGAAGCCAGCAGACCCAGCATGGCAGCTATCGTTTTCATTGTTGTTCCTCACATTCCTTGCCTTCCAGGCAATGGGGTTCCGGCAGCGCTGCATTTTGTTCAAGCCATGCCTGTAAATTGTCGCCAAAACGCAAACTGCGCCAGAGCGTAAAGACGTTTTCCTCGTGGGTGTAATTCAAATTAACCGTCCCCACTTTGCCATCCACCCGGCTATTACCAGTCACGTTTGCCTGCATGGTTAAAACGCCGAGGTTATCCAGATTTATTTTCGTCCAGGAATGGCTTATTTCCATATAGCGCAGCCAGTTAATGGCCGCACCCGCCGCCATATTATCTTTGACGACGGCATCTGCGGTATCCTTATCAATACGCAGCGTCATCGGCCCCGGGTTGGTTAACCATCCGTCTTTAATGATCCACTTCTCGTTATCCAGCCATAACGGCAACGCGCCGCTGACCGGGCCAGACATGGCGAATTGCTTGGGGTTAACCGCGCTGATAAGCTCACTCGAGGAGATATTCTGCACCCGCAATAATGCAGGATCGTGTTGCGGCATCCGCAGTTGCTGCATGATGACTTTGCCCCCCAGCAGTTCGGCGCTGACATCGCTTAACAGTAACGGATTAGCTTCGCTCCAGGGATACGCCCCCTGCAGATCGGCGGCGATATTTTTCACCGTCACCTGATTAACCACTTCCGCAATACGCAGTGAAATAGGCCCACGCGTACCCAACTGCCATGCGCCTTCGCTAAACCGGAAAGGCAGCACAAAATCGACGCCATTAATTTGGTTATCGGGCATCCAGGCGCTACCGCCTTTTAATACCCCATGACCACCAGCTTCAAAGCCCTGTTCCGGGGCAGCTGAAAACGCTACCTGCGCATACAGTTCCCCTTCACGTAGCTTCATTTTCCAGTCAGGTGGGATGAGCGGTTGAAAGACGGTGAGCGATTGTTTTGGCCACCAGGCCTGTCCGCGCAGTCGGATCCCGTCCCAACGACCATTTAGCTGTACAGGGCCAATCGCCCCCGCGTGGAGCTGGCCTTTATACTGGAAAATCGTCGGGTCGGAGCCTTCCACACTGAACTTCAGGGTCGACGGTGGTAACACACTTCCCCCGGTGAAAATGGTGTTCCCTGCGTCCAGTGACAGCGCACCGCTAAACGTCGGTTTGTTGGCATCCCGCACCCAGACAATGGGTTCGTCCATCACCAGGCGCGGGTTCTCCACCTGCATGGTGCCGTATTGCAGATGATCAAACCCGGTGGAGAGATCAAAAAGCTTCAGGGTATTGTCATGCCATTCCCCCTTACCCGCCACGTCCCAACGCGCATGCATCGGCGTAAAGCTGCCTTTGCCCCAATATCGCCACTGCCAGCGACCCGCGTCGGGGAGAAAATCATTTGCCAGACCATCCAGATGCAATTCAAAACCGCCCATCTGGTTTTCATGCGCGCGCAATATAGCCTGCAGACGGCCATCCACGCCGCGTTGCGTTACCTTTACGCCCGCCAAAGGCCAGCGAATTTCGTCAATATCCAGCGAGTCGATCACCCGTCCGCGTGAACGCAGCAGCGCCCCTGGCTCAAAAACAAGTTGCGGGTCGTTCAGGCTGCCAGTCAGTCTGGCGGGTAACCTGGCGTAGAAGATGAGATCGCCCTGTTTCGCCTCGCCGATCAACTGCAACGGCATATCGCTACTATCCACACCCAACTTGCCCGGCCCCAGCGTTAATACGGCGTTTCCTTTACCCGCATCGCCTTGAGTAAGTATGTTCAGACGTCCGCTCACCACGGCATTTTCCAGCCCTGCCTGCCAGTTTTCAACTTTCATGCCCAGCCGTCCGCTTAGCGGAAATCCCTGATAAGGCCAGTTCCAGCGACCGTCGCTAATGGTTAACTGCTGACGGGTTATTTCCCACGGAAGATCAAGCAGCGGATCGGCATTATTTCGCGCCATGACGATCAGTTGTCCGCTGTTTTCTTGCCATTCAAGTTCGGCATCCACAAGCGTTGGCTCCTGCGGCAAGCTCAGAGTAGCAACCGCATGACCGCTCACCGGTAATCCATCGGGAACCAGCGGCATGGTAAATTCACCGACCAGTTTTATCGGCGGCTGCCCTTCAAATGCGGCGATATCCAGCTCATTTACAGTGAGATTTTGCCCATGCAGGCTCCCCTGGAATTTAACCTTTTCACCCTGGTAGCGCAGTTGCTGGCTAGAGGGAGTTAGCGAGAGCGACAGTTTTCCCTGCCATTCCTGCCAGGGAGAGAGAATGACTTTGTCGATGTTAATCCAGGTATTAGGCAGCATAGATTGCCATTCTGCCAACGTTTTGGGCGCTACCGGGGATGATTCTGTCTGCGGCAACCTGGCCAGGCAAGCCGAATCCAGCTCCACAGCCCCGACATTGAGCAACCAACGACTGGGATGGGAAAGATCCGCCTGAGTAATGCGCGCTAGCGGGCAATCATCGACCAGATAGCGGAGTTCCGGAATATGCAGCCCATGCCGTGTCAGCCGTGGACTCTCATCCAGCGCGATACGCGTGCCAACCGGTAACCAGATGCCGACCAGCGTAGGAACCCACAGGCCAAGCGTCATTACCAGCGTCAGCGGCACGAGAATTAATAATAAGAGGAGTGCCAGAACGGCTTTATATTTACCCTTCATGGGTAGTTAATATCCTGATTTAGCGAAAATTTAAGCCGGTTTAGGCCAGTATTGTGGCATGTTTAACAGGATATGCCCACATTAAGAATAAATTCCCATGAAGTATACGCAGAGTTAATGAATGAAAGAGAACCAGTAAAAAACCATTTAATTCAATGAGATAAATCATTATATTATATGGCACGCTGTTACACGTGCCGTCGGGAATAGTAAGATTCAGACTCAATGAGGCCTCAGTTGTCCATCGCTATGTTTAGGTCCTATACGACCTGCTTCGATCAGAATTTCCTCGATAAGTTCTTCGAGGCACTCCCTACCGTGATGATCGCAGACCAGATGTACCTGCCGGGAAATCTCATCAGGTTTCATACCATCGCATAATGCCGCCTTGAGCATTAAGGTGGCCCATCGTTTTGCTTCAGAGTGAGTTAACATGACCCCTCCCGATATTTGCTACCTGTATAAGCGTAGCCTTCCGGATGTGATTCGGCTGGCTTTTTATCTGCGGCGATATCTGGGGGTTGAGTTGGATGGAAAAATATCCGGTTGTTGAAATTGAGTAACCTGCCCACACTAACAACAGATGCGCTGAAATTATTCATTACGCCTATGACTATCAATAACTTTTTAGATTTTGTAAAATAATTTGAATTGGATTAATGTGACCTCAAAATCACTGGAGAAAGTCTTATGAAACTCGCCATCTATAGTACAAAACAGTACGACAAGAAGTATCTGCAGCAGGTTAACGAGGCTTTTGGTTTTGAACTTGAATTCTTTGACTTTCTGTTGACGGAAAAAACAGCGAAGACTGCCCATGGCTGTGAAGCCGTATGCATTTTCGTCAACGACGATGGCAGTCGCCCTGTTCTGGAAGAGCTGAAAAAGCATGGCGTGAAATATATCGCGCTGCGTTGCGCCGGGTTTAATAACGTCGATCTCGACGCGGCAAAAGAGCTGGGTCTGCAGGTCGTACGTGTACCGGCCTATTCACCTGAAGCCGTCGCTGAGCATGCGATTGGCATGATGATGACGCTGAATCGCCGTATTCACCGCGCCTATCAGCGTACCCGTGATGCCAACTTCTCTCTTGAGGGCCTGACCGGCTTTACCATGTATGGCAAAACAGCCGGGGTGATCGGTACCGGTAAAATCGGGATTGCTGCGCTGCGTATCCTGAAAGGTTTTGGTATGCGTCTGCTGGCGTTCGATCCTTACCCGAGCGCTGCTGCGCTGGAGTTAGGCGTTGAATATGTCGATCTTAAAACTCTGTTCGCAGAGTCCGATGTCATCTCCCTGCACTGTCCGTTAACGCCGGAGAATTATCATCTGCTCAATCACGAAGCCTTTGAGCAAATGAAAAATGGCGTGATGGTGATTAACACCAGCCGCGGCGCGTTGATCGATTCGCAAGCCGCTATCGATGCGCTGAAAAACCAGAAAATTGGTTCTCTGGGTATGGACGTGTATGAAAACGAACGCGATCTGTTCTTTGAAGATAAATCCAATGACGTGATTCAGGATGATGTGTTCCGTCGTCTGTCGGCCTGTCATAACGTGCTGTTTACCGGTCATCAGGCCTTCCTGACCGCCGAAGCATTGACCAGTATTTCTGAGACTACGCTGCAAAATCTGGCGCAAATCTCCAAAGGCGAAACCTGTCCAAACGCCCTCTTTTAATCCCAGTGCTCCCCTGACTTCAGGGGGGCATTTTCAGACAATCACCGATGATAAAACATTCAGTATCATTATTATATTGAATGTATCCCGTCACAAACGTAGAGAAATTTAATGAAGAAAGTTGTCACGTTGATTGCGCTCAGCATGCTGATGGCTGGCTGTGTGAGCAATGGAAAAGTTTCCGTCAATCGCGATCAGTTGCAGCATCACCGCTTCGTTTTACAGAGCGTGAATGGTAAGGCCGTCACCGTCGCTAATAACCCGCCCGAATTGAGTTTTGGTGAAAACATGACGGTGTCGGGAAAGATGTGTAATCAATTCCACGGTCAGGGCAAACTGTCCGACGGCGAGTTGAAGGTAAAAGATATGGCGATGACCCGCATGATGTGCGCCGATCCACAGCTTAACGCGCTCGACGGGATCGTCAGCGAAATGTTCAAGCAAGGCGCACAGGTTGATCTGACTGCTGACCAGTTAACGCTGGCGACAGCAGAACAAACGCTGACGTATAAACTCGCGGACTTAATGTAAGAAACGCGCTGGCTTAATAGTTGCCACAGCTTCCGGCGGCAAGCGACTGCTCACTACAGCGTTTGCCGTTGGGTAACGCACACATTCCGATAGCTGAACCATCCAGTTGACGGGCAACGGAGAGCGAACCACCAATCATGGCGCAATTAGCTTCTCCAGAACTGGACATTGCAGCCCTCATCCCCGGTGCGACATGCGCGGCGGTTGCCTGCTGAACAGGTTCACTGCTACAAGCCGATAATAATAACGCGGCACACCCTACCCAAAACGCTGCGCGCATCTTACTCCCCTCTGAATATTAACCAAACGACACAGCCATAAATAATAGGCAGCGGAAACACCGCCGTCGAGAGGCAATATGCGCATTTATGCGCGTTGTTTACATTTTCTGGCAATTTTTTGCCTGCTCCTTTGATCAAACCATTCATTCTGTTAATTCCAGGGACACAAAAGCGAAAATCTGTCTGAACGGCTTTTGCTAAAATAGAAAGATAATTACAGGACTCGCCGCTGTTACGCGTGTCCCTCTTTTTGCGCAATGTAAGGGTGTCAGTATGATCACAATTGACGGTAATGGTGCGGTTGCTTCAGTCGCATTTCGTACTAGCGAGGTTATCGCCATCTACCCAATTACGCCAAGTTCGACTATGGCTGAACAGGCAGATGCCTGGGCCGGGAACGGGCTTAAAAACGTGTGGGGGGATACTCCTCGCGTCGTGGAAATGCAGTCGGAAGGCGGTGCGATAGCGACCGTTCATGGCGCATTGCAGACCGGTGCGCTCTCTACGTCGTTCACCTCATCGCAGGGCCTGCTGCTGATGATCCCGACGCTGTACAAACTGGCCGGTCAATTGACCCCGTTTGTACTGCACGTTGCGGCACGTACGATAGCCACTCACGCATTATCGATCTTTGGCGATCATTCTGACGTGATGGCGGTGCGCCAGACGGGATGCGCAATGCTGTGTGCCAGCAGCGTCCAGGAAGCACAGGACTTTGCGCTAATTTCGCAAATGGCCACCCTCAAAAGCCGGGTCCCGTTTATTCATTTCTTTGATGGTTTCCGTACTTCGCATGAAATTAATAAAATAGTGCCGCTGGCCGATGACACGATCCTCGGACTGATGCCGCAGGCGGAAATCGATGCTCACCGTGCCCGCGCACTTAATCCTGAGCATCCGGTTATTCGCGGTACGTCTGCGAACCCTGACACCTACTTCCAGTCACGCGAAGCAACTAACCCGTGGTACAACGCGGTTTACGATCACGTCGAGCAGGCAATGAACGACTTCGCCGCTGCGACGGGTCGCCAGTACCAGCCATTTGAATATTACGGCCATCCGCAGGCAGAACGCGTCATTATTCTGATGGGCTCGGCAATTGGCACCAGTGAAGAAGTCGTTGAAGAGCTGCTGGCGCGCGGCGAGAAAGTGGGCGTTCTGAAAGTGCGTTTGTTCCGCCCATTCTCTGCCAGACATTTGCTACGCGCCCTGCCGGAAACGGTACGGAGTATTGCCGTCCTGGATCGCACCAAAGAGCCTGGCGCGCAGGCTGAACCGTTGTATCTGGATGTGATGACCGCGCTGGCGGAAGCCTTTAACTGCGGCGAGCGAGAAACGCTACCGCGCGTGATTGGCGGGCGTTATGGCCTTTCCTCCAAAGAGTTTGGCCCGGACTGCGTCATGGCGGTCTTTAATGAGCTGAGTAACGCCAGGCCGAAGCCTCGCTTTACGGTCGGGATCTATGATGATGTCACTAACCTGTCGCTACCGCTGCCAGAAAACACGCTACCCGGTAGCGCTAAGCTCGAAGCGCTGTTTTACGGGCTGGGCAGCGACGGTAGCGTGTCGGCTACCAAAAACAACATCAAGATTATCGGTAACTCTACGCCGTGGTATGCGCAGGGTTATTTCGTCTATGATTCGAAAAAAGCAGGCGGCCTGACGGTTTCTCACCTGCGCGTTAGTGAGCAACCTATTCGCTCAGCATATCTGGTGTCGCAAGCCGATTTTGTTGGCTGTCACCAGTTGCAATTTATCGATAAGTATCAAATGGCCGAGCGCCTGAAACCAGGCGGTATCTTCCTGCTTAATACCCCGTATAACGTGGATGAAGTCTGGTCGCGTTTGCCGCAGGAAGTTCAGGCTGTACTGAATCAAAAGAAAGCCCGTTTCTACGTCATTAATGCCGCCAAAATTGCCCGCGAGTGCGGCCTGGCTGCGCGTATTAACACCGTTATGCAGATGGCGTTCTTCCATCTGACGCAAATCTTACCCGGCGACAGCGCGTTGATCGAATTGCAGGGTGCGATTGCGAAAAGCTACAGCAGTAAAGGACAGGATCTGGTGGAACGTAACTGGCAGGCGCTGGCCCTGGCGCGTGAATCCGTCGCCGAAGTGGCGCTCCAGCCCGTTGATCCGCATAGCGCCAACCGCCCACCGGTGGTTTCTGATGCCGCACCTGATTTCGTGAAAACCGTCACCGCGGCGATGCTCGCCGGTCTCGGCGATGCCCTCCCCGTTTCAGCACTGCCGCCAGACGGCACCTGGCCGATGGGCACCACGCGTTGGGAAAAACGCAATATTGCAGAAGAGATCCCCATCTGGAAAGAAGAGCTGTGTACTCAGTGTAACCACTGCGTTGCCGCCTGCCCGCACTCGGCTATCCGTGCCAAAGTGGTTTCACCAGAAGCGATGGAAAACGCCCCTGCCAGCCTGCATTCTCTGGATGTGAAATCACGCGATATGCGCGGTCAGAAATATGTCCTGCAGGTTGCGCCAGAGGATTGCACCGGCTGTAACCTGTGCGTTGAAGTGTGCCCGGCGAAAGATCGCCAGAACCCGGAGATCAAGGCCATCAATATGATGTCGCGCCTTGAGCATGTTGAAGAGGAAAAAGTTAACTATGACTACTTCCTCAATCTGCCGGAAATCGATCGCACGAAGCTGGAGCGTATTGATATTCGTACCTCGCAGTTGATCACTCCACTGTTTGAATATTCTGGCGCCTGCTCTGGCTGCGGTGAAACGCCGTATATCAAACTGCTCACGCAGTTGTACGGCGACCGCATGCTGATCGCCAATGCGACCGGGTGTTCATCAATTTATGGCGGTAACCTGCCCTCAACGCCGTATACCACCGACGCCAATGGTCGCGGACCTGCATGGGCAAACTCACTGTTTGAGGATAACGCCGAGTTTGGTCTGGGCTTCCGTCTGACGGTGGATCAGCATCGTGTGCGCGTCATGCGTTTGCTGGAACAGTTTGCCGATAGCATTCCGGCTGAACTGAATGACGCCCTGCACGCTGAAGCCACGCCAGAGGTACGTCGTGAGCAAGTTGCAGCACTGCGCCAGCACCTGAAGGATGTCGAAGGCGCACAGCAGTTGTTAACCGATGCCGACGCGCTGGTCGAGAAATCTATCTGGTTGATTGGCGGTGATGGCTGGGCTTACGATATTGGTTTTGGCGGCCTGGATCACGTCCTGAGCCTGACCGAGAACGTCAATATTCTGGTGCTGGATACTCAGTGTTACTCCAACACAGGTGGGCAAGCGTCGAAAGCCACACCGCTCGGAGCCGTCACTAAATTTGGTGAGCATGGCAAACGCAAGGCTCGCAAAGATCTTGGCGTCAGCATGATGATGTACGGTCACGTGTATGTTGCACAGATTTCTCTGGGCGCTCAGTTGAACCAGACGGTGAAAGCTATTCAGGAAGCGGAAGCCTATCCCGGGCCGTCACTGATTATCGCCTATAGCCCATGCGAGGAGCACGGTTACGATCTCGCACTAAGCCACGATCAGATGCGTCAGCTCACGGCGACCGGATTCTGGCCGCTGTACCGCTTCGATCCACGTCGCGCAGACGAAGGCAAACTGCCGCTGGCGTTGGACTCTCGCCCACCGTCGGACGCCCTGGCCGAGACATTGCTTAACGAGCAGCGCTTCCGTCGTCTGAATGCTCAACAGCCAGAAGTGGCTGAACAGCTGTGGAAAGACGCCGCCGCCGATCTGCAAAAGCGTTACGACTTCCTGGCCCAACTGGCAGGAAAAGCGGAAAAGAGCGGTACTGAGTAATACGTTTATCTCAGTATTAACCTGGAACCAAAAAAAAAGCCCGAACAGTCGTTCGGGCTTGTCAATTTATTCGCTGGCTAATTAATAATAGCTATCAATAGGTCAACGAAAAATAAAACGTGACAATAAAGGCATATAACACGCGCAGAATAGCCCAACACAATTCACTTGTATAATTTTTATTTTATATATTTCCATACAACACATTCATCGCAATTATCATCATTTCCGTAGAATTATTTATTTAAGGTTTTACTTAAGGCGTAACAATTCATATTTATCTCTTTACGGAACTTCTCCTTTAGCATGCTTTTACTCCCTACATGGGTAGTCACAGGTTAATAAAAAAACTAAAGGATTATTTCAATGAACAGAAAAGTACTGGCTCTCGTAATTCCTGCCCTGCTGGCTGCAGGCGCTGCTCACGCGGCTGAAGTTTATAATAAAGACGGCAACAAATTAGATCTCTATGGCAAAGTAGACGGCCTGCGTTATTTCTCTGATGACGCTAACAGCGATGGCGATCAGACTTATGTTCGTGGCGGTTTCAAAGGCGAAACTCAGATTAACGATATGCTCACCGGTTATGGCCAGTGGGAATATCAGGTTAATGCCAACACCACTGAAGGCAACCGTAACAACAACTTTACTCGTCTGGCATTTGCCGGTCTGAAATTCGGCGACTACGGCTCATTCGACTATGGTCGTAACTATGGCGTACTGTACGACGTTGAAGGCTGGACCGATATGCTGCCAGAATTCGGTGGCGACTCTTACACCAAAGCAGATAACTTCATGACCGGCCGTGCGAACGGCGTAGCAACCTACCGTAACACTGACTTCTTCGGTATGGTGAACGGTCTGAACTTTGCACTGCAATATCAGGGCGCGAACGAACAAGCAGGTGATGAACAAGAAGGCACCGGTAACGGTAGTGACCGCAACGTCCAGAACTCTAACGGTGACGGTTTCGGTATCTCCTCTACCTACGATCTGGGTATGGGCGTAAGCTTCGGTGCGGCGTACACCACTTCTGACCGTACTAACGAGCAGACTACTGCTGGCGGTACAGTTGCTGGCGGCGATAAAGCTGACGCATGGACTACTGGTCTGAAATACGACGCCAACAACATCTACCTGGCAACCATGTATTCCGAAACCCGTAACATGACTCCGTATGGTTCAATGGCGAATACTGATCAGGGCGGTGTTGCAAACAAAACCCAGAACTTTGAAGTGACTGCACAGTACCAGTTCGACTTTGGTCTGCGCCCGGCAGTGTCCTTCCTGATGTCTAAAGGTAAGGACCTGACATACAACGGCAACGCTGGTCAGGATAAAGATCTGGTTAAATATGCTGATATCGGCGCTACCTACTACTTCAACAAAAACATGTCCACCTATGTTGATTACAAAATCAACCTGTTGGACGAAGATGATCAGTTCTACAAAGATACTGGCATCTCTACTGATGACGTAGTCGCAGTAGGTCTGGTTTACCAGTTCTAATCCCTCAGCCCGCTGGCAACAGCGGGCTCTCTTTATGTTCTAACAATTCTGTTTTATTCAGATCAAAACATTATATCTGTTGCGCTAAAACACTTCTCTGATAGATGATATCTTGCATTAAGACCGGTAGTAGAGGATACCTGCAATGAATCATCATCCTGTAAAATCATCCCGTATTGCATCCGTCGGCTATGACGAATCCTCCCGTACGCTAGAAATTCGCTTTCACCAATTGGCGACCCTGCAATATCAGCATGTGCCTGCCCGTATTTTTCGTGATTTCCTCAGCGTCGTTTCTAAAGGTCGATTTTACGATGGAGTAATAAAAGGAAAGTTTCCTGAAATTAAAATAAAGTGATGCCAAAATGTGATCGTTGTCATTGTACATAAAGTGCCATTACGCGGTAAGCTTTAAGAGGATGCTTAAACAGGAGGTTTTATGAACAGAACGATTCTTGTACCCATCGATATTTCAGACTCAGAATTAACTCAACGCGTTATCGCCCATGTTGAAGCAGAGGCAAAAATTGACGATGCACAGGTCCATTTTTTGACCGTCATTCCGTCACTGCCCTATTATGCTTCTCTGGGACTGGCCTACTCGGCAGAGTTACCGGCCATGGAGGATCTGAAAGCCGAAGCGAAATCTCAACTGGAAGAGATTATCAAGAAGTTCAATATCCCAACGGACAGAATGCACGTTCATGTTGCAGAAGGTGCACCGAAAGACAAGATTCTGGAGATCGCTAAAAAATTACCGGCTGATATGGTCATTATTGCCTCACACCGACCCGACATCACCACCTACCTGCTGGGTTCTAACGCCGCAGCCGTAGTGCGTCATGCGGAGTGTTCGGTACTGGTAGTTCGCTAATCTGTCTGGCCCGCACATCGCTGCGGGCTTTTTGTTTCGCCCTCATTTTCCCCACGATTCCTGATCGAAGCATACAAGGCCATTTCAGTATCGCTATGTCGTGACATCATTACGCCCTCTCTTGAAACCCGGATAAAAACAGAGTATAAATACTGTATATATATCCAGCAAAAAGAGCGATAAGCAATGTTCGTGGAACTCGTTTATGACAAAAGGAATTTTGATGGTCTGCCCGGTGCAAAAGATATCATTCTGGGCGAGTTAACTAAGAGGGTTCACCGGATCTTCCCCGATGCTGATGTTCGGGTTAAACCGATGATGACACTGCCGGCGATCAATACTGACGCCAGCAAGCATGAGAAAGAACAGATAAGCCGAACGGTGCAGGAAATGTTTGAAGAGGCTGATATGTGGCTGGTTTCAGATTAAACGCCTTGAACCGTCATATTGCTTAAGTACAATCCGCTGTGACTGGCAATCATTCAATACTCGCACTATCGGATGTTTGCCAGTTGGCCGCAGCCATGCTCTTGCATACGGTATGGTTGCGGCAGTTCACCACACCTTGTGGTTTTGCTTTCAGACACTACACGTTGATCGTTCAGAAATAAATTATCTGGCAGTGAGCGGTTCCACGAATATCTTCAGCGCTTCAACATCCGCCTTCAGTTGATTAATTACTTCCCGCCCGGGGCCACGCACCTTTATTCAATTATGCGGTTCCCTGTTCATTCTGGTCTGGTCACGGAAAGCAAAAACCTTACTACTCTATGAGTAGCATCAGCGCCAGATGGAACGCAGCTGTAAAACGTGCTGGTATTCGTCGCCGTAATCCGTACCATACGCGGCATGCTTTTGCCTGCTGGCTGTTATCGGCTAGAGCAAACCCATCATTTATAGCTAATCAGATGGGGCATAAAAACGCGCAAATAGTGTCCGAAGTCTACAGTACATGGATTAAAGAAATGAATGGCGATCGGGTTGCGGTGTTGAATAACAAACCAGCCCTGTGATGGAAGTTTACCCCTTATTATGCCCCTTTGGTTTTTGAGAACGGTAAGAATGCAAGATAATCAACAAGTTACAAAGAAAGAACAATACAACCTGAACAAATTACAAAAACGTCTGCGTCGTAACGTCGGGGAAGCCATTGCCGACTTCAATATGATCGAAGACGGCGATCGCATTATGGTGTGTCTTTCCGGCGGGAAAGACAGCTACACGATGCTGGAGATCCTGCGTAATTTGCAGCAAAGCGCCCCGATCAGTTTTTCCTTAGTTGCGGTTAACCTCGATCAGAAACAACCCGGTTTCCCGGAGCACATTCTGCCGGAGTATCTGGAAAATCTGGGCGTTGAATATAAGATTGTCGAAGAAAACACCTACGGGATCGTCAAAGATAAAATCCCTGAAGGTAAAACGACCTGCTCACTCTGCTCTCGCCTGCGTCGCGGCATTCTGTATCGCACGGCAACTGAATTAGGCGCCACCAAAATTGCGCTCGGCCACCATCGCGACGACATCCTGCAAACGCTGTTCTTAAACATGTTCTACGGCGGGAAAATGAAAGGCATGCCGCCGAAGTTGATGAGCGATGACGGCAAGCATATCGTCATCCGTCCGCTGGCTTACTGCCGTGAGAAAGATATCGAGCGTTTCTCCGAAGCAAAAGGTTTCCCGATTATTCCGTGTAACCTGTGCGGCTCACAGCCTAACCTGCAGCGTCAGGTCATCGCCGATATGCTGCGCGACTGGGATAAACGCTATCCTGGCCGGATTGAAACCATGTTCAGCGCGATGCAGAACGTTGTGCCTTCACATCTGAGCGATATCAATCTGTTCGACTTTAAAGGTATTAAGCACGGTTCAGAGGTTGTTGACGGTGGTGACTTAGCGTTCGATCGTGAAGAGATCCCGCTGCAGCCTGCGGGCTGGCAGCCAGAAGAAGAAGATGCTCAACTGGATGAGCTGCGTCTGAACGTGGTGGAAGTGAAGTAAGCGTCTGTCAGGCCTACAATGCGTACAAACGCCTGTAGGCCTGATAAGCGGAGCGCCATCAGGCGCCCCAACGGGCAGTTATTTCAATAACCGAACCCGGCAAGTCTTGCCTTTAATCTTACCGTTTTGCAATTGCTTCCACGCCTTATGCGCTACAGTCTGGCGAACGGCGACATAGACGTGCGCCGGATGAACGGCAATTTTGCCGATGTCGGCGCCATCCAGACCAATATCGCCGGTCAGCGCGCCGAGAACATCGCCGGGACGCATTTTGGCCTTTTTACCGCCATCAATGCATAACGTCGCCATCTCGGCTTCCAGCGGCAGGATTGAGCCGTTAGCCGGCGCAGGCAGCCAGTTCAGCTTCAGTTGCAGCATTTCAGAAAGAATGTTGGCCCGCTGCGCTTCTTCCGGAGCACAGAAGCTAATCGCCAGACCGCTGTTGCCGGCACGCGCAGTACGTCCGATACGATGGACGTGGACTTCCGGATCCCATGCCAGTTCGAAGTTCACCACCAGCTCAAGTGATTTAATATCCAGACCACGCGCGGCCACATCGGTGGCAACCAGTACGCGCGCACTGCCGTTGGCAAAACGTACCAGCGTCTGATCGCGATCGCGCTGCTCAAGATCGCCATGCAGTGAAAGTGCGCTTTGCCCCGCCGCATTCAGTGCGTCACACACGGCCTGACAATCTTTTTTGGTATTACAAAAAACCACGCAAGAGGCAGGCTGATGCTGACTGAGTAATTTTTGCAGTAGTGGAATTTTTCCGTGGCTGGAGGTTTCGAAAAACTGCTGTTCAATCGCCGGCAGCGCATCAACCGTATCAATTTCGATCGTTAATGGATTTCTCTGCACCCGGCCGCTAATGGCGGCAATAGCTTCCGGCCAGGTTGCCGAAAACAGTAGGGTCTGACGAGATGCTGGCGCAAAGCGAATAACATCATCAATCGCATCGCTAAAGCCCATATCCAGCATGCGGTCGGCTTCATCCATAACCAGCGTATTCAGGGCGTCTAAAGAAACCGTGCCTTTTTGCAGGTGGTCGAGTAAACGCCCCGGCGTGGCGACAATAATATGTGGCGCATGCTGCAGGGAGTCGCGCTGTGCGCCAAAGGGTTGCCCACCGCACAACGTTAAGATCTTGGTGTTTGGCAGAAAACGCGCTAAGCGACGCAGCTCACCCGCAACCTGGTCGGCAAGCTCGCGCGTTGGGCACAGTACCAGCGACTGCGTTTGAAATAGCGCGGCATCGATGTGCTGTAGCAATCCAAGACCAAAAGCCGCCGTTTTGCCACTGCCGGTTTTAGCCTGCACGCGAACATCTTTCCCCGCCAGGATTGCCGGTAACGCAGCAGCCTGAACAGGCGTCATTTCAAGATATCCCAGCTCGTTAAGATTCTCGAGTTGGGCAGCAGGTAAAACATTCAGGGTTGAAAAAGCGGTCACAATTTAATCTCGCGGTAAAAACTCACATTCAGCAGGCGCGTATCCTCGCAGATCTGCGCCCGCGATGCGACAATTTAATCGGCTCTTCATCCGGCGGCGGATCCGGCATGGGCTGCGGACGAGGAATGGGATCGGGAATGGGAACCGGGTCAGTCGGTAGCGAATCAGTGTGCGACGTTGCAATCAGACAGGTCATATACCCCTCCAGTCATTCAGGTTGACTCTTTTAGGGTAGACGCTGATTTCATGCAGGCAAAAAAAAGCCGACTAATCTAAGTCGGCGTCGTACGAATCAATTGTGCTATGCAGTAATTCAAAAAAGGAAGTAAGACAATATGGAGCGCAACGCCCATCGCTTGACGTTGCATTCACCTGCGAGAGAGATATTGCCCCGAATAGGTAGATGGTTTATTGACCTCGCTCAAAAACCAGGACGTTTTCATGCCAGAAAGTCACTAAAAAACGTAGTTGTTACAACCATTTACTACGATGCAACCATAAAGTAACACCACCAATCAGGACCACTAACAGAATACAAAAAAGTGAGAAACCAAACGGCCAGCCACCGCCGGGGATACCGCCGAGGTTAACGCCAAACAGTCCGGTTAAAAATGTACTGGGAAGAAAAACCATTGCCATCAATGACATCGTATACGTTCGGCGAGCCAGAGACTCCTGCATCACCTGTGCAATTTCATCCGCCATAATACCGGTCCGGGCAATACAGGCGTCTATTTCATCCAGCCCTCTCCCCAGCCTGTCAGCGATATCCTGCATTCGCCGCCGATGGTCGTCAGTCATCCAGGACAACCGTTCGCTCGCCAGACGAGCATAGACATCGCGCTGCGGCGCCATATAACGGCGCATCACAATGAGCTGTTTACGCAGTAATGCCAGGAAACCACGCGGGGGGATCTGCTGATCCAGCAGGTTATCTTCCAGATCGATAATTTTGTCGTGCAGCTGTTCGATAAATTCGCTGGCATGATCGGTTAGCGCATCACAAACATCCACCAGCCAACCACCACAGTCAGCCGGTCCCGTACCTTCCTGGAGATCGCTGACAACATCATCCAGCGCCAGCACTTTACGCTGGCGTGTTGAGACAATCAGACGTTCATCCATATATAAACGCATCGCCACCAGTTGGTCAGGTCGCTCATCGGTGCTGCCATTGATACAGCGCAGTGTAATCAACGTACCTTCCCCAACTCTGCTGACGCGTGGGCGCGTGCTTTCGCCTGCCAGCGCATCACGCACATTATTGGGAAGTAAAGGTGTTGTCGCCAGCCATTGCGCGCTTTCAGGATGAGTATAATTAAGATGTAGCCAACAGGGATGCTGACTGTCGATAACATCGTTATCTTCCAGTGGTTTCACCCCACCCCGACCATCCAACAGCCAGGCAAACACGGCATCCGGCACATTAACATCCGTTCCCTTAATGGCTTCCACAGCGCCTCCACAAACATTCAGCTTTTTTCGTTAGTCTAGCCGTCAGAATATGTTAAGCAATATCTCATTGTCCCATTGTGCTGAAATGATTCATAAAAGTATCTGATAACAAGAAAAGCGCCGACGAATGCGGCGCTGGTTACGAGATTCCCCTGTTAAGCTTGCTGGCGTCTTTCTGACTCAAGGGCATGACTTAAGCGGAATTTATGCGTTCGCGATTGAAGGTCAATCACCTGATTTTTCAGGATACCTGAGGAGTCAGAAAGCTCATCAACCATGATGGCATTACTTTGGGTTACGTTTTCCAGTTCGGCCAGAGCATGGGTGATTCTGATAATCCCTTTCTCCTGCTCCTGCGTGGTGGTTAATATCTCGCCCATCAGTTGGTTTAATTGCCCGGCTCCGCCGACAATATCATGCATATTTTTTTCAGCTTCCCGCACCACAGCTGCGCCTTGCTGAACATTTTGATGGGTTTGGGCAATCAGTTGCTTAATATTCTTCGCTGCATCTGCGCTGCGGTGCGCAAGCATTCTTACCTCACCGGCAACCACGGAAAAACCTTTACCATGTTCACCAGCCCTCGCCGCTTCTACAGCAGCATTCAGGGCCAGAATATTTGTCTGGAATGCAATACCATCTATTAGCGTAATAATTTCTGTCATCTGTTGTGCGCATTCGGTGATTGATCGCATATTTGTCGCTACCTGCACCATTAATTCGCCACCCTGACGGGCGCATTGCGTGGCAATTGTTGCCTGGGCGCTGGCTATTTGCGTGTTATCAGCATTATTTCGCGTATTAACCGCTATTTCATCCATGTTGGCAGCTGTCTGCATCAATGCTCCGGATTGCTGTTCTGTTTTCACAGAGAGCTCAGCGCTGCGTTCTGCAAGCTGTTCAGAGAGCGCCATCGCCGTTTGCGAGGATGTTCTGATCTCATTAACGAGTGTTGAGATATTACTTGATAAACTATTGATACCAGGAATTAGTCTACCCGCACAGTTATTGCCAAACTCTGGAATACTGATTGCCAGATTTCCGGACGTCACTTCTTCAATGCTTCTTTTAACCGTATTAATCGGCATGACCAGATATTTCGTCATGTACCACCATAAACACAATATAGAAATAATACTTACCGCATTAGTGCCAATAATGATTTCTGGGGTGGCGGAGAAAATCATTTCAACAAGATTGAGCGCAACCGCCGTAATGATCAGAAATAAAATAATAAAGGTTCTGACGCTAATATCATTTAACATTTTAGTCCTGTACACCAAGAAATAACGTGGATGTTATTTTTATAGCATCTGCAATACAGATTTCCATAGCTCGGTGATGAAAGCTTAACTTTCAATGAGAGCCAGAGATCCTTTTACTTAAGACGATAAATTGCACTGTTTATTTAGAATAACTCAGTACCTTATCCCGCAAACAGAGACGATGATGCCCGCTATCAGATTTTTGTGATGGCGAGCACGTGACGAGCATAAAACACACAGAATTATAATTTTTATGAATAGATATATTAGTAATGGCCTGTTATTTTCAATATCTGGCCCTTACTTCTAATACTCATTGTAAAAACACAAGAACATACCTGATTTTATCAGGTTAACTGGACAAAACCTGCTAGATTTACCATCACGGCTTTTTTTCGATAGGTAGCAAGATGTTGCACGTGTCGTGGGACCCTGTATTGATTGGGATTTCCTTTGTTGTCGCGTTTATTGCCTCCTTTATAGCCCTCGACAGTGCGGGTAAAGTAGCAATCTCCAGCAGACGTGAATCTACCTTCTGGCGACTCTCTGGCGGCGCTACGCTGGGTATGGGGATCTGGTCGATGCATTTTATCGGTATGCTGGCCATGAAAATGAGTATGCCGATCAATTACCACTTAGCACTCACGGCTTTTTCGTTCTTTATTGCGCTCATATCCGCGACTCTCGCTATCAATATCGCTATTTCAGGTCATACGCTATCAACAAAACGGCTGGTCATTGCCACTGGTATATTGAGCGCTGGCGTTGTCACGATGCACTACGTCGGCATGTACGCCATAATCGAACATGTGGCTATCGCATGGGATCGCTCACTGATTTTGCTCTCGGTGATCATTGCCATCGTTGCGTCTGGCGTCGGCTTATGGCTGGCTTTCCATTTACGCCAAAACACCCGTCGCGCGCTGATTAACCGGCTTATTGCCGCCCTTATTATGGCGCTGGCAATAGCCTCGATGCATTACACCGGTATGGGAGCGGCATCCTTCACCCATTTTGGACATACTGCACACGATGGGCTCAGTACCCTCGAACTCTCTGTGTGGGTCTGCGCTGTCACGCTGATTATTTTGGGGATCATGCTGGTGGTTTCGATGGTGGATTCGCAACTGCGCACCTCCCGACTGGCCGACAATCTGCATCAGTTGAATTGCCAGCTTGAACATCAGGTCCACTTCGACGCGCTGACCGGACTTGCCAATCGAACGCAAATAGACACCTGCTTACAGGCCTGCCTGCGGCATTCCAAACTGCATCAACAGCATTTCGCGTTGGTATTCATCGACCTCGATCGCTTCAAAGTCGTTAACGATACCTGGGGACATCACATCGGCGATCAGTTGCTGATTGCCAGTACACAAAGAATCTATAGTTGCCTTGATGACTCAATGACGTTGGCAAGACTGGGAGGAGATGAATTTATCCTGCTGGTTCCGGACTGCAATCAGCAGGCTATCTCTGCCCTGCTGGCGCGGATTGCCGATGCGATCGGCGACCCTTTTACCTTGTTCGGACATACCATTCGGGTTTCGTTAAGTGCGGGGAGCAGTATTTATCCAGAACATGGTTCAACACTGCATGAGCTAAAAGTGAAGGCCGATATGGCGATGTATCATGTCAAACAGGCGGGCAGAAACGGCTGGGCTATTTATAGTCCCGAGATGGAAGCTATCGCGGATACGCCGCCGACATTTCTTCAGGAACTGTCACAAGCGCTTGAACGCGACCAGTTTGAGCTATGGTATCAGCCTAAATATACTGCCGGAGATCATTCTCTGACCGGCTTTGAAGCGCTATTACGCTGGCATCATCCGGATCGCGGCATGCTGCTCCCAGCTGAATTTCTTCCTGCATTGGAAGAAACGGGCCTGATTATTCCCGTCGGCAAATGGGTTATCCAGCAGGCGTGCATGCAGTTGCATCACTGGAAATTACAAGGAAATACAGAATGGACGCTTGCCGTTAACCTCTCTCCCGCCCAGTTTGAACAGCATGATATTATTGATGTTGTGTGTAATGCCCTTGCGCAATATCAACTTTCACCGGCCAGCCTTACGCTGGAACTCACTGAAAGCACTGCGCTAAAAAATTTAAAACGCAGTATTGAAATACTGAATGCTTTTTCTGCTTTGGGGATCACCGTTTCTATTGATGATTTCGGCACTGGTTATTCAAATATATTGATGTTGAAGTCTCTCCCGGCGCGGGAATTAAAAATCGACAGGATATTTGTCAAAGATATTAGCGAGAACAGCAAAAATACAAAAATTGTGTCTACCATTATTGATATAGCTCACTCCATGAATATGCGCGTAGTAGCTGAAGGAATAGAAACCCAGGAGCAGGAAATACTTCTTACCCAAATGGGGTGTAGCATGCTGCAAGGATTCCTGTTTGCAAAACCGCTGCCAGCGCATAAGATTCATGAACTGCTACAACCAGAAAACAGCATCAAACAAAAGCCAGTCGTACAACCCTTGTCTCACCGACAATCAATAACCTTGTGAGACTGCGATATCTAAAATATTCGCCATTAAATGGGCAGCACAGCAGATAAAGATAACGGGATTATCGATGAGCACAACCGAGCTGAATTCACTGGATTTATTAACCTTTCCGGTGTGGATTGTTTCGCCGCATACCGAAGAGCTGGTCTTCGCTAATAACGCTGCACGGGAGCTAATGCAGGATCTCTGTTTTTCCCCACTGCGTAACGGCCTATTTTCAACACATGCGCAAAATGATTTAACTATGTATCTCAGTGACTTGAGAAATCATCACGGCATTGTAGAAATTCTCACGGTTTATCGCGACGGCGAAAAAATCGCAATGGCCTGTCGCCTGTCGATCAGGACGTTGCCGGATGTGGGTGACGTCATCCTTTTTGAAGGCATTGAGACGCCTGCAGCGCAGGGTTTGAAAGCGAGCCGTTCAGCAACTTATCAACGAAAAAAGCAGGGATTTTATGCGCGTTTTTTCCAGACCAACTCCGCGCCAATGTTACTTATCGATCCGTCCCGCGATGGCCTAATCGTTGATGCGAACCTCAGTGCCCTCAATTTTTATGGATACAGCCATGACGTGATGTGTCAGAAACATACCTGGGAAATCAACATGCTGGGGCGCCACATACTGCCGGTAATGCATGAAATCGCCCACCTGCCCGGCGGCCATAAACCTTTGCATTTTGTTCATAAACTGGCAGACGGCAGCTCGCGTCATGTACAAACCTACGCCGGACCGATTGAAATCTACGGTAATAAACTCATGTTGTGCATCATTCATGACATTACCGAACAAAAACGACTGGAGCAGGAGCTTGAGCGAGCAGCACTGCGTGACGCCTTAACGGGATTACTGAACCGCCGACATTTTTATCAGGTAACAGAGCCCGAGCCGACGCATGCGATCTCATTGACGCAGGACTACAGCCTGTTATTGATCGACACCGATCGTTTTAAAAGCATTAACGATCTCTTCGGTCATTTAAAAGGCGATGAGGTGCTTTGCGCTCTGGCACGCACTCTGGAATCGTGTGCGCGAAAAGACGATCTTATTTTTCGCTGGGGTGGTGAAGAATTTGTGCTGCTTCTGCCGCGAACCTCACTGGAGGCCGCACTCAATCTTGCAGAGGTGATCCGCGCAACGGTCGCCAGGGTGACGCTCCCTGGTCTTCCCCGCTTTACCGTCAGTATTGGCGTTGCGCGGCACGAAACAAACGAAAGTATTGATGAATTATTCAAACGCGTGGACGACGCGTTGTACAAAGCCAAGAACGAAGGCAGGAACAGAGTGCTGGCCGCCTGATGAACCAGGTTGCTCAGCGACTGCGTTTAGCGTGACGCTCCCAGTTTTCCTGTTTTGCCTGCGCGGTTTTACGTAATGCGACATAACATGCCCCGCTGCCGCCGTGATGCGGCAAAGCGGTGCAGTATGCCTGTACGTCATCAAATTCCGTCAGCCAACGCGCCACATAGCTGCGCACAATATTGGCATGGGAGTTATCATCACGCCCCTTGCCGTGTATCACCAGCACGTTACGTAACCCATCTTGCTGCGCCTGCAGTATAAAACTGAATAACATCTGACGGCATGTTTCTACGGGCTGACGGATGAGATTAAGGCTCGCCTGCTGCGGGTATTTTCCGCTTCGCAGTTTGTCAGTCACGCCGTGCTGCAAACCTTCGCGACGAAACTCCAGCGGTTCGCTCAACGGGACAATATCGAGAAACCCCGTCGAGAGAAAGTTATCCAGTTGCAACATATCTATACGCGCTGGAGTGCGGATATTGCGCGTTGGCTGCCAGTGTACATCGGCGCAGCCCTTCAGCGGTTGAACATCCCCCATAGCATCAAGAAACAGCGAAGCATCATCAAGGCTCATGTTTCATCCTCCAGCGAATTACGACGAACGTTATCATAACCGCGCACAATTATACCGACAACGGTTTACGATTATTTCCAGTAATTCATCCGCTTCACTCCGCTGAAAAGATCTACTCACGACATGCCGATCTCCGTTTTTAGGGGTATAGCTGCGACGGTCACTGGCGTGATAATGTGTAACCTCGCCTGAACGCTGTAATGAGAGATATGGATGCTTAACTTACTGGAAGACATCATCGACACGCCGCTGGGCCCGCTGTGGGTTATTTGTGATGAGCAATTTCGCCTGCGCGCGGTGGAATGGGATCAGCACCGCGATCGTATGGAACAATTGCTGGATATTCATTACCGCGCGCAAGGTTATCTGCGCATTGCAAACAAAAACCCCGGCGGATTAAGCGATAAGCTTTCGGAGTATTTTGCCGGGAACCTCAGCATTATTGACACGCTGGAAACGGCAACCGCTGGCACGCCTTTCCAGCGTGAAGTCTGGCAAGCATTACGCACTATCCCCTGTGGGCAGGTCATGCACTATGGTCAGTTGGCCGAACAGTTGGGACGCCCCGGCGCTGCAAGAGCCGTCGGTGCAGCTAATGGCTCCAATCCAGTAAGCATTGTGGTCCCCTGTCATCGTGTCATCGGACGTAACGGCACCATGACCGGATATGCCGGTGGCGTACAACGAAAAGAGTGGTTATTGCGCCACGAAGGTTATTTGCTACTCTAGATTCCAGGCAATTAATGCCTTATTCATCACACTTCCGCATAATGCGCCCCCGAATTAAGTGTGGTTAATCAAGCAGATACAAACATTCACTCCAGTTATGCCTGAATTATTCTCTATTGGGAGTAGCTCAGGCTTACGTGCTCACCAAAAAGATGTTAAAATTGACAAATATCAATTACGGCTTGAGCAGACCTATGATCCCGGAAAAGCGAATTATACGGCGCATTCAGTCTGGCGGTTGTGCTATCCATTGCCAGGATTGCAGCATCAGCCAGCTTTGCATCCCGTTCACACTTAACGAGCATGAGCTTGACCAGCTCGATAACATCATCGAGCGCAAAAAGCCTATCCAAAAGGGGCAGACGCTCTTTAAAGCAGGTGATGAGCTTAAATCACTCTATGCTATCCGCTCCGGAACGATTAAAAGCTATACCATTACCGAACAAGGCGATGAGCAGATTACTGGCTTCCATCTGGCGGGCGATCTGGTCGGTTTTGACGCGATTGGCAGCGGACATCACCCGAGCTTTGCCCAAGCGCTGGAAACCTCAATGGTATGCGAAATTCCTTTCGAAACCCTTGATGACCTGTCCGGCAAAATGCCAAATCTGCGTCAGCAGATGATGCGTCTGATGAGTGGCGAAATCAAAGGCGACCAGGACATGATCCTGCTGTTGTCGAAGAAAAATGCAGAAGAGCGCCTGGCGGCCTTTATCTACAATTTGTCTCGTCGCTTTGCCCAGCGTGGATTCTCGCCTCGTGAATTCCGCCTGACCATGACCCGTGGCGACATCGGTAACTACCTCGGTCTGACGGTCGAAACCATCAGCCGCCTGCTGGGTCGTTTCCAGAAAAGCGGTATGCTGGCAGTGAAAGGTAAATACATCACTATTGAGAATAGCGACGCGTTGGCAGTTCTTGCTGGCCACACGCGTAACGTTGCGTAATCCTTCCGCAAGCATCTCTGTTATCCTTCTGTCAAATCGCTAAATTTTCCCGATTTATTGATCTGGCAGGAGGTTATCCCCTGTTTCAATCCACATTATTGGGTTACTCTTTTAATTACAAACTGCAGTGACAGTTGTAAGGAGACCCTGTATGGCTATGTATAAAAATATGCTGGTCGTCATCGACCCGAACCAGGACGATCAACCAGCATTACGGCGAGCTGTTTATTTGCATCAACGGATTGGTGGCAAAATTAAAGCCTTTTTGCCGATCTATGACTTTTCCTACGAGATGACTACCCTGCTGTCGCCCGATGAGCGTACGGCAATGCGTCAGGGGGTCATCAGTCAACGAACAGCATGGATCCGTGAACAAGCGAAATACTATATCGAAGCAGGGATCCCCCTTGAAATTAAAGTGGTATGGCACAACCGTCCCTTTGAAGCCATCATCCAGGAAGTCATTAGCGCTCAACATGACCTGGTCCTCAAGATGGCGCACCAACACGACCGCCTCGAAGCCGTAATTTTCACCCCCACCGACTGGCATTTATTGCGGAAATGCCCAAGTCCGGTATGGATGGTCAAAGACCAGCCGTGGCCTGAAGGTGGCAAAGCGCTGGTTGCGGTTAACCTCGCCAGTGAAGAGCCTTATCACAATGCGCTCAATGAAAAACTGGTCAAAGAAACGATCCAACTGGCAGAACAGGTTAACCATACTGAAGTGCATTTAGTTGGCGCCTATCCTGTTACGCCAATCAACATCGCAATTGAACTGCCTGAATTTGACCCCAGCGTTTATAACGATGCGATCCGTGGACAGCATCTGCTGGCCATGAAGGCGTTACGCCAGAAATTCAGTATCGATGAGAAAGTGACGCACGTTGAAAAAGGATTGCCTGAAGAGGTCATTCCCGATTTAGCCGAGCACTTGCAGGCGGGTATTGTGGTACTGGGGACCGTTGGTCGTACCGGGATTTCTGCCGCGTTTCTTGGTAACACCGCAGAACAGGTTATCGATCATCTACGCTGCGACCTGCTGGTCATCAAGCCGGATGAATATCAGACGCCCGTTGAACTGGACGACGAAGAAGACGATTAACCGCTCAACTCAATGCCGGATGGCGACCTCATCCGGCATAACAAACGTTTAGTGCTGTTCCTCACCGCCGAGGAAATAGATACCCAGCGGGATAGCCAACAGAATCGTAAATACCATACTGTAGACACAAATCATTGCAGATTGAATGGCGTACATTGAAGCGGTCCAGTCGGATAGCGGAATGTCATACTGTTCAATAACGCCACCGATCGTCGCTCGCGTCACGACCGACGCTGCGATAATAAACACCCCAAGCAGGCACAACAGAAACTTCCGTCCCTTCGCTGTCTTCAGCTTAGCCATGATCATAGTACTGTCCTTTTGCAGATGAAAACCTTGTTACTTTGCGCTAACAATACCATGACATCAACTGACTGTCTGCTACATAAACTGCTCACAAAGGTGATGCCTGCGCTATTTCCCGGAAAATAGCGCTAATTGCATTATATATCTCTCCTGATGATTAATGATCTGACCGCCTGAACTGAGTAAAATATTCGATGATGAGGATGTCAGATGATATTTAACTACCACGGAGCTACCTGGAAGAATCATGATCGCTGAACTGTTTATAAATAATGCGTTTAATTTGACGGTAATTCTCAGCAGCTGCGCAGCGCTGGTCCTGATGAGCGTCTGGTATCATCGTGGAGAGCGGCGCTGTAAAGGATTCATATTTCACGCAGCGCAATTTTTTGTCTATGCCATTATCATCGGGACGTTTGGCAGTATTGCTAATAACGTTATCGAAAGCTACAGCCTGAAATTTATCTCCCCCAGCGTGGTCGACTTTATCTGCACCTCGTTGATTGCGCTAATCCTGACTATCAAACTTTTTCTGGTGATTAATCAGTTTGAAAAGACGCAGATCAATAAAGGCAGAGATATCACCAGCGCGAGGATCCTGTCGCGAATTATCAAGATCACCATCATCGTTGCCATCATTTTGCTGTATGGCGAGCATTTCGGCATGAGCTTATCCGGCCTGTTAACCTTTGGCGGCATCGGCGGTATCGCTGTCGGTATGGCGGGCAAAGACATTCTGAGCAACTTTTTCTCAGGAATTATGCTCTATTTTGACAGACCGTTTAGCATCGGCGACTGGATCCGTTCTCCAGACCGCAATATTGAAGGCACGGTTACGGAAATCGGCTGGCGAATGACCAAAATAAACACCTTCGATCATCGTCCGTTGTATGTCCCAAACTCGATTTTCTCCTCCATCAGCGTAGAAAATCCAGGCAGGATGACGAACCGCCGCATCAAAACGGTGATCGGGTTACGATATGAAGATGCCGATAAAGTCGCTGCTGTTGTCGAATCGGTCAGACAAATGCTGCAAAATCATCCGGGAATAGACCAGAAACAAACCCTGCTGGTTTATTTCAATGAATTTGCCGATTCATCGCTGAATATCATGGTGTATTGCTTCACGAAAACCACCGTCTGGAAGGAATGGCTCGCGGTACAGCAAGACGTTTATTTGAAAATTATTTCGATTGTCCAGTCAAACGGCGCCGACTTTGCTTTCCCCAGCCAGACACTGTATATGGATAATCCTGAAGCATCGTCCTCGACACACTAACAAAAGAAAAGACGCGGAAATCCGCGTCTTTATTTGTATTTATTTCAATGAAGCAATATCAATTACAAAGCGGTATTTGACATCGCTTTTCAACATCCGTTGCCAGGCATGGTTAATATCTTGAATATTGATCACTTCAACATCGGCTGTAATACCGTGCTGGCCGCAGAAATCCAGCATCTCCTGGGTTTCAGCAATACCGCCGATAACCGATCCCGCTACAGACCGTCGTCCGAGGATTAACGGTACCGAGTTCACGAAGGGATCCAATGCCCCCAGATAACCCACCAGCACCAGCGTACCGCTTAGCGCCAGCGTTGGAATATACGGATTCAGGTCATGTACATACGGGACAGTATCAATAATCAGATCAAACTGATTCGCTGAGGCTTTCATCTGCTCGCTGTCAGTCGAAAGTACAACATGGCGGGCCCCCAGACGCCGGGCATCGGCTTCTTTACCCGGCGAGCGCGTAAACAGCGTGACTTCAGCACCCAGCGCATTAGCCAGTTTGATCGCCATATGCCCAAGGCCTCCCAGCCCGACAACCGCGACTTTACTCCCCTCCCCAACCTGCCAGTGACGCAGCGGCGACCAGGTGGTGATCCCGGCACATAGCAGCGGTGCGGCACCGCGTAAATCGATCCCTTCAGGAACCTTCACAACAAACTTGTCAGTCACGACAATCTTGTCAGAATAACCGCCGAAAGTGGGTAAACCGTCGTGACGATCGGTATCGTTATACGTCAGCGTGTTGCCTTCTTCGCAATACTGCTCTAATCCCTGTTCACAGGCGCTACAATGTTGACATGAATCGACCATACAGCCGACCCCGGCGAGATCGCCCACTTTAAATTTCGTTACCGACTTACCAACATGTATCACGCGGCCAATGATTTCATGGCCTGGTACCATCGGATATTTAGCGCCACCCCAGTCGTTGTAGGCGTTATGGATATCCGAGTGGCAAACACCGCTGTATAAGATGTCGATAACCACATCATCTTCACGCGGATCGCGACGAACAAAACTGTGTGGGACTAAATCTTCTTTCACCGCCAGCGCGGCATAACCCTTCACGTTCATGACCATGTAGATTTCCTCAGGGATTGGGTATTACCAGAACCAGCATAGTTCAGGGCAACAGGTTGTACTCAGCGTCGCTCACCGGTTCCAGCCACTCATTCGATGCGCCAGGCGCCGGGATTTCAACCGCGATATGGGCAAACCAGCTGTCACGCGCGGCGCCGTGCCAATGTTTCATGCCTGCCGGGATGTGTACGACGTCACCGGTTTTCAGCTCACGCGCCGGTTGACTCCATGCCTGATACCAGCCTCTTCCACCAGTCACCAGCAATATTTGTCCCCCTTGATGATGGATATGCCAGAAGTTACGGCAACCCGGCTCAAATGCTACGTTGCCAATTACCACACCTTCCTTGGAGAGCATGGTCAGATAGCTGTCGCCAGTGAAATACTTCGCATACGCTTCATTTTTCTCCCCTCGCGGAAAGACGCTGTTGCCATCAAATTGGTGATTCATAATCTCCGCATCAGCGCTGGACACGGTATTCAGTTGATTTTGCATTTCGACTCTCCAAAACGGTGGCGGCATGCGCCACCGGATGCTGAAAACTATAAAAATTATAGAGACTCGACAGGCTGGTGATTAGAGGTGGAAAGAAGGACAAACTTATGAATCATACTCATTAATAATAAGCGTACGATTTATCTCCTGGCGCTTGCGTTAAGCTCTACGCCACAATTTCAATCAGGTTACCGTCCGGATCGCGTATTACCGCTTCGTAATAGCCATCACCTGTGGTGCGTGGGCCAGAAACTAATACACCCTGTTCTTTTGCACGCATCGCCATAGCATCAACATTTTCGCTACCGCCAACGGAAATGGCGAGATGCACCCACCCTGAGGTGTTATTGTCCGGAGTATGTTTTGTCAGCCCGGGCTTAGTCATTAACTCAATCGCGATATCTTCACCCATTCTGACAAAATAGGATTCAAATCCAGGATTGGTTTTACTGCAGTATTTTTCGTTGATCCTTGCGTCAAAAAACGTAACCCAGAACTGAGCTTGCTGCTCGAGATCCAATGTCCATAACGCGATATGCGCAACCTTCATAGCTGACCTCTACTTGCTGTAACCAAAAAAATAGGTTCCCCACAGGGATGTTGACATCGCGAACCATAATGCACGATCATGCTTGTTGTTGCTCGATTTTTATTTTCTCTGGAGTGTTTATGCTCGATTACGCAGCGTTCCCGGAACAACGCCAGGCGCTTATCTATCAGATCCTGCAGGAAAACGGCAGAGTCATCTGTTCCGAACTTGCCAGCAGGTTAGGTGTTTCTGAACATACAATCCGCCGTGATCTGCATGAACTGAGTAAAGATGGCGTGTGCAAAAAGGTCTATGGCGGCGCGGTCATTGCACTCCCTGAGTCCGAAGACATCACCGTGCGCAAGAATATTAATGTGGCGAAAAAGAGCAACATCGCGCAGAGATGTGCCCGGTTGGTCAAATCGGGAAGCTGCATTTTTATTGACACCGGCAGTACCAACCTGGCGATGGCAGAAGCCCTGCCCGCCGAGCTGGCGTTAACCGTAGTGACAAACTCACCGGAGATTGCTGCCGCTTTGCTAAAAAAGCCGTTGTTTGAGGTCATTATGCTGGGCGGCGCGGTACAGCGATCTTCGGGAGGGTGTGTGGGCGCCCCGGCCATCTCACAGGTGCAGGGTATTTTATTCGATCAGGGATTTATTGGCGGCTGCGCGATGTCGCCCGAGTCCGGATTAACGGGATTTGATTACGCGGATTGTGAGTTCAAAAAAGCGGTGATCAAGCAGTGTAATGAAACTATCGTCGCGCTGACGGCGGAGAAAATCCCGGCAGTTGCCCGTTATATCGTCACTGAAAGCAGCAATATTGATGTAATTGTCGTCGAGGAAAATATCAGCAAAGAGTATGCCACGGCTTTCCAGGCGCACGACATCCGGATTTATACCGTGTAGCGGCGGCGCTACGTCCCTTTCAATATGGCCGTATGGCTCATCGAAATCTCACTGTGCTGAACGACGCCCCTGGCGTCAGCGCGGTGATTGATGACAGACAATCCAGACGAATTTTTTGCTCATTTTCATGCAGCTCCACCAGCAGAAATTCTTCTTTATCGGCGGTGGTACAGGTTGTCAGCGCTTTGGCATCAAAACATGTGCTATCCGTTAACTCAATGCGCAACAAATAGTGGTACATACAGGCGATTTCCAGGTAATCATGAAGATCGCAATCTATCGGATGATACTTTTCCATTGCTTTCATAACCCCACCTTCGTCACAGCCTTATTTGTTCGGGAAATAGCCAGTACCACTTCCCGAACGAGCGAGCTATTTCAGTGCTTCACAATATACATTGTGCGACTGTATGCGACATCTTCAGGGTTAGTAATCGGATATCCTTTCAACCACGGTTTAATTAAACGTCCGTTGGTATACTGATAAATCGGCGCAATAGGTGCCTGTTCCATCAGAATTTTCTCCGCGGCATTATAATCGGCATTGCGCGCTTTCTGCGTATTCTCCAGAGTAGCCTGGGTCAACACTTTGTCGTAAGCAGGATTATTAAAGCGGGAGATATTACCCGTATGGGTCGAGGTTAATAGCGACAGGAATGTAGATGGCTCATTGTAATCACCTACCCAGGAAGCGCGGATCACATCAAAATTGCCGGTATTACGGCTATCGATGTAGGTTTTCCACTCCTGGTTTTGCAGTTTTACGTCAACGCCGAGATTTTTCTTCCACATCGACGCGACAGCAATAGCGATCTTCTGATGGTTTTCAGAGGTGTTGTACAGCAGCGTCAGTTTAAGCGGTTTCTGTGGACCATAGCCCGCCGCACGCAGCAGCGTTTTCGCCTGCGCATTCAGTTCTTCCTGACTCATTTGCTCAAACGGTGAAGGTTCCGGCACAAATCCTGCCGTGACATCCGGCGTAAAATGCCATGCGGGCTTTTCACCGGTTCCCAGAACTTTCTCCGCCATCAGACGACGATCGATAGTCATGCTAAGCGCCAGACGCACGCGTGAATCTGCCGTCGGTCCCTTCTGGGTATTGAAGGCATAATAGTAAGTACCAAGCTGCGGCGGGGTGTAAACCTGGCCCGGGATATCCTTCAACAATTTCTGATACATGTTTTTCGGGAAGGACTCGGTAATATCGATATCACCAGCAAGGTAGCGCTTGGTTGCTGCCGATTCCTGGTTAATTGGCAGGAAGGTCACTTTTTGCAGCACCGTTTTGGCGTTGTCCCAATAATGCGTATTCGGCACAACTTCCAGTTTTTCGTTGACGACGCGATCTTTGAGCACATAGGCGCCGTTACCGATCAGGTTGCCCGGTTTGGTCCACTCTTTACCGCTCTCAATGTTAGCTTTTTGTACCGGATAAAACGCGAAACTCGCCGTCAGATTGGCAAACCAGGGCAGCGGTTTATCCAGTTGGACTTTTAATGTACGCGCATCAACCGCGCTAACGCCGAGCTTATCCGGAGAGGCTTTCCCATCGATGATCGCCTGCGCGTTGCTAATTCCCGCCAGCGCAGCAAACCAGGCAAACGGCGACAGCGTTTTCGGATCAACCAGACGCTGCCAGCTATAGACAAAATCCTGGGCCGTTACCGGCGTACCATCGGCCCATTGCGCATTGTCACGCAGCGTAAAGGTCCAGATACGGTTATCGTTGCTTTTCCATTGGGTGGCGACGCCGGGCACAATCTCGCCCTTCTCATTCTGGTTGACCAGCCCTTCAAATAAATCACGAATAACCTGAATTTCAGGAAGCCCGACGGCCTTTGCCGGATCCAGCGACGCAGGTTCGTCTTTGATATGACGCACCAGTTCTTGTTTTTCTGCCAGTACCGTTCCGCTGGGAACATCAGCAGCCCAGGATAATGAAATGCTGCTTACCAACAGCGCACAACAGGTTACTGAAACAGAATGCTGCATAAAATACCCTCAATTCCGGCTACTAAGTGAATGTGTAATTATTTGTATCGCCAGCAGGAAATGCAATTAACTTCCGACAAGAAAGTGATATTACACCTGAAAAGATAAGTGTGTGAAAACGATTTGATTATCCATACATTTTGCACAACACTGCGAGTAATAACCCATGCATTCAGAGATGACTATGACCGTTACCCGCCCCCGTGCCGAGCGCGGCGCATTTCCACCTGGGACCGAACATTACGGACGTTCATTGTTAGGCGCGCCGTTAATCTGGTTTCCCGCATTGGCAGCCGATCGTGAAAGCGGCCTGATACTGGCAGGAACGCACGGCGACGAAAACGCATCGGTCGTCACTCTCTCCTGCGCATTGCGTACGCTTAACCCTTCCTTGCGTCGTCACCATGTGGTGCTGGCCGTTAACCCTGACGGTTGCCAGCTCGGACTACGCGCAAATGCCAACGGCGTGGATCTAAACCGTAACTTTCCCGCCGCAAACTGGAAAGCGGGCGAAACGGTGTATCGCTGGAACAGCAGCGCAGAAGAACGCGATGTGGTGTTGCTGACCGGCGAAAGTCCGGGCTCAGAACCGGAAACCCAGGCGCTATGCCAACTTATTCACCGAATTCATCCGGCGTGGGTAGTCTCTTTTCACGATCCGCTGGCCTGTATTGAAGATCCCAGACGCAGCGAATTAGGCGCGTGGCTGGCGCAGTCGTTTGAATTGCCCCTCGTTACCAGCGTAGGTTATGAAACGCCCGGCTCTTTTGGAAGCTGGTGCGCAGATCTGAACTTACACTGCATAACCGCCGAATTCCCCCCCATTTCATCAGATGAAGCGAGCGAGAAATACCTGCTGGCCATGTCCAATCTCCTGCGCTGGCACCCTAGAGATGAAGGTGTCCGGTCGTAAAATGCAGTGCCGGCTCCGCGTCGCTGGCAAGCCAGGTAGGACCATCAAGATCGGCAAAGCTAACCTGCGGCGTAAGGGGTAACGCCGCGCCGATCGCCCGGGAGGTGCACAGCATACAGCCCAGCATGAGCGCAAATCCCTGCTCGCGAGCTTCATTTGCCAGCGCCAGCGCTTCCGTCAGGCCGCCTGTTTTATCCAGTTTGATATTCACCATTTCATAGCGCCCGTGCAGCGCTTTCAGGCTGCTGCGGGTATGACAGCTTTCATCCGCGCAGATCGGCAGCGGATGCACAAAATTCTCCAGCGCGGCATCGTCCTGCGCCGGCAGCGGCTGCTCCAGCATCGCCACACCTAAATCAGCCAGGAGCTGACAGCGTGCCGCCAGGCCTTCTGCCCGCCAGGATTCATTGGCGTCGACAATAATCGTGGCATCAGGGACCGCGGCACGGATAGCGACCATCCGTTCGCTGATTAATCGCGCATCCAGTTTAACCTTTAATAGTTTCGCGCCATTTTCCCACAACGCAGCCGCGCTCGCCGCCATTTGTTCCGGCGAGCCAATCACCACGGTTTGCGCCGTCGTTACCACTTCCGCCAGTTCACTTCCCACCAATTCCGCCAACGGCTGCTGCTGTTGGCGCGCACTCAGATCCCACAACGCGCAGTCCACGGCATTACGCGCAGCCCCCGCTGGCAGCAGCTTTTGCAGCTCTTCACGGGTCAGTCCGTTTTCCAGTTTTGGCGCAATGCTCATAATTTGCGCCAGCACAGAAGCATCGCTTTCACCGTAGCGCGGGTACGGTGTGCACTCGCCGATACCGGTGACGCCGTTTTCTGTGACTTCAACTACCACCACATGCGCTTCGGTTCTGCTCCCACGGGCGATAACAAAGGGAGTGTGCAGCGGCCAGGCTTCCTCATACACCTTAACTGTTCTCATCTGTTTTCCTTAATGCAGTACCTGAAGCGGATATCCGCAAATAGCGTTTGCCGTGTTAACTACTGATGGCATAAACTAGCCCTGACGTTAACTATATGTAAACAGGAAGATAACCATGTCACAAACCGTTCATTTCCAGGGCAACCCGGTAGCCGTTGCCGGCTCTATTCCTCAGGCTGGAAGCAAAGCTCAGGCTTTTACCCTTGTGGCTAAAGACCTGTCTGACGTTACGCTGGGCCAGTTCGCAGGCAAGCGCAAAGTGCTGAATATTTTCCCAAGCATCGATACCGGCGTTTGTGCGGCATCGGTACGTAAGTTTAACCAACTGGCGACAGAAATCGACAATACCGTCGTACTGTGCATTTCGGCCGACCTGCCATTCGCCCACTCTCGTTTTTGCGGCGCGGAAGGTCTGAGCAACGTTATCACGCTGTCCACCCTGCGCAACGCAGAATTCCTGAAAAACTACGGTGTTGAAATCGCTGAAGGCCCGCTGAAAGGCCTGGCCGCACGTGCCGTGGTCGTTATCGATGAAAATGACAACGTTGTTTTCAGCCAACTGGTCAATGAAATCACCAACGAACCAGACTACACAGCGGCGCTGGACGTACTGAAAGCGTAAGCTGCGTCTGCATACAAAAATGCCTCCGAATGGAGGCATTTTTATTTACGGCATTACTCTTCGCTTTTTTTCTGTTGGCTCAAACCATACTCACGCAATTTGTTGGCAATCGCGGTATGCGAAACGCCGAGGCGCTTGGCCAGTTTGCGCGTACTGGGATAATTCATATAAAGCTGCGTCAGCACTGAGCGTTCAAAGCGGCTGGTAATTTCATCCAGCGACCCTTCCATCACCTCTTCTCCGACCGCAACCGTTGCCGCATCGTAATCTGGCAGTAAGATATCCTGCGGCCGCAGCTCATAACCTTCAAGCTGGGTCAGTGCCCGGTAGATGGCATTTTTAAGCTGACGCACGTTACCCGGCCAGCCGTAACGGGTTAACACCGTGCTGAGGTCAGCGGACAGCTTCGGACGTGGCACGCCCTGCTCATCGGCGAAGCGCGCCACAAACAGTTCGGTAAGCGGCATAATATCCTGCGGGCAATCGCGCAGCGGCGGCAGGTTTAACGTCAGTACATTCAGACGATAATAGAGGTCTTCACGGAAAAGTCCTTTTTGTACCAGCTCAACAAGATTCTTTTGCGTCGCGCAAATCACGCGGACATCAACGTTAACCTCGTGATCTTCTCCCACCCGACGGAACGTGCCGTCATTGAGAAAACGCAGCAATTTGGTCTGCATTCGCGGCGACATTTCGCCAATTTCATCTAACAGAACCGAACCGCCATTCGCCTGCTCAAAGAAGCCTTTTTTGCCTTCCGGTGCATGGCCAAACAGTTCGCTTTCGACCGCATCTTCAGGAATTGACGCGCAGTTGAGCGCCAGATACGGTTTCGACGCACGCGGACTGGCCAGGTGGCATGCATGAGCAAAGAGATCTTTGCCGGTGCCGGTATTACCGGTAATCAGCAGCGGCGCGCTCAGCGTCGCCAGCTTTCGCGCCTGTTCCACCACGTGTTTCATTTTGGCGCTGACGGCAATAATCTGGCTAAACGCGCTCAGATCCTGGGTCGTCATATTTTGCAGCTGACGTCCCATCCGCAGGGTGGAACGTAGCATGACAACAGCACCGGTCAGCATCTGCTCCTGATTTTCACCCTGCAAATGGACAGGCGTAATTTCCATCAGGAAGTTCTGGCCGTTAATAACGACATGCTCGCTATGAGAATCCTGTGGATTGCTTTCGAGCCAGCGCTGGAAGTTAAACCCGTTGATTAACTGGGCGGCGGTATGATTGCGCATCCGATCCTGAGTGTGCGCGAAAAGCTGACAACTCGCAGGGTTCGCCATCTCGATTTTGCTTTTCATGTCCAGAGAAAGGACCGGTTCTGGCAATGCCTCAAGCAGCGCGCTCAGCGCAAGATGTTCACGCTCGGAGGGCATCCAGGGCACGGTACGCACATCCGTAACCCCTGAGATACGGCGGATTTCAGCCATCAGGCTGCTGAAGTTAGTGAACTCCAGTTCCGCAAAATTGAGGTAAATTCGCCCGATGGGGTCAATCTCGATACCGCGTAAATCAATGCTTCTGAGTACCAATAAATCGAGCAATTCGCGGGTCAGACCAAGTCGGTCTTCACAAAAGACTTCCAAACGCATAGGAACCTTCACCTGGACAAGGGATTATGTGTTAAATGATAAGACAGTATTTCGTTTGCAGGAAGAACTCTGTCAACAAATATTGACAGCTCGTTGGAAAATTGGGCGCCGGGGCGTAAACTTAAACAACTGGCGCCCAATTTTAGTTAACTTTCGCGTGGAGATTTGTTCTTTTGTAAGGTCTCTTTCACCTGACCAATCAATTGACGGCGAAAATCGCCCAGTCGCGGCTTATCGTCATCTATCCACGGCAGCGGTCGGCACAGTTCCATGGCTTTAATGCCCAGTCGCGCCGTTAATAACCCCGCGCCAATGCCCTGTGCGGCACGCGTTGACAAGCGGGCGGCTAAATCCTGCGACATCCAGTCCATTCCTACTTCCCGCACCAGCTCACTGGCCCCGGCAAAAGCGATATTCAGCAGCACCAGTCGGAACAAGCGCAGGCGGCTGTAATAACCAAGTTCAATGCCATAAAGCGATGCAATACGATTGATCAGCCGCAGATTGCGCCAGGCGATAAACGCCATATCCACCAGCGCCAGCGGGCTGACGGCAATCATCAGTGTGGACTCTGCCGCTGAACGGCTAATCTCACGTCGGGCCTGCGCATCCAGCACTGGCTGCACAAGATGGGCATACAGGCTGACCACTTCGCGATCGTTCTGCGTTTCATGAATTGAGGCATACCAGCGCTGTAGCGCCGGATGGGACTGATCGATACCCGCCTGCTGCGCCAGCTTTTCACAAAATGCACGACCTTTTCCGGTTCCATGGCTGTGGAGCAGATCTCGTGCTTCGTCACGCTCGTGCGCGCGCTGGCGCAAGCGCCATAACCGACGCCACTCGGTCGCAACCGATCCAACACCGGCACCGATAATCAATGCGCCAGCGGCACATCCTCCCAGCGCGACCCAGTCCTGAGTCTGCCAGGCGTTCATGGTCCACTGCACGCCCTGCGCGACGACGCTCACGCCAAACAGCGCCAGGCCCCCCATCACCATCTTACGCCACAGACTGCGTTTAGGGCGTAAGGCCGCATCAATGACGGCCTCAGCCTGACCTTCGTCTTCCAGTGGTTCATCCACTTTCGCCGGAGAAAAAGTCTGTGCCTCCGTCTCATTGAACATCTGCTGCGCTTTAAACGCCGCGTTTTGCTCCACCTCCAGCGGACCTGAGAAATCGATACGCGGTTTTAACGGCTCGCTCATCGCAATTTATCTCCTATTAAAAACTCCAGCGCGGCATCAAGACGAATATGCGGTAAGGGTTTATCGACATCCATAACCTGCGGGCGAAACGCCTCAAACTGGAAGCCCTGGCTGTCCCAGAATGCCTGTCCGGGTAAACGCGCGGGTACTTCCCCCGGATAAACGGTTAGCGGTTCGCCATCGCTCAGCCGATTACCACGCAGCGCCGGGATCTTCTCGCCCTTCACATCGATCAAACCGCTGGTGGTTGCCTGTACCGATGCCAGTCCCAGACAATCCATGCTGATACCTTCGAACGCGGCGTTTTGCCAGGCGTCCTGGATCAGCTGCTGCAATAACGACACCATATTGGCGTGCTGATCCACCGTGACGTGATCGGCTTTGGTAGCGGCAAACAGCAGCTTGTCGATCACTGGAGAAAACAGCCGACGAAACAGCGTGCGCTGTCCGTAATGGAAGCTCTGCATCAGTTGGGTGAGCGCCAGACGCATGTCGTTAAACGCCTGTGGCCCGCTGTTGAGCGGTTGCAGGCAGTCGACCAGCACAATCTGGCGGTCAAAGCGCAGGAAGTGATTCTTATAAAATCCCTTCACGACTTTTTCACAGTAATAGTTAAACCTGTCGCGCAGCATGCCCGCGTTGGTGTGTTTGTCTGCCTGGGCCAGCTTCGATTCACCATAAGCATCAACGTCCGGCCACGGGAAGAACTGTAACGCAGGCGCGCCCGCCATATCCCCGGGCAGGACGAAACGGCCCGGCTGAATAAAATGCAGCCCCTGCTGCTTGCACTGATGCAGATACTCCGTCCAGGCGGCAGCGATTTCCGCCAGACGGTTTTCATCAGCAGGCGCCAGCGGATCCAGCCCCTGGCATAACTGACGCCATCTTGCCGACCATTCGCCCCGCTGCCCTTGCAATAACCCGGTCATTTGCCGCGACCAGCTCAGATAATCCTGGGCCAGCATCGGTAAATCGAGCAGCCACTCTCCCGGATAATCGACGATCTCCAGGTACAGCGTGGAGGTGTCTTTAAAATGGCGCAATAAAGAGTCATTGGATTTGTAGCGCAGCGCGAGGCGAATTTCACTCACACCGCGCGTAGGCGTCGGCCAGGTCGGCGGTGAGCCATACAACTGCGCCAGTCCCTCATCATAGGTAAAGCGCGGAATGCCAAAATCGCGTTGTGGAACCCGTTTAACGCCAAGCAAACGCTCTTCGCGCACGCAACTGAGCAACGGCAGACGCGCACCGGCATGAATATTGAGTAACTGGTTTACCATCGCGGTGATAAACGCCGTCTTACCGCTGCGGCTAAGTCCGGTGACAGCCAGGCGCAAATGCCGGTCTACGCCGCGATTAACCAGCGAATTGAGTTCATTTTTAAGTCGCTTCATCGCCATCCCGTTTTGCTGAAGGAACCGAAGAAATTATAACAAACAGGAAGTAAAGATAGGGGTCAATTCTTACTTATCAACTACCTGAGCTGTATCAGGCGGCATTATTCTTACCGCCTGCTGCAGAATGAATGCGGGCGGTTTATTTATTCTCTACTTTAGGAAGCGCTATCTGGTTGATGCCACCTTCGTTGGTCACCTGCGTGTAGCCCATTTCAGTCAACATATCCCTGGCCTGCCCCGATTGACGCCCGGAGTTGCAGTACAGCTTCACAGTGTCGTTCTTATCAGGAACTTCAGCTGCGATACGCGTCTTCATCTCTTTCAACGGTATGTTGACGGCCCCCTGAATATGCTGCTGTTGGTACTGTTCAGGAATACGAACATCAATCCAGTGTTCGGCTGCAAAAACCGGCATGCCAATGACCAGTGCCAACGCTAATACGCCTTTTTTCAACATAATATCTTCCCGACTGATTGTTGGATTTAACCACCACACTATACGCTTGTTCTTAAGAAAATATTGCGACCACATTATCACCGTCTGCAGGTGCGGACGATTGTTCCTCAGGTGACACGTACTGCAGTTAGCCTTTTGATTTTTCTACCCGCATTCCGAGATTGTTGTCATTCGCCAATTAACTCCATAATATGTCCGCCATTGACTCTCGGACGGAGCTTGGGATCTATGTCTCCTACCATTTATGATATTGCACGAGCCGCTGGCGTATCAAAATCCACGGTATCGCGCGTGCTGAATAAGCAAACCAACATCTCGCCAGAAGCGCTTGAAAAGGTGCTGCGCGCTATTGATGAGTTACAGTATCAGCCTAATAAACTTGCTCGCGCGCTCACCTCTTCCGGGTTTGATGCAATAATGGTGATATCTACCCGTTCTGCAAAAACTACCGCCGGTAATCCGTTTTTCTCTGAAGTACTGCATGCCATTACGGCCAAGGCCGAAGAAGTCGGTTTTGATGTCATATTGCAGACGTCGCGAAGCACCGAAGATGATTTACAAAAATGTGAGAGCAAGATTAAGCAGAAATTGATCAAAGGGATCATTATGCTGAGCTCTCCTGCTGATGAATCATTTTTTGCACGTCTGGATAAATACAACGTCCCGGTTGTGGTTATTGGGAAAGTTGAAGGTGACTACGCCAATGTCTATTCTGTAGACACAGATAACTATCGCGACAGTATTACTCTGACAAATGCGCTGATTGAAAGTGGGCACCGTAATATAGCCTGTTTGCATGCGCCGCTTGACGTTCATGTTTCTATCGATCGCGTGAACGGTTATAAAGCCAGTCTTCAGGCGCATAACATTAATATGCGTGATGAATGGATTATTGACGGTGGCTATACCCATGAAACAGCCCTGCTCGCTTCACGAAAATTACTGAGTCAACAACCGTTACCCGACGCTGTATTTGCTACCGATAGTTTGAAATTAATGAGCTTATATCGCGTGGCGGCTGAGAAGAATATTACTATTCCGCAACAGCTTGCCGTCGTAGGCTACAGTAATGAGCTGTTATCGTTTATGCTGACACCGGTTCCAGGCGGAATTGATGTACCTACCCAGCAGTTGGGCGAGCAAAGCTGTAATTTATTATTTAACCTGATCGCAGGCGAGAAAGGATTAAAGAATATCACGGTGAGCACACACATATCGCTGGCCGACTCACTGGTGTAAAAACTGGGGCATTAATGCCCCAGTTTCTTTTAGAATGCGTAGTTCACGCCTATACCAGCATAATGGAATCTGTCACTTTCGCCTTCGTCGTGATCTTCCCACTCATAGGCATACTCCAGCGACATTGATAAACCGTTCTGGAAATCATATGCATACAGTAAACCGAGACGATTGAAGTCATGGCCTTCACGTGCGGGGTCATCCTGCCAGTCCCAGTTTGACCAGCGATCAAGCCCCAGACGGGTATACGGCGTCAGGGTGGTATTGCCGAAAGACAGCGGCAAATATGCACGAATTTCCTGAGTTGAGAATTCACCATTATTGCGCGAATCAGCCAGATTAAAACCGCGTTCGAGGTAATAGTTAACCGTTAAACCCACCGTTTCGTTAAACGTATAATTCAGACCGCTCTCACTTTCAACGCGGCTATCAGAGTAGCCGGTGGTGCTCAAATCATTAACGAACTGATACATCGCCAGCCAACCGCTAAAGCGCAGATCGTCGGTCAGTTTAACATCCCAGTCCGGCTGAACTTTCCAGCGCTGCATATTGGCGGTGTCTTTTCCGGGTTCATTGACATAGTGATAACCGTAATTACGGAAACCACCGGTCAGGCCGAAATTAACATCCTCGCTTTCCAGAAATTGATAGCGGACTTCCAGTTCTGGGCGATCAAACCAGGTTCCACGTTTCCCCTCGCTGTAATCAACCGGTCCTTCCTGATAATAGGCCAGCGATATTTTCCACGGCCCATTAGACGCATTAAAATAGACGGACGGCTCAGCCAGTCCATCCATATCTTCGCCCTGACCTTCAACATTTTCTATTTCGTACATAGCACCAATATTAAAGTGCCAGTCATTCTTTTCAGCAGCCTGCGCGCAGGCCATTCCTGCGCTCATAATCAGCGCAGTAGCGGACAGTAGGGTTTTCATTATTATTCCTTGTTAAAATACTCGCAAAAATGCCCCAAGGCTTGGGGGATGATTATCCCCCCGGAATTTTATTGAATAGCCACTTCAGTTTCAGCATCAAAGAAATGGCATTTCGCCATATCAAAATGAATAGTGATGTTCTCTCCTGCGTGATAATCATTCACTGCCCCAGCACGGACCACTAACTCATGCCCCCCAACAATGGTATAAAGCATAAATTCAGCGCCGGTTAATTCTGCAACGCTAATTTTTGCCGATACACTATTTTCATTATTAAGCTGCGGATGTATATCTTCAGGACGAATTCCCAGCGTGACCGCCTGATGTTCATAACCCTGCGCTTTTAATTGTGCTAATTTATTTTCTGGAATCGTTAATTTCAGTGTTTCTGTGACAAACTTATCACCGTCAATCGCGCCACGAATAAAGTTCATAGCCGGTGAGCCAATAAATCCGGCGACAAACATATTTGCCGGGTGGTTATAAACCGTTTTCGGCGCACCAACTTGCTGAACAATGCCATCCTTCATAATCACAATACGCGTCGCCATCGTCATGGCTTCGGTTTGATCGTGGGTAACATATATCATGGTGGTATTGAGTTTCTGATGCAGTTTGCTGATTTCTGCCCGCATCTGTACGCGAAGTTTGGCATCGAGATTCGATAAGGGTTCATCCATCAGGAAGACCCCTGCCTCACGAACAATCGCACGCCCCAGCGCCACACGTTGACGCTGTCCACCAGATAACGCGCCGGGTTTACGCTGCAGATAATCGCGCAGGCCAAGGATTTGCGCCGCCCAGTTGACACGCTCTTCAATCACGGCAGGGGCAATTTTCTGCATTTTCAGGCCAAACGCCATGTTGTCATAGACTGTCATGTGCGGGTACAACGCGTAGTTCTGAAAAACCATCGCAATGTTGCGCGATTTCGCCGGCACATCGTTCATCCGTTTACCGTCAATCAGCAAATCGCCGCCACTGATCTCCTCCAGACCGGCGATCATGCGCAACGTAGTAGACTTCCCGCAGCCGGAAGGTCCAACAAAAACAATAAACTCTTTGTCTTCGATTTCCAGATTGAAGTCTTTAACGACGTGTACCTGGTTGTCGTAAATTTTTTGAATGTGTTGCAACGAAAGCTGTGCCATGTTGAATCCTTTACTTGTCGTGTTGCCAGAAAGCCGATAAGCACGGCCACGTCAGAAATTCGGTTGCAGGAAGCTGCAAGCCTGCTCCATTCAGCCCTGTACCGATGCCGACAGAAAGCATGCCGCAGGCGTTGATTGCATCAATTCCCGCTTGTGCATCTTCTATGCCAATACACTGCTGCGGGTCAACGCCAAGGCCCGAACATGCGGCCAGGAATATTTCGGGATCTGGTTTCGAGCGGGAAATCAGCGCCGCATCTGCACAGAAATCAAAATAAGAGCTAAGATCAAGCGCGTGTAAAATCGCAGGGGCATTGAGCGACACAGAGGCCAGCCCCACTGGAATTCGCTCTTCCCGCAGCGTCATCAGCAGCTCACGTATACCCGGCAATACCGAGTTCACCGTCAACTGGCGCAAAGAATGGACATACAGTCTGTTTTTTCTCTCGGCCAATTGTACGCAGGCCTCAGCAGAAAACGCCCCCGCCTTCCCACCATGGCGCAAAATACGCTGTAGCGATTCGCTGCGACTAATCCCTTTCAGGCTGTCATTAAATGCTTCGTCAATCGCAACCCCGATTTCAGCGGCTACCTGCCGCCAGGCGAGAAAATGCAGATGCGCAGTGTCGGTAATCACGCCATCTAAATCAAAAATGATGGCCTGTGGTTTGAGTATCATTCATCGCCCCTTTTTGTGGTAGCGGTCCCATAGCTGGGCGAAATAATGGCGTCATTACTGATTACGGCCTCCCCCTGCACGGAGATTTTTTCGCCATTGACCCAAAGGAAAATTTGCTCAGCACTGCGAATACTGATTTCGGCAGCGTTGATAGTTATCTGCATAGCGGAACCCTGCCAGCGCAGCGGAAAAGACAGCATTTGCCAGTGAGCAGGTAATGCAGGCGCAAGATGTAACTCTCCATGGCGAACGTTCACACCAGCAAATCCCTGAATTGCGCCCAGCCAGATGGCCCCCGTCGCCGCGGCATGAATTCCGTCATCACAACTATGTGGATCATCCCCAAGATCGATAAGCGATCCTTCGCGCCAGAACCGATACCCCTGAGCCGAATCACCGCAACGTGCAGCCACAATCCCATGGATCGCCTTACTCAAAGACGAGTCGTGTATTGTGCGCGGCTCGTAAAAACGCAGGTTAGCCAGACAGGTTTGCGGGCTAAACTGCTCCGGCAACATGTAGGTCAGCATCACTACATCGGCCTGTTTAAGAATTTGCATCTCATTGACTTCTGCACGGGAGTAATCGAGCAAAACGGTCTGCTTGCCCGCTTTGGCTTTGTACTGCGACAGGTCGATAACCGGTTTGTTCAGGAAGGTATCATCCTGAGGAAGCACGCCATCGGGCTGAACTTCCGGTCGCCAGAGATGCTGTAAAAAATGCTCTGCGCGATGAATAAACGTGTCATCGCCGCAGCCCAACCGACGGGCAAAACCCAGCGCCTGCTCTACGTTGTACCAGGCCATGTAGTTGGTGAATGCATTGTTGTTCACGTGCTCAGTGTATTCATCCGGGCCAATCACATCGTGGATCTCTAAACGACCGTTGACCATGATCGCTCTGCTTATCCAGAACTTCGCCGTTTCCAGCAGCAGCGTTATACCTTCACGGGACATAAAGTTCATATCACCGGTGGCATGCCAGTAATTGATTACCGCCCAGGCAACATCCGCCACGAGGTGATGTTCAGCCTGCGCGGAGGCCACTTTTTGCCGCAGCCCGGTACGGATGTTGATCGCCGCGAATTCAGGCGTTTCCTCATCACCGCTGCGAGCGCTTTCCCACGGGAAAAGCGCGCCCTGCCAACCGTTACGGCGGGCTTTCTCACGCGCGCCCGGCAAATTATGCCAGCGATAACGCAGTAGACTTCTCGCGGTTTTCGGTTCGGTAAACAGGTGAAACGGTAACAAAAAGACCTCAGTATCCCAGAAGATGTGCCCTTTATACCCTTCGCCTGTCAGACCTTTGGCCGCAATACTGCTGCGCTCATCGTGGTCTGGGGTCATCACACGCAGATGATAGAGCGCATAGTCCAGCGCCCGCTGATCGCTGATATCCGTGCTGGTAACCTGAACGCGACGAGTTTGCCACCAGGCATGCCAGTTGGCGGTCGACTCAGCTAGCAGTGCGTCATATCCCTGCTGGGCGCATGATTCCAGGTTACGCAGTGACTGACGTCCCCAGGTATCCAGCGACAGGTTGCGTTCGCTCGCCCAGTCTACCCAGCTCATTTTCGTCAGCGTGACGCGCTGCCCGGCTTGTGCATGCACGCTGTTGTGTTGTAACAACCGGCGCTCTTTCGCGGTGAAACAACGCTGCGCCGCGCCATCTACATCACAATATGTCGTGATAGCGATGTCATTACGATTGTCCTGGGTGGTGTAAATCCCTTGCATAAGATGCTGGCCAAAGACCCGGACCTGCGTTTCGTCCAGATGCTGGCGACCATGATTAGTGATCGTGGCATCAATACCGGTCGAGATACCAATGTTGGCATCGGCATCCAGTGGTGTTACGACAACTTCCATAGCAAACAGCGGCAGTTTATGTGCCGAGACAAATCGCCTGCTCTCAATGGCAAAACGCGCCCCGTCAGACGCACGCCAGGTAAGCGTACGGCGTAATTCTCCGCTGGCAAAATCCAGTTCACGATGCCAGCTTTCAATAACGCCGCTGTTGAGTGTGAAAATCTCGCCATTGAGTGAAATCTCGACGCCCACCACATCAGGCAGATTAACCAGTTCATTAATTTCGCCTTTCCCTGCCCGGTGATACAGTCCTGCAAGGTACATGCCGCGAGTTTGTAAGGTGTAGGCTTCCTCGTGGCTGGCGCGAATGCCCATATAACCGTTGCCGGTCGTCATGAGTGACGCATATTTATTCAGGCTGTGTGGGCAAAAAGCCGGTTCAGTTAGCATTACTGGCTTCGTCATAAGTCTACGTAGGTCCCTGTTTCAGCCGATTGATACAGTGCGGCAACCAATTGTTGAATAACGACGCCTTGTTCTGCGTCAGCAATAGTGACAGGCTCACCCTGGACATGATTCACGAAAGCGTCCATGCTGCGATAATGACGGTTGTCATCAGCCATTTCGCGCGCAAGCAGCACGTCAAGCGCACCATCGCGGTCGGTGTAGACCTGGGCCGGGAATAACGTTGCCCCCGCCAAATCGCCGCAGAAATTAACGTTCATAATCGATTGTTCCGGGATATTCAGCGCGAAAGAGGTTTCCAGGCGCAGGATACCGCCGTTATGAAATTCAATCGTGCCGAACAGGGAATCCTCCACGGTATACGTCGCGGGATCCCATTTCCCAAACTGGCCGCTGTTTTTACGCGTGCCAATGCGTTGATAGCTGTGCGCGTTAACGCGCTTTACCGCCGGGAACCCCAACACATACATGGCGGCATCCAGCATATGAATACCAAGATCAATTAACGGCCCGCCGCCCTGCAGTTCTTTGTTGGTAAACACCCCCCAGCCGGGCACGCCGCAGCGGCGCAAAGCACGGACATTGGTGACATAAATTTCACCCAGCACACCGGCCATCACCTGCTCACGAAGCAGTTGCGTATCCAGTGCGAAACGATGATGAAAATCATAAGCCAGTACTTTTCCCATCCGACGCGCCGTTTGACACATTTCCAGCGCCTCGTCTGGCGTCATTGCCGGAGGCTTCTCGCACATCACATGGCACCCAGCGTTCAATGCCAGCATGGTGTGTTCATAATGAAAACGATTGGGCGAGCAAATACTGACGATATCTGGCTTAGCCTCACGTAACATCGTTTGAGGATCGTCCCAAACCTGCGGATTACCGTATTTTTCTGCAAACAGCCGCGCCTGTGACAGGCGGCTGTCGCAGACAGCCACCAGTTCCAGATCGTTACGGGTGCAGTAGTACGAAGCATGAACTTTATCCGCCACCTGCCCGGCGCCGATAATGGCGACGCGTAGCGGAGAGCTTGTCAGTGCACTTTTCACGGAAATCCTCTTAGCAGGTACGCAGCCAGGCCAGTGACTGACGGTACGCTTCCGGCAGATTCTCTGCCCGCACGCGCCCTTCGTACACGACGTAACCCTGATAATTATCTTCACGCAACTGGTCAAACAGCGCAGCGAAATCCAGCGTACCGCTCCCCGGCTGATAACGATGATTATCCGCAATATGGACGTGACCCAGCAGATCGCGGTTGTCGTGCAGCGCCTGTGCCATATCGTCTTCTTCAATATTCATATGGTAAAAATCACCAATGATTTGCACATGCTTCAGGTTGTTTTCCACAATATATCGACGGGCATCCGCCAGGGTGTTGATCATATGATCCTGATAGCGATTGAGCGGCTCCAGATACACCACCGTCCCCGTACGCTCGGCAACTTTATCAAGATAAATCAATGAATCACTGACGGCTTTACGATCGCCTTCCAGGCTACGCGGGGACGTCATCGGCGGTAAGCGGAAGGTAAACATGCCCCATGCCGCGGGTACAATGATGCCTTGCCCACCGACTTCGGCCAGCGCTTCGAGAATGCGGGTAATCTGCTGTAAACCGTTCAAACGACGCTCTTCGATAAAATCACCGATCCAACCGTCATATCCGCCGCAGGCGGTCGTGACGGGCAGCCCCGTTTCTTTGATTGCCGCTTTTACTTCTGCAAGATTATTGACCAGCAATTTGCCGTCAATTTCAAAACCGTCAAACCCCATTTCTTTGATATAACGGAATTTTTCAAGAATGTTTTCCGGGAAAAAAGCCTGGTTCTGTGTTCCGATTTTCATTTTCTGCATTCCTTAATTAAAACGTCACGCCCATTTTGATGCTCTTTTCCGGATGTCGGTCCACATATTGCATATAGCTTTCCGGGCTGCTGGCAAAAGTTACTACCGGGTCAATAAGTTCTTCACAGTTCAGATAACCGTTCATCAACAGCTCCCAGCAGGTCTCCTCAATACGCTTGCGGCTCCAGCGCGGATAATCTGGATTTGGTTCACTGCAGGCGCGGGAGAAGACAATTTTGGCGTTGTTGAAGTGCGCTTCACGCCCAAGATTGAACCCTTCTGCAAAAGGTTTCGCGAAAGCGACATAGGAGATGGTTCCACCATAGGCCAGACCGCGTAGCGCCGATTGCAACGCATCCGCATAACCGCTGGTTTCGATGATCACATCCGCGCCCTGCTTGCCGGTCAGCTTCTTAATTTCCATCCCCACATCGGTGCCCAGAGGATTCAGACAGAAATCCGCGCCGTGGCGACGTGCGATATCGCAGCGATGAGCAATCGGATCCACGCCAATAACCACCGAGGCTCCCGCTTTCTTAGCTAACTGGACGGCAATCTGACCAATCGCACCTAAACCCACGATGACTACGAAGTCGCCGACACGCACATTGGCGTCGCGCACCCCGCTCATGGCAAATTGTGCCGGGTCATAGCAAACGGCATTTTTCCACGAACTGCCTTCCGGCATTTTGCGTAATTTATAGTTGTTCACCGCATTAAAAATAACCGTTTCAGCCAGAGGACCGTAGCCGCAAACTGAATCGCCAACGGCGTATTCGGTCACATCGCTGCCACACTCAACAACATCGCCTACCACCATGTTGCCAAGCTGGAATTTGCCGAATTCAATCCCGCGCGGCGCCCCTTCCGGACGCGGCATGAACATTTGCCATTCGCTGTTAAAATCTTCGTCAATAAACGGGCTGGCCGCGCGAAAATCGACGACTTCCGTGCCATGTTTCGGCGCACCAAAGCGAACGCGAACTTTAACTTCATTGGCGGATACCGCTCTGTCTTCATATTCCACCAACGCCGCAACGCGCGGTTCTGTGGCAACTAACTTCTTCATTTACAACTCCTTAATTAAACTGGCCGCTTAGCCTTTCACGCCGCCTGCGGTCAAACCACTTTTAATAAAACGTTCGGAAAGCGCATACATAATGACAACCGGCAATGCAGTGACTAACGATGCAGCCATCATGCGTCCCCAGATATAGTCAGGCGTACTGAACAGCGCGTTCAGACCGACCGGTAAGGTAAAATTGCTGGCGCTGGAAAGGAAAATCGAGGCAAATAGATAGTCATTCCACGCCACCATAAAGCAGTACACAAAGACCGAAACCAGACCAGACATCGCCAACGGCACGGTAATGCGAAAGATGATCTGCAGACGATTCAACCCATCCATCATCGCGGCTTCTTCTATCTCATCCGGAATAGTGTCGAAGTAGCTTTTCAGCATGAACACCGCGGTCGGCAGCGTCTGGGTGACCATGGTGATAATCAACGCCATTTCGGTGTCATAAATACCGAGCGCCGTGATGATTTTGAAAAGCGGCACCACCAGCAGGATCCCTGAAAACATGTACACCGTATAAAAGCTGGCATTGATGGTCATTCGTCCCTTAAAACGCAGGCGGGAAAGCGCATATGCCCCGAGCACGCCCAGAAATACCGCCACCACCGATGACGTGACCGATACCACCAGGCTATTACGGAAGTAGTCAACAAACGGGAAAATCATCGGGTTGAAGATGTCGATGTAATGTTCCAGCGTCCATTGCTGCGGTAACAGCGTCGGATGCAGCGAGATCGCCTCTTTTGCGCTTTTGAATGAGGTCATCAGCATCACAAAAAATGGAAATAGCGTGATGCCCAGAAAGACAATTAATCCACAGTAAAAGCCAATGCGGCCAAGCGTGCGCTTATTTGTTGCCATTGAGGTTCACCCGTTTTCTGGTCAGCAGGATTACAGCGAAAATGATGACGAAGAGGACGACAGAGATCGCGGCCGCTTTGCCTAAGTCATTAAATGCAAACGCCGTTTTATAGAGATAGACCCCGAGAATATCGACTTTAGTGGTCAACAGATAAACATCGGCGAACATGTAGAACATCCAGATCGTACGTAGCGTGACCACGGTCGCCAGCACGGGCATAATCGCCGGCAGCGTGACGATACGAAACCGTTGCCAGGCATTCGCGCCGTCCATTTCTGCCGCCTCATACAACGATTTATCAATAGTCTGTAAAATCGCCAGAAACGAGATAAAGGCGTATGGGAAATAGCGCCAGATGGCGAACAGCACGACCAGCGCGAAGCTGCTGCCGGGATTGTCGAACCACAGCGGCGCCTGATCGTAGAGATGCAACAGATCCACGCCGAGGTAGTTCACAATGCCGTAGCCGTTGTTGAACATGTATTTCCAGGCAAACACCAGCGAAATTGATGGCGTTACGTAAGAGAGGATGACCAGTGAGCGCGCCGTTTTCCGCAGACGAAACTCACGGTTAAAAAACATCGCCACTCCCAGCCCCAGTACCGTGCTCCCTGCCACAACCAGCGCGGTATACCAGACCGTCATCCATAGCGAATGCCAGAATCCAGGATCGGATAAGATTCGGATATAGTTGCTCAGCCCGACAAACGTAGACTCAATTTGCGGATTAAGCGGCAGACGCATAAAGCTGATTTCGATATTAGATATCATCGGCCACGCCACTAAACCGCCCAATAACAGTAAGCTGGGCGCCAGCAGGAGCATGGCAAATGGCATATCAGATCGACCTGAAAAGAACTTATTCATCACGGCTTTCCATTTCCCCATTAGCGCTGTTCAACGAGGTCATCCAGTTTTGTCTGGCTGGCCTTGATAGTCGATGAAAGGTCAGCTTTCCCTACCGTGACGTTGTGCACCATGGTACTCACAACACCCGATCCGGTTACGTCGCCCATGCGGGTAAAGTTCTTATCACCGACAGCGCCAAAGACCTGAATATTCGGCAGTTCGGCAATCAATTGATCGGGTAATTCACCCAGCGCTTTGATAACGGCGTTATCTTTCCACGTCGGCGTATTCACCACCGCTTTGTTGACCGGCAGCGCAGCCCCTGGCGACATCATGACCCAATCCGCAATGTTGTCGGCCTGCTCCATGAAGGTGACAAATTTCTCTGCGGCTTCTGTCTCTTCGGTTTTTTGACCAGCAGTAATGGTTAGCGACGTCAGCATGCCGTAAACCGCGGAATTTTTTTCCGTCGGTACCATAAAGCCAACATTTTTAGGATCGCCCTCTTTGATCACCGCCGGGAGGATATAGGTGGAATAAATCGCCATTGGCGCCGTGCCGTTCATGAAAGCGTCTTTGACTTCCATGATGTCGTTAGAGCCCGGCATGGTGTTCATGGCAAGTTGGCGGTAATACTGCAGCGCCTGCGCCATCTCAGGGGTGTCGAGCGTAATCTTTCCCTGCGCATCAAAAACGTTGGCCTGGTTAGAGAGCGCGAACTGAGAGAATGACTGTTCGGTCAAAACGCTTTCTGCCGTGGGTAGCGCAATACCGTATTTCTTACTGCCAGGATTGTTGAGCTTCTGGGCCACGTTCAGCAATTGCTGCCAGTCTTTTGGTTCTTCCAGTCCAGCTTTTGCCAGCACATCTTTGCGATACCAGATCCCGCCAATCCAGGCGCTGACCGGAACCCCAGTCCATGCACTACCGTCTTCAGTACGCACAATACGCAGGACGCCATCATAAAAAGTCCCTTCACCGACGCCGTTGATGACCTGCGCCACCGCTTTACGATCGATAAGGGATTCTTTATCCATAACTTTCGCGTAGTCATGGCTGGTTTCAATGACTTCAGGCAGTGAACCGCTGCGCGCCAGGGTAATGACCTTGGTGTTGTAAGCATCTTCTTCCACAGGAACCTGTTTGACGCTGATGCCCGGATTTTCTTTTTCAAAACGCTCAATCAGTTTTGCAATAACTGCTTGCCGCTCCTGCTCGACAGAAGAGTGCATAAATTCAATCGCGACAGAGGACTTTTTATCATCCTTACACCCGGAAACCAGGGCGCAGGAAACCAGTGCTGAAATCAGCACAATTTTAGCTTTAAGCATGAAATGTTCCTTTTTATTACTTAACCCACATGACCTGCCAGGCGTACAACGTTAATTCTTTACCTGAAATAGTTTCACCGCTAATCAAATCAAATCCATTTTCAATATCAATGCAAATGGTTTGCGTATGACCGCTGACATTAAATAGTCCAGTAATTTCCTCGCCTGTTTCCGCCGTACGTTTAATTTGCATGACAGCTGGTGTAACATTGCAAATTTGAAAATTACTATCAGGGTGGAATGCTTTATTATTGCGACGTATTACAATGAGTCGGGATAACTCATGATAAATAGCGTTACGCAAACTGGTTTCATCTGCCAGCTCCGTTTCTATTTGTCTTATCTGATATTTTTTGCGGTTGATCGCACGGTTATAACCTAACGTCTCAACACCTTTATAGTCATTGCGTGATCCAAGGATGCTTTGAATGTAAACCGCCGGCACACCAGGAAAACTCAGCAAAATGGCATGTGCGAGAATAAAGCGAGAAAACCGCTCAGCATCGCTACAATTTCCTGGCGTTAGCGCATCCATATATGTCACGTTAATTTCATACGGACTGCGAGTACCATCAGGATTATTTTTCCAGTTAACCAGCGCGCCTTCCTGTTGTAATTCTGCCACCAGACGCATGATCTCGTCTTCAGGCAACAAACCGCGCAATGGATTGAGACCAATACCGTCATGCGATGCGAGAAAATTAAACCAGGTGGTCTCGCCAGACGGCAGTTCCAGTGATTGCGCCCACTGGCACAATGTCGACGTATCCTGGCGTTGTACCGCATGCAGCACCAGCGGCGGCAGCGAGAACTGGTACACCATATGCGCTTCATCACGGCCATTACCATAGTAAGACACGTTATCCTTATGTGGGACGTTCGTTTCGGTAATAATCGCTGTGCCAGGCGCCGCACAGTCAGCAATAGCGCGGAATAGTTTGATAAGCTGATGCGTTTTTTCCAGATGAATACAGCTCGTTCCTGGCTCTTTCCACATAAAGCCAACTGCATCCAGGCGGACATAATCTGCGCCCTGCTCAAGATAGCTCAATAGCACATCGACCATCGCCAGTAGTACTACCGGGTTGGCATAATTGAGATCGACCTGGTCGTCGCTGAACGTCGTCCATAAATGGCGTACGGTGTTATCTTTTAGCGTAAACGGCGTCAGTAACGGTAATGCGCGTGGACGTGTGACGTTGCTCAGGTCCGTATCAGGATCCATTGCAATAAAGAAATTTTCATAACCGTCAAGCTGTTGTAAATAATTATTAAACCACTCGCTTTTAGCTGACATATGGTTACAAACAAAATCAAACATCAGTCGACTGGATTCACCTAATTCCTTAATATCATTCCAGTCACCCGTTTCTTCGGCAACCTGATGGTAATTAATCACGGAAAACCCATCATCCGATGACCACGGATAAAACGGCAGCAGATGCACATGAGAAAATGTCGTCTTAAGCCATTCATTATAAAATTGATTAAATGTAGGCAGCGGTTTTTTACCAGCCCCGTGGAATTGATCGGCGTAGGTAATAAGAACGACATCGCCCTCATCCCAATGCGCTTTACGGATCTTTTTAATTAATCCCTGTGACTTCTCTAAACGTGCAAGCAGCGCTTCATAGTGGCATGAAGTAAATGTATCACCATAAACTTCTGTCAGACATTTTTGGATTTTTTGGTTCACCTTCAACTCTCGTGGTAGCGGTCCCATGAATCAAGAGACTACTCTGCGGAAAATAAGCTGTCAATCAACTGAGGTGGTCTGGAGGGGGGTAAAAAAAGAATTTTGGCAGCCAAAAAATCGTATTTGTGAGCTGCCGCAAATTAACTGAGGGAATGTTGATTAATTGTTGCTTGCTTTTGCTGATTCAGATATCAGGTTTGATTACCAGAATAGCGTTTCGACAATTTTGCTGCAGCCCGACTCAACACCGGCTCCAGAACCAACGCCAGCAGCATTTTTAGCGGGCGTCGGGCGACGGATTTCACCGCCCACCCTGCTACCCCTGCCGGGCCGTAACGAAGCGCCGTCAAAAGCACCAGCTTACCTGCTATTTTAAAGCCCGGCTTAACCCTTTGCCCGGCACGTTGCCAGCGATTGTTCATGTCTAACCTCACAATTGGCGGAAACGACTACGTAATGAAAAAGTATCAGACGTTACATAACGTTCCATTTCACGCAAACGCTTTTCACTTGCTGCCAGCTCACGATCGACGGCATCCAACAGCTCGCCGCTAGATGGCTGTTGCTCGCCACAGACCACATTGTCCGGCATCGGGTCTAACACAAACGTCAGCACGATGTAGGCGACGAAGGTGAAAAAGGCCAGGCCAAAAAAGACTGACAACACCACCAGGATCCGTACCAGCTTCACAGGCACATCGAGATAATGCGCAATACCTGCGCAAACCCCCTTCACCATGCCCTGCTGCGGAATACGCCACAGTTTTTTGTTCAGGTTAACGCCTCCCATTAGCGGTCCCTCCAGTTTGGATGTTCAGCATCAAGGATGTCTTCCAGCGCCTGAATGCGCTCGCGCATCCGCTGTGCGTCATCGTTGAGTTCGACCAGACGTTGCTGTTCACTTTGCGACAGTTCGCCACGACTGGAACGGTTGCTGTAGTGCAGCCAGAGCCAAATCGGTAAAACGAACAACACAAAGATGGTTAACGGGATAGCCAGAAATAGCGCGCTCATGAGTACTCCTTACAGGTGATGAGCGGCGGCGCGTTCGGGCGCCGCCAGATGTTATTATTGCTTGTCTTGCTGCATTTTGGCTTTAAGTTGCGCCAGCTGCTCGCTGATTTCATCATCTGCTTTCAGGTCAGCAAATTGCTGATCCAGAGACTTTTGTTTACCGAAGTTATGGCTTTCAGCCTCAGCTTCCATATGATCGATACGACGCTCGAAAGATTCAAAGCGCGCCATCGCTTCATCCAGTTTACCGCTGTCCAGTTGACGACGGACATCACGCGAAGAACTCGCTGCCTGATGACGCAGCATCAGCGCCTGCTGACGAGCCCGGGTTTCACTGAGTTTATTTTCCAGCTCACCAATCTCTTTTTTCATACGCGCCAGCGTATCGTCAACCAGCGTCACCTCATGCTCCAGAGAGGCAATCAGGTCAGTCAGTTTCTGTTTTTCGATTAACGCAGAACGCGCCAAATCTTCTTTCTCTTTACGCAGCGCCAGCTCGGCTTTTTCTTGCCACTCTGCCTGTTGCGCGCTGGCCTGTTCAATACGGCGAGATAATTGTTTCTTTTCTGCCAGAGCGCGTGCGGAATTTGAGCGCACCTCAACCAGCGTATCTTCCATTTCCTGGATCATTAACCGCACCAGCTTCTGCGGATCTTCAGCCTTTTCCAGCAACGCATTAATGTTGGCGTTCACGATGTCGGCAAAACGAGAAAAAATACCCATAATGTAATCCTCACTTACTGTTCTGATATCGGGCTATGCCCTGCTGATTTCGTAATGCACTTGGCGTGCCAACTTTTTATCTCATTGATTATAATGATTATATCTAATTTTACCTGTCGAGATAATTAGGGTAAATTGGTGAATAACACTAACAAATGGTGAATTTCATCATGGCAGAATACAAAGATAATCTTCTGGGTGAAGCAAACAGCTTTATTGAAGTGCTGGAGCAGGTTTCTCATCTGGCGCCACTGGATAAACCTGTGCTGGTTATCGGTGAGCGAGGTACAGGGAAAGAGCTTATTGCCAACCGCTTGCACTACCTCTCTACGCGTTGGCAAGGCCCGTTTATTTCACTTAACTGCGCGGCGCTCAACGAGAACTTACTCGATTCCGAACTGTTTGGTCACGAAGCGGGTGCCTTTACCGGCGCGCAAAAACGCCACCCTGGACGTTTCGAACGCGCCGATGGCGGCACGCTGTTTCTTGACGAGCTGGCGACTGCCCCCATGCTGGTGCAGGAAAAACTGTTGCGCGTCATTGAGTATGGCGAGCTGGAGCGCGTTGGCGGCAGCCAGCCGTTGCAGGTTAACGTACGCCTGGTTTGTGCGACTAATGCCGACCTGCCACGTATGGTCAGCGAAGGCACTTTCCGCGCAGACCTGCTGGATCGTCTGGCCTTTGACGTGGTGCAACTTCCCCCGTTACGCGAGCGTCAAAGCGACATCATGTTAATGGCCGAACACTTTGCCATTCAGATGTGTCGCGAGATCGGGTTACCGCTGTTCCCGGGGTTTACCGCCGAGGCCAGGGAGACCCTCCTCCACTACCGTTGGCCGGGCAATATTCGTGAACTAAAAAACGTCGTGGAGCGTTCCGTATACCGGCACGGTACCAGCGATTACCCGCTGGATGAGATAATCATCGACCCCTTCCGTCGCCATGTTGCGCAGCCGCAGGTAGAGGAAACAACGCTGGCATCTGCAGCATTACCGCTGGATTTGCGTGAATTCCAGCAGCAACAAGAGAAAGACTTTTTACAAACCAGCTTGCAGCAAGCGAAATTTAATCAGAAAAAGGCCGCTGAACTACTGGGTCTGACTTACCATCAGCTTCGTGCCTTGCTGAAGAAACACCAGATTTAGGACACTTTCGCCGACGTTATACTGGAGGATTTGACGCATAGCGTTAAAACAGATTACCATGATGAAATCACTGTATAAAAAAACAGGTATATCATTATGACTCTGGCATTAGTTAGCGAAAAAATTGACAGAAACCGCTTCACCGGGGAAAAAGTTGAAAACAGTACTTTTTTTAACTGTGATTTTTCAGGGGCCGATCTTAGCGGCACTGAATTTATCGGCTGTCAGTTTTATGATCGCGAAAGCCAGAAAGGGTGTAATTTTAGTCGCGCAATGCTGAAAGATGCCATTTTTAAAAGTTGCGATTTATCCATGGCGGATTTTCGCAACGCCAGTGCCCTGGGAATTGAAATTCGCCACTGCCGCGCGCAGGGTTCAGATTTTCGCGGCGCGAGTTTTATGAACATGATCACCACGCGGACCTGGTTTTGCAGCGCATACATCACGAATACCAATCTAAGCTACGCCAACTTTTCGAAGGTTGTCCTGGAAAAGTGCGAGCTGTGGGAAAACCGCTGGATGGGAACTCAGGTAGCGGGTGCAACGTTCAGTGGATCAGATCTCTCGGGCGGTGAATTTTCAGCGTTCGACTGGCGGGCCGCAAACTTCACGCACTGTGATTTGACCAATTCAGAACTGGGTGATTTAGATATTCGGGGTGTAGATTTACAAGGCGTCAAATTGGATAGCTATCAGGCAGCGTTGCTGATGGAGCGGCTTGGTATCGCGGTGATTGGTTAGCATTCTCGGAGCGGTAAGTACCGCTCCCGCCCTTATACAATAGTGTTCGTCTTTGCCTTAAAAGTCACTTTCGACGTACAGAGCATAAACGTTAGAGGGTTCCGGTTCCCCCATCAGAACACCAGACCTGACCAGACGTATAGCTGTTCTCCTGAGCGGCCAGGGTGACATAAAGCGGCGCGATTTCCACCGGTTGTCCAGGACGTCCCAGCGGCGCATTTGCCCCAAATTTCTCCACCTTCTCCTGCGGTTGACCGCCACAACACTGCAGCACCGTCCAGTATGGACCCGGCGCGACGGCATTAACACGGATCCCTTTCGGGGCCAGCTGTTTCGCCAGCGATTTAGTAAATGCCACGATAGCTGCTTTAGTCTGAGCATAATCAAGCAAGATTTCACTTGGCTCATAAGCCTGTACCGAGGAGGTATTAATTATCACGCTGTCTGGTGAAAGATGGGGTATGGCCGCTTTGGTGATCCAAAACATAGCGTAGACATTGGTCTTAAATGTTGCGTCGAAATCTTCTGTGGTGAGTTCCTCAATTGACTCACAAAATTGCTGACGACCCGCATTATTGACGAGGATATCCAACCCTCCAAGTCCTTTAACCGCCTGTGTTACCAGATGACCGCAAAAAGCCTCATCACGGATATCTCCGGGGATGGCCAAAACATTTCTGCCTGCTTTTTTTATCAGGTCGACCACTTCACGCGCATCGTCTTCTTCTTCAGGTAAATAGTTGATCGCAACATCAGCGCCTTCACGAGCATAGGCAATAGCAACAGCACGACCAATCCCTGAATCCCCACCGGTAATTAATACCTTGCGCCCATTCAGGCGACCGCTTCCCTGATAGCTGTCTTCTCCATGGTCGGGACGCGGTTGCATTTTCCCCGCCAGCCCTGGAAAGGGCTGCTGCTGCTGTTGAAAAGGCGGCGCCGGAAAACGCGCAGAATTGGTTTTATTGATGGTCTTTTTTTCCTTGTTTAAGCCAGCCATGCAATTACCTCTCTTAATTTATCACAAAGACTAATAAGCGTAGACCAAAGTGAATGGCATGACCTATATTCCCCAGCAGTACTTAATTTTCTCGGAATATTCCCCTCCCTACTTCCCCCTACCGTTACGCTTATATCCCCACCAACGTTAGACTTAATTTGAACAATATCATTTGAGACTTTTCCAGTTCGCAGTATTAATAAATAGCAACCACAATTTACATCTCACCCCAGGCAAAAGGGAGAACGTATGAAATTATCCATAACGCCATTATTATGTTGTTTTTTATTGTCGCCAGCGCTTGCTGATGATAACGGCGGGTTGAAAAATGATACAGCTCCACCGCCAGCCCACGCTCTGGATGAAGGTTATCGTGGGACCGAAGATGCAAGAATCATGACTGTCGAACAGGCCAAAACGATGCATGACGGTGCGACCATTTCTCTACGAGGTAATCTCATCGAGGATCAAGGCGGAGACAAATTTATCTTTCGTGATAAAACCGGCAGTATCCAGACTTTAATTCCACACGCGGTTTTCGATGGCCGAACGGTTAAACCCGATCACATGATCAGTATTAACGGTAGCCTCGATGTGAAAATGCAACCACCAGTGGTTCGCGTAAATAAGATCCAGAAGTAACGCAATAACCGGGAAGGAAGCCACTCTTCCCGGTCGATTTTCTTTATTCCTACGATTTTGCTAATGCTCACTTCTGCCCGTCATGGTCATTTCCTCCCCTCTTTTCCCTCACGTTTTTCTGTCTGCCAGCGAATCACGCGTTTAAGCGAGTCAGATGGGTCATGAAAATGCTAAGATAGTTAACAGAGTAGATTCAAAGTGGATAGCGGGTATGAATGTTGAACATGTCGCGATGTTGAATTCGCGGTTATCACCCTTGCTGCCCCCAAACACAAACGGTAATGGCAAATGTCATTAAGTATTAGTAAGATAGCCTCTTTATTTATAATCCTTTAAAATTATGCGCCTGGTTTTATCATCTCTGATCGTGATGGCTGGATTTCTGAGTGGTCAGGCTGCTGCCGCGCCTGAACAGGCTTCGCACGCCGATATTCGTGACAGCGGCTTTGTCTATTGCGTCAGCGGGCAGGTCAATACGTTCAATCCGCAAAAAGCGAGCAGCGGCCTCATCGTCGACACGCTGGCGGCCCAATTGTATGACCGACTGCTTGATGTCGACCCGTACACCTATCGACTGGTGCCTGAGCTGGCCGAAAGCTGGGAGGTGCTGGATAACGGTGCAACCTACCGCTTCCACCTGCGTCGTGACGTCCAGTTTCAGAAGACTGCCTGGTTTACCCCCACCCGTAAACTAAATGCGGACGACGTGGTGTTTACCTTCGAGCGCATCTTTGATCGCCAACATCCGTGGCATAATGTGAACGGCAGTAGTTTCCCCTACTTCGACAGTTTACAGTTCGCCGATAACGTCCAAAGCGTACGCAAGCTGGACAATAACACCGTTGAATTTCGCTTAACCCAGCCCGATGCCTCCTTTATGTGGCACCTTGCCACGCACTATGCTTCGGTGATGTCAGCGGAATATGCGGCTAACCTTGCAAAACAGGATCGCCAGGAACTGCTCGACAGACAACCCGTCGGCACGGGCCCATACCAGCTTTCGGAGAATCGCGCCGGCCAATATATTCGACTGCAGCGTCATGAAAAATTCTGGCGTGGTACTCCGCTGATGCCGCAGGTGGTTGTGGACCTTGGCTCCGGCGGCACCGGACGCTTATCGAAACTCCTGACCGGTGAGTGCGACGTTCTGGCCTGGCCTGCCGCCAGCCAGCTCAGCATTTTGCGTGATGACCCGCGCCTGCGTCTGACGCTGCGTCCGGGGATGAACATCGCGTATCTGGCATTCAACACCAATAAACCGCCGCTGGATAACCCTGCCGTGCGGCATGCGCTGGCGCTGGCCATTAATAACCAACGGCTGATGCAGTCCATCTACTACGGGACGGCGGAAACAGCAGCATCTATTTTGCCTCGCGCCTCGTGGGCATATGACAACGAAGCTAAAATTACAGAATACAACCCGGCAAAATCGCGCGAACAGTTAAAAGCGCTCGGGCTGGAGAACCTGACCTTGCAACTTTGGGTTCCCACCAGCTCACAGGCCTGGAACCCAAGTCCGCTGAAAACCGCCGAGCTGATTCAGGCAGATATGGCTCAGGTGGGTGTGAAAGTGAAAATCATTCCGGTAGAAGGTCGATTTCAGGAGGCGCGATTAATGGATATGAACCATGATCTGACGTTATCCGGCTGGGCGACGGACAGTAACGATCCTGACAGTTTTTTCCGACCGTTGCTAAGCTGTGCCGCCATCAACTCGCAAACCAACTTCGCCCACTGGTGTAATCCGGAATTTGACAGCGTTCTGCGCAAAGCCCTCTCGTCGCAGCAGCTCTCATCGCGAATTGATGCCTATGACGAAGCGCAAAATATTCTCGCGAAAGAGTTACCAATCCTGCCGCTGGCCTCTTCACTGCGTCTGCAGGCTTACCGCTACGATATTAAAGGGCTGGTGCTCAGTCCGTTCGGTAATGCCTCTTTTGCCGGGGTTTCCAGGGAAAAGAAAGATGAGGTGAAAAAACCATGATTATCTTCACCTTGCGCCGTTTTTTATTGCTGCTGATCACCCTGTTCTTTCTGACCTTTATTGGATTCAGTCTGAGCTACTTCACACCTCATGCGCCGTTACAGGGCGCATCACTGTGGAACGCCTGGGTATTCTGGTTCAATGGCCTCATCCACTGGGATTTCGGCGTCTCCAGTATTAATGGCCAATTGATTTCAGAACAGTTGAAGGAGGTGTTCCCGGCGACGATGGAACTGTGCATTCTGGCCTTTGGTTTTGCGCTGATGGTCGGGATCCCCGTTGGTATGTTGGCAGGCATCACGCGGAACAAATGGCAGGACCGCTGCATCAGCGCATTAGCGCTAATGGGTTTTTCGATTCCGGTTTTTTGGCTGGCGCTGTTGCTGACATTGCTCTTCTCACTGACCCTCGGCTGGCTTCCCGTGTCGGGCCGTTTTGATCTGCTCTACGAAGTAAAACCCGTTACCGGTTTTGCCATTATTGATGCGTGGATCTCCGACTCGCCCTGGCGCGATGAAATGCTGGTCAGCGCAATCCGGCACATGGTGCTCCCGGTGTTGACGCTTTCCGTCGCCCCTACTACCGAAGTTATTCGCCTGATGCGTATCAGCACCATCGAGGTCTTTGATCAAAACTACATCAAAGCGGCCGCCACGCGTGGTCTGTCACGCTTAACAATTCTGCGCCGTCACGTCCTGCACAACGCCCTCCCGCCGGTGATCCCGCGCCTGGGTTTACAGTTTTCCACCATGCTGACGCTGGCGATGATCACCGAGATGGTCTTTAGCTGGCCTGGCCTTGGCCGTTGGCTGATTAACGCGATTCGCCAGCAGGATTACGCGGCGATTTCGGCGGGCGTTATGGTGATTGGCTCACTGGTTATCATCGTCAACGTCATCTCTGATATTTTGGGTGCTATGGCTAACCCTCTGAAACATAAGGAATGGTATGCCTTACGATAGCGTCTACAGCGAAAAGCGCCCACCGGGTACGCTACGCACCGCATGGCGTAATTTTTACGGCGATGCGACGGCGATGATTGGCCTGTATGGTTGCGCGGGATTAGCGATTCTGTGTGTTTTTGGCGGTTGGTTTGCCCCTTATGGCATCGACCAGCAGTTTCTCGGTTATCAGCTTTTACCGCCGTCATGGTCGCGCTATGGCGAAGTCTCATTTTTCCTCGGAACTGACGATCTGGGGCGTGACGTGTTAAGCCGCCTGCTCAGCGGTGCGGCCCCGACCGTTGGCGGCGCGTTTGTCGTCACCCTCGCCGCTACCCTGTGTGGTCTGTTGCTGGGCGTGGTTGCCGGTGCGACGCACGGTTTGCGCTCCGCGGTACTGAACCACATTCTGGACACTCTGCTCTCGATCCCTTCGCTGCTGCTGGCGATTATTGTGGTGGCCTTTGCGGGGCCGCATCTGACCCACGCGATGTTTGCCGTCTGGCTGGCGCTGCTGCCGCGCATGGTACGCTCCGTCTACAGCATGGTGCATGACGAGCTGGAAAAAGAGTACGTTATTGCCGCTCGTCTGGACGGCGCAACCACACTCAATATTCTGTGGTTCGCCGTTCTGCCCAATATTACCGCCGGGCTTATCACCGAAATTACCCGTGCGCTGTCGATGGCGATTCTGGACATCGCCGCGCTGGGTTTTCTCGACCTTGGCGCACAGTTGCCGTCACCAGAATGGGGAGCCATGCTGGGCGACGCGCTGGAGCTGATTTATGTCGCGCCGTGGACGGTGATGCTGCCAGGTGCAGCGATTATGATAAGCGTGCTGCTGGTTAACCTGCTGGGTGATGGCGTGCGCCGCGCAATTATTGCGGGGGTGGAATAATGCCATTACTGGATATCCGTAACCTGACCATTGAATTCAGGACCGGCGACGAGTGGGTAAAGGCGGTTGACCGCGTCAGCATGACCCTCAATGAAGGTGAAATCCGCGGGCTGGTCGGCGAGTCCGGGTCCGGAAAAAGCCTGATCGCCAAGGCCATTTGCGGCGTTGCTAAAGATAACTGGCGCGTAACCGCAGACCGTATGCGCTTTGATGATATCGATCTGCTGCGCCTTTCAGCTCGTGAACGACGCAAGCTGGTCGGTCATAACGTTTCTATGATCTTTCAGGAACCGCAATCGTGTCTCGACCCCTCCGAGCGCATCGGACGTCAGCTAATGCAAAATATTCCGGCATGGACCTACAAGGGCCGCTGGTGGCAGCGCATTGGCTGGCGCAAACGCCGCGCGATTGAACTCCTGCACCGCGTCGGGATAAAAGATCATAAAGATGCCATGCGCAGCTTCCCGTACGAACTCACCGACGGCGAATGCCAGAAGGTGATGATCGCTATCGCCCTGGCTAATCAGCCACGCTTGCTGATTGCCGACGAACCGACGAACGCGATGGAACCCACCACTCAGGCGCAAATTTTCCGCCTGCTGACCCGGCTAAATCAAAACAGCAACACCACCATTTTGCTGATAAGCCATGACCTGCAAATGCTCAGCCAGTGGGCAGACAAAGTTAACGTGATGTACTGCGGGCAAACGGTGGAAACTGCGCCCAGTAAGGACCTGGTGACGATTCCGCATCATCCTTACACTCAGGCGTTGATTCGCGCCATTCCTGATTTTGGTAGCGCAATGCCGCACAAAAGCCGCCTGAATACCATGCCAGGAGCAATTCCATTGCTGGAACAATTACCTATCGGCTGTCGTCTGGGGCCGCGCTGCCCTTATGCTCAGCGCGAATGTATCGAAACCCCAAGACTGACCGGAGCAAAGAATCATCTCTACGCCTGTCATTTCCCGCTGAATATGGAGAGAGAGTGAGATGGTAGAAACCCTGCTCGAAGTTCGTAATCTGAGCAAAACCTTTCGCTACCGGACGGGCTTATTTCGCCGTCAGACCGTTGAAGCCGTTAAGCCCCTGAGCTTTACCCTGCGCGAGCGTCAGACGCTCGCCGTGATAGGCGAAAATGGTTCTGGTAAATCTACTCTGGCGAAGATGCTGGCCGGTATGATTGAGCCCACCAGCGGTGAGGTACTGATTGACGATCACCCGTTAAAATATGGCGATTACTCATTCCGTAGTCAGCGTATCAGGATGATTTTCCAGGATCCGTCAACGTCACTTAACCCGCGGCAGCGTATCTCACAGATCCTCGATTTCCCGCTACGTCTTAACACCGACCTCGAGCCGGAACAGCGTCGCAAGCAGATCGTCGAGACCATGCGTATGGTCGGTCTGCTGCCTGACCATGTGAGTTATTACCCGCATATGCTGGCCCCGGGACAAAAACAGCGTCTGGGCCTTGCTCGAGCGCTCATTTTACGACCCAAAGTAATTATCGCCGACGAGGCTCTGGCCTCTCTCGACATGTCGATGCGTTCGCAGCTCATCAATCTGATGCTGGAATTGCAGGAAAAACAGGGTATTTCATATATTTATGTGACCCAGCACATCGGCATGATGAAGCATATCAGCGATCAGGTATTAGTCATGCACCAGGGGGAAGTAGTTGAACGCGGCAGCACAGCAGATGTTCTGGCCTCGCCGCTGCATGAGCTTACCCGTCGCCTGATTGCAGGCCATTTCGGCGAAGCGCTTACCGCTGACGCGTGGCGTAAAGATCGCTAGCAGATGCAGCCCTCCTTCAGCGGAGGGCAATTTTGCACTCAGTGGCAAACGCTGGGTAAGAGCAGTGTATCTACCTCGCTAAAAGCAACCGAAGGGAAAAGGGTTCCCTGCATCACCCAAACACCCGCAGCGCCTGCCTCGTCGATAAGATGTGCTGTTTCCACGCCCTCCACTGCAATACGGTCGCAATATTCACGAATGTTTTTCATTAGCACCGGGAACATTGGTTTTTCAACCTGCTCCAGGAAGAAACCACGATCCAGCTTCACAACGTCAAAACGACCGCACACCAGCGGACTGGCACCAATGCTGCCGGAACCCAGATCGCCCAGCCATAATGCGTTTGGGCCGTCGCGAAGTGAATTAATCAGTAGATTATTCAGACACACGGTATTCGTCAGAAAGCGTTCTGAAAGCTCCAGTGCAACAAATGGCATTGCATGTAATGCCGATTTGACAATCGGGTCTCCAATCGCCAGTAGCGCCATTTCATCAATAAGGTTCAGAGTACAGAAAAGGTTGTGGCTTTCAAACCAGTCACGTTTTTCGGCAATTAATCGAATTTGCTCGAGCATGAAATGACGTTTTTGTTCGCTATTCCACGCTGAAATGATGAACTCCGGATGTAACGGAGAAACCGTATCTGAAGTAAACCGGGCGCTCATCTCAACTCCCAGTAACGTATCAGTTGTGTCTCTCATCGGTTCCGCGATGAAATGATAGTGCATAAGACCACTCCAATTGATCATAACTTCCTGATAATGCACTTTTAATCACAATCAATCAATAATATCGATCAATGTATCAATATCGATCGATAAAAACAATATATCATAAAGAACTGAATCTGGTCATATTTTTTGTTTTAAGAAAGTTCCTACCTTGCTATGTTTATAAACATAAGCTAGCAGCTAATAATACCATTGAGATGCCTTTAAAGCCTTGTATTTTCTCCATCCTTCCGCGCTTGTATAATCTTCATATGTCATGGGTAGTGATTGTCACTGCGGGCTGATTACTCTTCTACAAGGAACAAAGAGTGGGATATAATTGCAGCCCCATTTCGGGCAAGCTTGAAATTGTGATCATAACTCATTGATTGCTAAAAATAAGCAATGACCATAAGGATTAAAACTATGGGTTTCCTTTCCGGTAAGCGTATTCTGGTAACGGGTCTTGCCAGCAAACTTTCTATCGCCTGGGGTATCGCTCAGGCAATGCATCGCGAAGGCGCTGAACTGGCTTTCACATACCAGAACGACAAACTAAAAGTCCGCGTGGAAGAATTTGCAGCTCAACTGGGTTCCAGCATCGTACTGCAGTGTGATGTGGCGGAAGACGCCAGCATTGATGCAATGTTTTCGGAACTAAGCAAAGCCTGGCCGAAATTCGATGGTTTCGTTCACTCAATTGGATTCGCGCCCGCTGACCAACTGGATGGCGACTACGTGAATGCAGTCACCCGCGAAGGCTTCAAAATTGCTCATGACATCAGCGCTTACAGCTTTGTAGCGATGGCAAAGGCCTGCCGTTCCATGCTGAATCCAGGCTCTGCGCTGCTGACGCTATCCTATTTAGGCGCTGAGCGCGCCATCCCTAACTACAATGTGATGGGCCTGGCGAAAGCCTCTCTGGAAGCGAACGTTCGCTACATGGCTAATGCGATGGGTCCTGAAGGCGTGCGTGTGAACGCTATTTCCGCAGGTCCTATCCGGACACTTGCCGCTTCCGGCATTAAAGATTTCCGTAAAATGCTGGCGCATTGTGAAGCGGTTACGCCGATTCGCCGCACTGTAACCATTGAAGATGTGGGTAACTCCGCGGCATTCCTGTGCTCCGATCTCGCTGCCGGCATCTCTGGTGAAGTCGTTCACGTCGATGGTGGCTTCAGTATCGCGGCTATGAACGAGCTGGAACTGAAATAATCGTAAGTCCTCAATGGGCGGAATTAACCCGCCCATGACTCTTCTCTACCCGCCGCCATATATGCTTTTCTGATATTTATTATCACGTAACAATCTTTCATCCCCTCTTCTGCTTACGTCAGGATATTGCAGCGCAAACGATCCGGCGTAGTGGTATGACGACGTGTCCGGGTCGCCACTTTTTAGACCAAGGACCGCCCATGGAACAACGCCGAATTGAAGGCAAAAGCCACTGGTATCATGAGACGCAATCCAGCACGTATCCGCAAGATGTTTTGCCGCTGGTGCCGGAAGCCGCTCATGTCGACGACAGCTTTTTACTGGATCTGGCGATACCTGATGACGCCCTTTTGCCTTTTCAATCCTGGTTAACTCCTGCCCGTAAACTCGCCCAGACCCTCTTCCCGGCTCATGTAAACCAGGATCAGATGCACACATTCAGCGCCTATGATCGGATGAGTACAGCCTTAACTGTCGCTCAGGTGTATGGCGTCCAGCGATTGTGTAATCACTATGCCGCACGTTTAACACCGCTTCCTGGGCCGGACTCCTCACGGGAGAGTAACCATCGACTGGCGCAAATCACCCAATATGCGCGTCAACTTGCCAGCTCTCCTGCCGTGATAGGTGCACGCGATCGCCAGCATCTGGATGCTGTCGGGCTGACCACCAGCGATACCATTTTGATGAATCAAATTATCGGATTCGTCGGTTTTCAGGCCCGTATCGTAGCCCTGTTTCAGGCCTGGTCCGGACATCCGGTACGCCGAATTCCGGGACTGGATATACAGCAATTCGCTCACGCTGCGCCATTTAATGCAACAAACACAACCTGGCACGCTGCGCCATTCCCGATAGAAAAACATCCTGGTCTTGATGAGGCGGCGACCAGACGTTATCCCGATGAACTGCAAGCTCTGGCGCCATTACTGATACATTCACCGGTCATTTTGGATTTACTTGCGACGCTTATTTCCAGTACCCGGCGCAGCGCTGTACCGGCGCGGGCATTTTCTCTGACGGTGCTAATGACGTCACGGATTAACGGCAGCGTGGCCTGCTTTAATGAACATACTCACACAGCAAATGAATTAGCCGAGGTCATCGCCCTGCTTCGCCTGGATGAGCGTGAATTACAGCGTTGGGAACAACGACATCCGGTTGAGCGCGTCACCCTGCAGGCGGTACAATGGCTAACCCGAGCGCCTGACCGCTTTAGCGCCACGCTGTTAACTCCCTTGTTCGATCAGGACATCTCCTCTGAACAAGCGATTAACCTGCTGGCCTGGAGCGGATTGTGCGGATGGTTGAATCGCTTGAAAATCGCGCTGGGCGAGACTTGTTAACCGATCCACTTACTGAAAGAGCGCTTGCCGCAACTGATAGAATCGCGTAAAACTGTCAGCCGCTCTTTTAGCCACGAAAATAGACAATTATGCTTCAGGACAACCCGCTGCTAGCGCAGCTTAAACAGCAACTGCATTCCCAGACGCCACGTGCTGAAGGGGTGGTAAAAGCCACGGAAAAAGGCTTTGGCTTCCTGGAAGTCGATGCACAAAAAAGCTATTTCATTCCGCCCCCGCAGATGAAAAAAGTCATGCATGGCGACCGTATAGTAGCGGTTATCCATACAGAAAAAGATCGTGAATCTGCCGAGCCGGAAGAACTGATCGAACCCTTCCTGACGCGCTTCGTGGGTAAAGTTCAGGGCAAAAATGACCGCCTGGCGATTGTGCCAGATCATCCGTTACTGAAAGATGCTATCCCTTGCCGTGCCGCCCGCGGCGTCGAGCATGAATTTAAAGAAGGTGATTGGGCCGTAGCTGAAATGCGCCGCCACCCGCTGAAAGGCGATCGCACCTTCTATGCCGAGTTAACCCAATTTATCACGTTTGCTGATGACCACTTTGTTCCGTGGTGGGTCACGCTGGCACGCCATAATCTCGAAAAGGAAGCACCGGACGGTGTGGCAACTGAGATGCTGGATGAAGGTCTGATTCGTGAGGACTTAACCGCCCTCAACTTTGTCACCATCGACAGCGCCAGTACCGAAGATATGGACGATGCGCTGTATGCTGAAGAACTGGCCGACGGCAAACTGCAATTAACAGTCGCCATTGCCGATCCTACCGCCTGGATTGCAGAAGGCAGCAAACTGGATAAAACGGCAAAAATTCGCGCGTTTACTAACTATCTGCCGGGATTCAATATCCCGATGCTGCCACGTGAACTGTCTGACGATTTGTGCTCTCTACGTGCAAACGTTGAGCGTCCGGTTCTGGCATGTCGGATGACCATCACCGCGGATGGCGCGATTGAAGACAACATCACGTTCTTCGCAGCAACGATTGAGTCGAAAGCGAAGCTGGTCTACGACAACGTCTCCGACTGGCTGGAAGGCGCAGGCGACTGGCAGCCTGAAAACGACGCGATTGCTGAACAAATCCGCCTGCTGCACCGTATTTGCCTGAGTCGTGGTGAGTGGCGTCATAATCATGCACTGGTATTTAAAGATCGCCCGGATTACCGTTTCGTTCTGGGTGAAAAAGGCGAAGTGCTGGACATCGTCGCAGAACCGCGCCGCATCGCAAACCGTATCGTGGAAGAATCCATGATTGCGGCGAACATTTGTGCCGCCCGCGTGCTTCGCGACAAGCTGGGCTTCGGTATTTATAACGTCCATATGGGATTTGACCCCGCTAACGCCGACGCTCTGGCCGCGCTGCTGAAAACCCATGGCATGCACGTGGATGCCGAAGAGGTCCTGACGCTGGAAGGTTTCTGCAAACTGCGCCGCGAACTGGATGCACAGCCTTCTGGTTTCCTCGACAGTCGAATTCGCCGCTTCCAGTCTTACGCTGAAATAAGTATCGAGCCAGGTCCGCACTTTGGGCTGGGTCTGGAGGCTTATGCCACCTGGACATCTCCTATTCGTAAGTATGGCGATATGATCAACCACCGCCTGCTTAAGGCCGTCATCAAAGGTGAAAACATCGCCCGCCCTCAGGATGATACCACCGTGCAAATGGCGGAACGTCGTCGCCTGAACCGGATGGCTGAGCGTGATGTTGGTGACTGGTTATACGCCCGTTTCCTGAGCGACAAAGCCGGGACCGATACCCGCTTTGCAGCCGAGATCATTGACGTCAGCCGTGGCGGCATGCGTGTGCGTTTAATTGATAATGGCGCTGTTGCATTTATTCCTGCCCCGTTCCTGCACGCCGTTCGTGACGAACTGGTATGCAGCCAGGAAAGCGGCACCGTACAAATTAAAGGTGAAGTGGTTTACAAAGTCACGGATGTGATTGACGTAACTATCGCCGAAGTGCGGATGGAAACTCGCAGCGTTATCGCACGTCCCGCTATGTAAAATGTCGTAATCCAGCGACCTTTCTCATTTTGTGAAAGGTCGTTTTCTTTTTTCCGCCCAAATTCCCACCAGGCACTACACTTCTTTCAATCGGTCAAAATTATTTTTTTACTATTTTCAGTTCCGTTTGCTTTGCTTTTTACGGATTCTGGATTACACATAAATATATAAAAAAAACAATACGTTCAGCCATAATCACCCTGAATGAATCATGGCTACCCTTACTTTTGAGGCTCTATGCGCTTTAAACGGGATAGTACACATCATGAAAGACGTCCGGGAGCTGGTTACGTTGTATAGCTATGTGGGCACTCATAACCCCTACTGGCGTTTGTCAGAGGATTGCAACATCCTGCATTTCTCTATCGACGAAACGTCAGGCGCCGATCAGACCATCGAGTTATCACCTGAACAAGCCGATCGCATTCGCGAGATGACGGTGATTACGTCAAGTCTGTTAATGACGTTGCCCATTGAAGATGACGACATACCTGTGCATCTGGTCGGTCGAAAAATCAATAAACGCGAATGGGCCGGAAGCGCATCCGCCTGGGATGACACCCCTTCCGTCGCCCGCGACCTGGCTCACGGGCTCTCTTTTGCCGAACAGGTCGTTTCTGAAGCCAATTCCGTTATTGTCATTCTTGACCGGATGGGCAACATTCAGCGGTTTAATCGCCTGTGTGAAGAGTACACTGGCCTCAAAGAACGTGAAGTTATTGGCCAAAGTGTATTCACATTATTTATGAGTCGACGTGAGGCTGCGGCTTCACGGCGCAATATCGAGGTCTTTTTCCGCGAAGGTAATTCGTATGAGGTTGAGCGCTGGGTGAAAACCTGCAAAGGCCAGCGTCTGTTTCTGTTTCGCAATAAATTTGTGCATAACGGTAGCGGCAAGAACGAAATATTTCTGATCTGTTCCGGGACCGATATCACTGAAGAACGCCGCGCGCAGGAGCGACTGCGGGTGTTGGCAAATACCGACTCCATCACAGGCTTACCTAACCGCAACGCAATTCATGAACTGATCGGCAATGCGATTGAGAACGCAGGCGATACGCAGGTCGGGATTGTGTACCTCGATCTGGATAACTTCAAAAAGGTAAACGATGCCTACGGGCATATGTTTGGCGATCAATTATTACAAAGCGTATCGCTGGCAATCCTCAGTTGTCTCGACGACAACCAGATACTGGCGCGGTTTGGCGGCGATGAATTCATTGTCCTGGCCACCGAAACATCCCAGGGCACACTGGAAGCTACCGCATCACGCATTCTGACGCGCCTGCGCCAGCCATTTCGCATCGGCCTGATTGAAATCTATACCGGATGCTCTATTGGTATTTCCCTCGCACCTCAGCATGGTCAGGACTGCGAGAGCGTCATTCGTAATGCGGATACAGCCATGTACACCGCAAAAGAAGGCGGTCGCGGACAGTTTTGTGTTTTCTCTCCGGAAATGAATCAGCGCGTATTTGAATATCTGTGGCTGGATACCAATCTGCGTAAGGCGCTGGAAAACGATCAGTTGGTTATCCATTATCAGCCAAAGATAACCTGGCGCGGTGAAGTGCGTAGTCTGGAGGCGCTGGTACGCTGGCAGTCCCCGGAACGTGGCCTCATTCCCCCACTGGAGTTTATCTCCTACGCCGAAGAATCGGGGCTCATCGTCCCGCTGGGTCGTTGGGTTATTCTCGACGTAGTGCGCCAGGTCGCGAAATGGCGCGCCAAGGGCATAAACCTGCGCGTGGCGGTAAACGTTTCTGCCCGCCAGCTCGCCGACCAGACGCTTTTTACCGCACTGAAGCAGGTACTTCAGGAACTCAACTTTGAGTATTGCCCCATCGATGTTGAATTAACGGAAAGCAGCCTGATTGAAAATGAACAACTGGCGTTGTCCGTTATTCAGCAATTTAGCCAGTTGGGAGCGCAAATCCATTTGGATGATTTTGGTACCGGTTATTCGTCGCTGTCGCAACTGGCCCGCTTCCCGCTGGATGCAATTAAACTGGATCAGACATTTGTCCGAGATGTACACAAGCAATCCATTTCACAGTCGCTGGTGCGAGCCATTGTTGCAGTAGCACAGGCGCTAAACCTGCAGGTGATTGCTGAAGGCGTGGAAAGCGCGAAAGAGGATGCGTTTCTGACCAAAAATGGCGTCAATGAGCGTCAGGGGTTTTTATTCGCTAAACCAATGCCAGCAGCCGCATTTGAACGTTGGTATCGCCGACATCTGAGTAAAAAATTGCGTTAATGTAGAGAAATTATACGTAGTGAATAGCCATAAATGGACATTACATGGAGATCTTATCTGCATGTAATCACAGAATATATAATATTCTCCAATCGTTCAGGTTAATACTATTTTTCCCTTCTCTTTTGCCATGAAATTCTGCATCATGAAATTCAAACTCTATTGCCATTAGGATGATGACCATGTCTGATATCGACGCTCAGCGTCTGGCCGAACGTATTGATACCGTGCTGGATATCCTCGTTGCAGGTGATTACCACTCAGCCATCCATAACCTTGAAATTCTGAAGGCTGAACTGTTAAACACTGTCAAAGAAGATACCGAATCTTTGGCGAAAAAGCCTAAGGCTCCGTGGGAGATCTGATGACATCGCACTTTTGATGTCGCTGCTATCAGCAAACTGCGGATAATGCAGTTTCCGTTTAATTTCCGATACGATATCGCTATAAAATTAATACTATGAATTCCCGACAACAATCTATTTTGCAGATGGTGACCGACAAAGGTCAGATGAGCGTCGCCGATCTGGCAAAACTCACCGGCGTATCAGAAGTGACGATCCGACAGGACCTGAACACGCTGGAAAAACAGAGTTATTTACGCCGAGCGCACGGCTTTGCTGTTTCATTGAACAGCGATGATGTTGAAACACGCATGATGACCAATTTCACCCTGAAGCGTGAGCTGGCTGAATTCGCCGCATCGCTGGTAAGCCCAGGCGAGTCCGTGTTCATTGAAAACGGCAGCAGCAATGCGCTTCTGGCCAGAACATTGGCTGAGCAAAAGGATGTCACCATTATCACTGTGAGCAGCTACATTGCCCATTTGCTGAAAGAAACCTCCTGCGAGGTAATTCTTCTCGGTGGAATTTACCAGAAAAAAAGCGAGAGTATGGTCGGCCCTTTAACTCGCCAGTTTATCCAGCAGGTACACTTCAGCAAGGCCTTTATCGGCATTGATGGCTGGCAAGCAGACACCGGCTTTACCGGACGCGACATGATGCGTTCTGACGTGGTTAACGCGGTGCTGGAAAAAGGCGCAGAAGTCATTGTGCTAACCGACAGCTCAAAATTCGAAGCCATCCACCCTTACACGTTGGGTCCGTTAGAGCGATTCAGCCGTGTAGTGACGGACTCCAGACTCAGTGCCAGCGTGCAAATGCAGCTCGAGCATTCAGGATTGACCGTCAATATCATTGATGCCCACGCATAAAATCTTCAGCAGATGATTTGTCAGCAGGCAAATCATCTCCTCTCTGAGAGTTATCTGACAGTCCAATTAAGACTTTTTACCTGTCGTTAACAGGATAAAGTCGTAAAATTAATGTTAGCGATATAACAGGAACGAACATCCACCTTCAGGATAGTGTTTGTAATGCCTTCGCTACACGGTTTCACGGAAATATCTTCTATAGTCTTAATTTAGCGCTATTCTTAAAGAACACTGGATTCCGTGAATCAATAATTCAGGAGAAAGTATTATGTTAGTAACGAGCAAAAAAATGACCGCCGCCATTCTGGCAATTACTCTGGCAATGTCTCTGAGTGCCTGCTCTAACTGGTCCAAACGAGACCGTAACACCGCTATCGGCGCTGGTGCGGGTGCAGTGGGTGGCGCAGTCCTGACTGATGGCAGTGCGCTGGGTACGCTGGGTGGTGCTGCAGTAGGTGGTATAATTGGCCACCAGGTGGGTAAATAATCTACGGTTGAACGGCTCGATATAATAATACGTTTACTTTTTCAGGTCTGTATTATTAAAAAGCCACGGATTTTTTCCGTGGCTTTTTTTATTAACCGCCTGCCAGTTTAACCTTCATTCCTTTGGCTTCCAGCAACGATTTAATCAGGTCGCGTTTATCACCCTGTATTTCAATCACACCGTCTTTTACCGCCCCACCGCACCCACACTTTTTCTTCAGTTCAGCGGCTAATTTGGTCAGTTCGGCATCGTCTTGATCAAGACCGGTAATCAGACACACGCCCTTACCTTTGCGGCCACTGGTCTGGCGCTGGATACGCACAATGCCATCGCCTTTTGGACGCTCAGGCGCCGTTTTCGGTTCATCAATACGCCCGGAGTCGGTTGAATAGACCAGACGAGAGTTTGAGTCGTTCATTTACGCACCTCGTTTCAGGGAGGCGTTGATCATCTTCAGCGTCTGCGCGGGATCCGCAGACTGCGTGACCGGACGACCAATCACCATGTAATCCACACCGGCTAACTGCGCCTGCTCCGGCGTCATAATACGACGCTGATCGCCCGCCTCGCTACCTTCCGGACGAATCCCTGGCGTCACCAGCTTAAATGCCTGACCAAACGCCTGCTTGAATCGCACCGCTTCCTGCGCTGAACACACAACCCCGTCCAGACCACAATTTTGAGTTAAGCGCGCCAGTCTCTCAGCATGCTCTGCAGGTGACAACGTCACGCCAAGATCGGCGAGGTCGCTGGCTTCCATACTGGTCAGAACCGTTACCGCAATCAGCAGCGGCGCGTCCTTGCCAAAAGGGAGTAAGGCTTCACGGGCTGCGGTCATCATACGTGCCCCGCCAGAGGCATGAACGTTAACCATCCACACACTAAGATCGGCTGCGGCTGCAACGGCATGCGCGGTGGTATTGGGAATATCATGAAATTTCAAATCAAGAAAGACATCAAAGCCACGCTGTTGTAAATCGCGAACCATCTGAGGTCCAAAAAGCGTGAACATCTCTTTGCCCACTTTCAAACGGCAATCACGAGGATCAATTCTGTCGACAAAAGCTAATGCTTTATCACGATTGGAATAATCGAGAGCGACAACGACAGGAGAATCAGTAACAGCACGAGAAGAAGATGAAGCAGTAAACGTCATGACCAGACCTTCTTGAGGATGGGCGCCTCCGGCGGCGCGAAATGGGTAAACGGCGTGCATTCTACCTGCGGTAATAGAAAATTAACAGGCGCGATTACATTTCTGCCAGGCGAAACTGGCAGCGGAGTTGGAGGATGGATCTATTAAATATAACTAGTATGTTGTAACTAAAGTGAGATTTTTTTAAAAATTACAGCCCATCAAGTCCGCGAATGGGCTTAATGCTTGACCATGAACGGCAAGATGGGCAATGCCAGTACAGCGTATACGCGGTAAAACCACACTTCTGGCAGCGGTAGCGCGGCTTGCTGCGTACCTGCTCCCCGACCATATCGCGCAGAACCATCAGGCTTTCTTTGGCACGCCCTTCTTCTGCTTCGTTGAGATGGTAATCCATCAGTTTGTGGAACACGCGCATCGTAGGATGGCGTTGCAACTGACGAGTGATATAAACCTGAGCTGTCTCAGCACCCTCACGCGCTTCAAGAATATCAGCCAGCATCAGTTCGGCGGCGGCGCCAGTATTCTCCTCAACGGCCCGACGCAAAAACTCCACCCACTCATCGTTTTTCCCCAGATGCTGGTAGCAGCTTTGCAGCATTTCCAGCGTTTCACTGACCAGTTCTTTATCCTGGGAAATCACCCGCTGCAGGCTTTCAACTGCCTTTGCGTAATCACCTTTCTCCATATACACGCGCCCCATCATGATGGATACCCGCGCACTGTTTTTATCTGCCGCTGCGCCTTTTTTCAACAGCGTCATGGCGCGATCCAAATCGTCGCTACCCATTTGCTGTAGGGCCAGTTCGCAATAGAAGTGGGCTATCTCATTACGCTGCTTGTCTTTACCAAGCTTCACCAGACGCTCCGCGACATCAATGGCTTTTTGCCATTCGCTGGTGGCCTGATAAATTTGCAACAGCTGCTGTAATGCGCCGACGCGAAAATCAGTTTCATCGGTCAGCTGATTGAACATGTCTTCAGCGCGGTCATACAAACCCGCGGCCATGTAGTCGCGTCCCAGTTGTTGCACGGCCAGTAAACGCTGCTCGTAGGTCAGCGAGGCACTTTCCATTAGCGTTTGATGGATACGGATTGCGCGATCGACTTCACCGCGAGAGCGAAACAGGTTTCCGAGGGTGAGATGAGCCTCAACGGTGCCTGTGTCCTCTTTTAGCATATCAAGGAACAGATCCACCGCTTTGTCTTGTTGGTTGCTCAGGAGGAAGTTAACCCCGGCGACATAGTCACGGGAAAGACGGTTAGCTTCATCCTGCTTGTTTTGTTGCGCACTTCTGCGACCCATATACCACCCATAGGCAGCGGCTACAGGTAAAAGCAGAAACAACAACTCCAACATAAATAATTATTCCTTCACAACCGACGAATCGGCAGAAACCGCAACGTCGGTCGCAGGCGCAAGCTGGTTTTCCAGTCGTTTGATTTTACGTTCGGCGCGCGCAAGAGACACACGAACCTTCAGCCAGAAAAGGCCGCAAATTAACCAACCAATCGCAAAACCTGCGGCAAACAATACAGCAAGCAGCGTAGAGATACGATACTCACCCTGAGCCAGCAGGTAATTAAACGTAACCTGTTGATCGTTTTGCGCGCCTAATGTCACCGAAATAACAAAAATCGCCAACACCAGTAAGAAAATGAGTAAATATTTCACATTACTTCCCGTTATGTGGTTTGAGCGAATAAATCGTGTCCAACTTACCGCGTTGAGCCCTTTAAATTACCATTTTCACAACGAGTGCGAAACGGAAAAGCGCTTTCCACTTTCTGATTTAAGGGCAAAATTTGAAAAATCAATCATCGCTAGCTTTCTTGTTCTCGCTGCGCAATTTCTTTTTTCTCCTGTACTGGCGGTGTTAATGGCCCGCATACCCGCTGCGCAAGCCACGTCGCCAACGTCACCAGCAGCCACGAAATCAGCGTTGCCACCACCAAATCACGGGGCCAGTGCATGCCTAACAGCAAGCGGCTACCCATAACGCCGGTGGCCCAGGTCAGCAAAAACACAATTGTCAGCGTACGTCTGCGCGGCCATAACAATCCTACTGCCAGTAAAGCCCAACTGGCGGCAAACATCGTATGCCCGGATGGAAAAGCAAAACCCGTTTCTTTTTGCCAGTGCTTGCGTAAAAACGTTGGAATATCCTGCTGTTCTGCCAATTGTTCTTTGACTAAGTGCCCACGATCTTTACGTTTTAAAGTGTAGAACTCATCAACCGGAATATGGTGCGTTTTTTCCAGCCACATGACAAAAGGTCGCGGCTCTTGCACCCTGTCTTTGACCCAGGACTTCACGCCCTGCCCGACTAAAATCGCTGCCGCCAGAATAGCAAACAACATCACTGCGGCTTTCAGACGAAAGCGCAGGCACCACAGAAACCATGCGCAGAGAACAACATGAGTGATAATTCCCCACGGCTGCGTCACGGTTTCCGTTACCCAGTACAAGGATTTTAACCACCAGACATTGTGTCCCGGCTGCCAACTCCAGCCAGATACCCATACGGCAACCGGCATGATAAGTAGTAGTCCAGCCCCAACTGCGGTGCGCTTTGCAATAGAAAGCATTGCCTCTCCTTTCGTCGATAAGTCTCACAATCATAACTGAAAATTGCGCATGCCGGGAAAATTGACAATTTTGTGCCATTCCAAAAGCGAATCCTTGGTCGCGATTAGGTGAACGTCGTTGCCTTATGGCAAAATAGTGTAATACAGAACAGAAGCCGACAGGCGAAGGCACGACGAGTGCCAGCATAATCTGGAGAATTACATGCAGCTTAAACGTGTGGCAGAAGCCAAACTGCCAACCCCCTGGGGTGATTTCCTGATGGTGGGATTTGAAGAACTGGCAACCGGACACGATCATGTCGCATTGGTTTTTGGCGATATTACAGGCCAAACGCCTGTCCTGGCGCGCGTCCACTCGGAATGTCTGACTGGCGATGCGCTGTTTAGCCTGCGTTGCGATTGCGGTTTCCAGCTCGAAGCGGCCCTCACCCATATTGCTGAAGAAGGGCGAGGGATACTGCTTTATCACCGTCAGGAAGGACGTAACATCGGCCTGCTCAACAAAATCCGCGCTTACGCGTTGCAGGACCAGGGTTATGATACCGTTGAAGCTAATCATCAATTGGGATTTGCGGCAGACGAGCGCGATTTCACGCTGTGTGCGGATATGTTCAAGCTGCTGGGTGTGGATGAAGTTCGTTTGCTGACCAATAATCCGAAGAAAGTAGAAATCCTGACCGAAGCGGGAATCAATATTGTTGAACGTGTGCCGTTGATTGTGGGCCGTAACCCAAACAATGAACATTACCTGGACACCAAAGCCGCCAAGATGGGACATTTGCTGAGCAAATAAGCATTGCCAGCACTGGTAAAAAAGCCTGCTCTCGCAGGCTTTTTGCATTTTAATTCAACATATTACGAATCACGTAATGCAGAATACCATCGTTTTGATAGTACGTTAGCTCCGTTGCGGTATCAATACGACAGCGGCATAGTATCACCTCTTTACGCCCATCCGGGCGTACCATACTCACCGGGACTGTCGCCCCCGGCTTAATGTTTTGTAAGTCCGTGATATCGATCGCTTCCTCACCGGTTAATCCCAGCGTTTTACGCGTGACGCCCTGCGGGAATTCCAGCGGTAAAATCCCCATACCAATCAGGTTAGAGCGGTGAATACGCTCAAAAGACTCAGCGATAACTACGCGAACCCCTAGCAAGCGCGGGCCTTTCGCCGCCCAGTCGCGGCTGGAACCGGAGCCATACTCTTTCCCGGCAATAACCGCCAGAGGTACGTTCTCCTGCTGATATTGCATGGCCGCATCATAGATAGCCACCACTTCAGTTCCCGGCAAATGACGCGTCATGCCGCCTTCCACGCCGGGCACCATCTCATTGCGAATACGAATATTGGCAAAGGTACCACGCATCATCACTTCATGATTCCCGCGTCGTGAACCGTAGGAGTTAAAATCTTTACGTTCAACGCCGTGACTTTGCAGATAACGCCCCGCCGGGCTGTCTGGTTTAATACTGCCGGCAGGAGAAATGTGGTCGGTGGTGACGGAATCCCCGAGCATTGCCAGAATACGCGCGCCGTGAATGTCCTGAACCGGGTCTGGCGTAGCCTGCATACCATCGAAGAATGGCGACAAGCGGATATAGGTCGAGTCAGACTGCCAGCCATAGGTATCAGCCCGATCAACCTGGATTGCTTTCCATTCTGGCGTGCCTTCAAACACTTCAGCATACTCTTTATGGAACATGGAGGTAGAGACCTGCTCTACGGCACGGGCTATTTCCTGGGCTGTCGGCCAGATATCTTTCAGGTAAACGGGATCGCCTTTTCTGTCATGGCCTAACGGATCTTTCGTCAGGTTGATATTCATATTTCCCGCCAGCGCGTAAGCCACCACCAGCGGCGGAGACGCCAACCAGTTAGTTTTCACCAGCGGATGGATACGACCTTCGAAGTTACGGTTGCCGGAAAGTACCGCCCCTACCGTCAGATCGCCTTTTTTGATGGCGGTCTCGATAGGATCGGGTAAAGGCCCAGAGTTACCTATACAGGTGGTACAGCCATAACCTACAAGATTGAATCCCAGCTCATCAAGGTACGGTGTGAACCCGGCCTGTGCCAGATAATCAGAGACCACCTTCGATCCAGGCGCCAGCGAGGCTTTTACCCACGGCTGACGTTTCAGACCCAGCGTCACTGCTTTTTTCGCCAGTAGCCCCGCCGCCATCAGTACGCTTGGGTTGGAGGTGTTGGTACAGGAAGTGATAGCGGCTATCACCACCGCACCGTCCGGCAGCTTATACTGCTGGCCGCTCATGGTGTAGTCCACGGGCTGACGGTCTTTCAGCGAGCTATTCACCTCAAGTTCATTACTGGCCGAAAAAGCTTTCGGTACATCAGCCAGCGCCACCCGATCCTGCGGGCGCTTTGGTCCGGCAAGACTTGCCTCCACGCTGCCCATATCCAGCTCCAGCGAACTGGTAAATACGGGTTCATCGCCGGCGTTACGCCACATGCCCTGCGCTTTGGCGTAGGCGCTGACCAGCTCAACCTGCTCCTCACTTCGCCCACTCAGACGCATGTATTCGAGGGTGATGTCATCGATCGGGAAGAAACCGCAGGTTGCGCCGTATTCCGGCGACATATTCGCAATGGTTGCCCGGTCGGCCAGCGGTAAGGTGTCCAGCCCATCACCGTAGAATTCAACAAATTTACCGACCACGCCGTGCTTACGCAGCATCTGGGTGACGGTCAGAACCAGGTCAGTCGCGGTGATACCTTCCCGCAACTTGCCCACCAGTTTAAAGCCCACAACATCGGGGATAAGCATTGAGACGGGTTGACCCAGCATTGCCGCTTCGGCTTCAATGCCTCCAACGCCCCAGCCCAGTACACCGAGACCATTAATCATCGTCGTATGAGAATCGGTACCGACCAGCGTATCGGGATAAGCCACCCACTCACCGTCCTGTAACTCGCTCCAGACGGCTTTGCCCAGGTATTCAAGGTTAACCTGATGGCAAATCCCCGTCCCCGGCGGCACAACGCTGAAGCGACTAAATGCCTGCTGTCCCCATTTCAGGAACACATAACGCTCATGGTTACGTTCCATTTCCAGACGAACGTTTTCTTCGAAAGCATCATCATCACCGAAACGATCCACCGTTACCGAGTGGTCAATGACCAGATCCACTGGCGAAAGCGGATTCACTTTTGCCGTATCCCCACCCAGACGTTTCACCGCTTCGCGCATGGCGGCCAGATCGACCACCGCTGGCACGCCGGTAAAATCCTGCATCAAAACGCGAGCAGGTCGATAGGCAATTTCACGATCGGCATGGGCGGTTTTCAGCCAATGCGCGAGTGCATGAATATCTTCTTCAGTAACAGAATTTCCGTCCTGCCAACGAAGCAGGTTTTCCAGCAAAACTTTTAGCGACTTAGGTAGGCGGGTGATATCACCCAGTGATTTCGCGGCCAGCGGCAGACTGTAGTAACGGTAGGTTTTATCTTTAACCTGCAATGTGTCCTTACTGGCTTCTCGTAGGGTCGACGACATAGCTCCTCCTTAAATGACAGGGTTGGTTCCCCTGATTTTCTTCAGGGTTAGTATTAAAGATAACACAAACAAAATGTAACGCTTTGATAACAACTCAAATTGATAAAAGTGGCAGGTGAAGTCAATGGCGAGAGAAAGGTTAAAGCAATGAAAATTTAAACGGTGAATGTGTAACAGACAACGGCCACTCGATAATACGCGGATTAACGTGGCTCAGGGCGCTTGTTCGGAATTAATTAGTAGAGATACAAGACGGTGGGCTAATAATAGTAATAAAAAACATATCAATTATTGTTTCTGTTCATCATCATCAGCAAACAGATCGATAAAGGCCCGCTGTTCAGGAGAGAGTTTCCAGGTCACAGGAATATTCGGCTTATTCTCTGCGTCGCGTTGACTCTCATGTTCACGAGAGTCAGGAGATGGCGTTGCGGTGGAGCGTTGTTCCGGTGTGGACATCACCTACCCCCACACATTCCAGGCCACGAGCGCGACGATGATCCAGAATATCGCAGAGCCAAGAAACACAGCGAACCAGGCTTTACGTTTCATTGCGGGATCCCGGCGTGCTGGCTGGTTTCCTGAAGGCATCGCTAACCTCATACTATCGAAATCACTTATCATTTAGGCACCAAACAATTGGTACAATTAATCATCAGATAGGAGGAATCCTAATAAAAAAGGTGAAAAAAAGCCAGATAATTTTCGTGCTCGACCTGATAAATAAATTAATAGTTTGATCGGTTATAAATATTTGTGAAGGATTTTTGGCGCGCTTAGTAATTTGAAACTACTTTAGTGAGACTTCACCATAAACAATATACGGTTAATATAGAGATGAAAAATAATGAATAGTTCAGATTCTGTCGTCGGTATCGCTTTATGTTTAAGGATACCGACGAGGTTACAGTCGTTATTATTTCTCAGGTAATTTAATATCTTTAAACATGGCTTCAATATCGTCGTTGGAACGCAGCGCCACCGCCGTATCCACCACATCACGCGTCAGATGCGGTGCGAAACGTTGAATAAAATCATACATGTAACTGCGTAAAAAGGTGCTGCGACGAAAACCAATTTTGGTGGTGCTATGGCTGAAAATGTCATGCGCATCAACGCGAACCAGGTCAGGGTCGGACACAGGATCAACCGCCATACTGGCAATGACCCCCACGCCGAGACCCAAACGGACATAGGTCTTGATGACATCGGCATCGGTCGCGGTAAAAACAATGCGCGGCTCCAGTCCGGCACGATTGAACGCGGTGTCCAGCTCCGAACGTCCGGTAAATCCAAAGGTGTAGGTCACCAGCGGATACTGTGCCAGTTCCTCAATAGATACGGAAGATTTGCCCGCCAACGGATGGTCCGGCGTAACGACAATCGAACGGTTCCAGTGGTAGCAAGGCAGCATCACCAGGTCGTCATACAGGTGCAAAGCTTCCGTCGCGATAGCAAAATCTGCATTCCCTTTCGAGACGGCTTCGGCGATTTGCGTCGGCGATCCTTGATGCATATGCAATGAGACGCGAGGATAACGTTCAATAAAGCCTTTAATCACGTTTGGCAGCGCGTAACGCGCCTGAGTGTGAGTAGTAGCGATATACAATGAGCCTTTGTCCGGCCAGGTATGTTCGCCAGCTACGGACTTAATGGCCTCGACCTTGGACAAAACTTCGCGCGCAATACGAATAACTTCCTGTCCCGCTGGCGTAACCTGGGTCAGGTGCTTACCGCTACGGGCAAAAATCTGGATGCCAAGCTCATCTTCCAGCATGCGAACTTGCTTACTGATACCTGGCTGGGAGGTATAAAGCCCTTCCGCGGTTGAGGAGACATTAAGGTTGTGGTTCACCACCTCAACAATGTAGCGAAGCTGCTGTAATTTCATGTTAAGCCATCCCGATTTGCGCCATCAAATCATCGTTTCAGAGCAGGCTCGTTGGCGCTGCTAATACGATTTAATAATAAAAAGTGTGTTAACTATAACCACTATATCATTTCTATGTGAGCTGTATAGTGATGAAAAAAAATAATACGCCAGAAACAAAAAGGGCCGCTTACGCGACCCTTTGAGGAGAAATTCAGCCAGAATGCTGTTATTTCTTTCCTTCTACCCATTTGCCATCAACGAAGAACGCGGACCAGCCGGTAGCCTTACCGTCTTTCTCAGCGGCAACATATTGCTGCTTAGTTTTACGGCTGAAACGAACCATGGACTTGTTGCCGTCCGGATCGGTCTGCGGCGCATCTGCCAGATAGCGCAGTTTTTCCGGCAGACGATCGCGGAAACGGTACAACTCTTCCACTAACGGCGCACGGGTCTCACGTGATTTCGGGAACGTATTTGCCGCCAGGAAGATACCCGCAGCACCATCACGTAACACGAAATACGCGTCAGATTTTTCACACGGCAGTTCTGGCAACGGAACCGGATCCTCTTTCGGCGGAGCGACTTCACCGTTACGCAGGATCTTACGGGTATTTTTGCACTCGTCGTTGGTACACGCCATGTACTTACCGAAACGTCCCATTTTCAGGTGCATTTCAGAGCCACATTTCTCGCACTCAACGATAGGACCGTCATAACCCTTGATACGGAATTCACCCTCTTCGATCTCATAGCCGTCGCAGGTAGGGTTATTACCACATACATGCAGCTTGCGCTTAGGATCGATAAGGTAGCTGTCCATCGCCGTGCCGCACTTCTGGCAGCGTCGTTTGGCGCGCAGCGCGTTCGTTTCCGCATCGTCGCCTTCCAGCACGTTCAGCACTTCGTTTTCCGGCACCAGGTTAATGGTGGTTTTGCAACGCTCTTTTGGGGAAAGCGCGTAGCCGGAACAACCAAGGAAAACGCCGGTACTGGCGGTACGAATACCCATCTTGCGTCCGCAGGTTGGGCAATCAATACTGGTCAGCACCATCTGGTTCGGACGCATACCGCCTTCTTCAGGGTCTTTCTCAGCTTTATCCAGTTGCTGAGTAAAATCAGTGAAGAAGTTGTCGAGTACGCCCTTCCATTCGGCTTCGTGATTTGCCACCTGGTCGAGACTGTCTTCCATCTGCGCGGTAAAATCGTAGTTCATCAGTTCGCGGAAGTTTTCTTCCAGACGATCGGTGACGATTTCACCCATTTTTTCAGCATAGAAACGACGGTTCTCAACGCGAACATAACCGCGATCCTGAATCGTAGAGATGATCGACGCATACGTGGATGGGCGACCAATGCCACGTTTTTCCAGCTCTTTAACCAGCGAAGCTTCGCTGAAGCGCGCAGGCGGTTTGGTAAAGTGTTGCGCTGGCGTCAGTTCGATAAGCGTCAACGTATCGCCTTTATCTACCGCCGGTAAAATGCGATCTTCATCGCCCTTACGCAGCGCAGGCATTACTTTGGTCCAGCCATCGAAGCGCAGAATACGGCCACGCGCCTTCAGACGGAAATCACCCGCGCCCACGGTCAGCGTGGTGGAGTCATATTTGGCTGGCGTCATCTGACAGGCAACAAACTGGCGCCAGATCAGCTGATACAGTTTCTGCGCATCGGCTTCCATATCTTTCAGCGATTCCGCCTGTACGGCGACATCAGAAGGACGGATAGCTTCGTGCGCTTCCTGCGAATTCTCTTTGCTGGCGTACTGGTTCGCGCTCTCCGGCAGATACTTGTTGCCAAAATTATCGCCGATGTACTCGCGAACCATGTTCACCGCATCCTGGCTCAGGTTGGTTGAGTCAGTACGCATATACGTGATGTAGCCCGCTTCATACAAGCGCTGCGCCATCATCATAGTTTTCTTCACGCCGAAGCCCAGACGCGTGCTGGCAGCCTGCTGTAGCGTGGAGGTGATGAACGGCGCGCCCGGCTTGCTGCTGGTCGGCTTATCTTCACGTTCCATGACGCTGTAGCGCGCTTTTTCCAACAAGCTAACGGCGGCAAGCGTTTGTTCCCGGTTGACCGGGCGGAACGGTTTGTCATTCTGATGCGTTACCTGAAGCAGTAACGCGTCGCCGCCTGGCGTAGTCGTGCTGGCATCAATCTCCCAGAACTCTTCTGGAACGAATGCTTTGATTTCGCGTTCACGCTCAACCACCAGACGCACAGCAACCGACTGTACGCGGCCAGCGGAAAGACCGCGCGCAATTTTTTTCCACAGCAACGGCGACACCATATAGCCCACAACACGGTCCATAAAGCGGCGCGCCTGTTGCGCATTCACACGGTCGATATTCAGTTCGCCCGGTTTTTCAAACGCCTGACGAATAGCGTTTTTGGTAATTTCGTTAAACACCACGCGGCTGTAACGGGTGTCATCGCCGCCGATCACTTCCCGCAGGTGCCACGCAATGGCTTCCCCTTCGCGGTCAAGGTCGGTTGCGAGATAGATGTGGTCTGCTTTTTCAGCCAGTTGCTTCAGTTCAGAAACAACTTTTTCTTTACCGGGCAGCACTTCATAGCGCGCGTCCCAGTTGTGCCACGGGTCAACACCCATACGGTTGACGAGAGCGCCACGTTCATCCTTTTTGGGCTTTTTACCCGTTTTGGTGGAGGTTGAGTCGGCGCTCTTTTTAGTTGCTGAGCCACTGGTCGGCAAATCACGGATATGACCGACGCTGGATTTCACCACGTAGTCATTACCCAGATACTTGTTGATCGTTTTGGCTTTTGCCGGGGACTCAACGATGACAAGAGCTTTACCCATATTCACCTTTACCTAATTTGATTCTTCCAGAATGCGTCGCACGTTGATTCACCTTCCACTGGCGACGAGACATCGATATGGTCTCTGCGTCGGCGGATATCAACCCCTAAAACTGATTCGCGCTTGTAATGTAACTCTCATGTTACTGAGTTAACAGGCTTTTTTGCTCACAAACGCTATAGCACGACGGAGTATTGGTCGAATGTCAAGCAAATCTGTTGCCAGATTGACGAAAGCGTCACACTGTACCTGATAAAATGCGTTACGCAACTTTATTAGCATGCAAAAACAAATCTCGCCAGTTGCAATCCCCTCCTAAAGCCTTCATTTAAGTCAGGGAATATTTGCCCACAAGCCGGGCTCGGCGTAGACTAATGTCCTTGTTTAAGGAGTAAATAATGCATAAAGACACTCAACCCATCGATCGCGAAACACTGCTGATTGAAGCCAACAAAATCATTCGTGAGCATGAGGACACGCTGGCGGGGATTGTCGCCACCGGCGTTACGCAGCGAAATGGCGTGCTGGTTTTCAGCGGAGATTACTTTTTAGACGAGCAAGGGCTACCAACGGCCAAAAGTACGGCGGTGTTTAATATGTTTAAACACCTGGCGCATGTACTTTCTGAAAAGTATCACTTGATCGATTAACGCGAGAAATGATTTGCCGGATGACTATGTTTGCGCCATCCGGCAATGTCAATTTACATCAGCGGCTTTTGACCCCGCTGCCACCAGCGCAGCAGTAAACGATCGGCGCTCTCGGCCGCACTGCCGGTAAAACGGTCCATCAGTTTTTTACGCTGCAGATAACGTACGTTAAACACTTCGCGACCTTCCATCAGGCTGAGAATCACCTCATCGCTGGTATTAATCTCATCCACCAGCCCGTTTGCCAGCGCCTGTTGCCCAAACCAGTGCTCCCCGGTGGCTACCTGCTCAATGTCCAGAGTCGGACGCATGCGCTGCACAAAATCTTTAAACAGGTGATGCGTTTCGTTCAGGTCTTCGCGGAATTTCTGCCGCCCTTCTTCCGTGTTCTCGCCAAGCAGCGTCAGCGTACGCTTATACTGTCCGGCCGTGTGCAGTTCGATATCAATGTCTTTCCCTTTCAGGAAGCGGTTAAAGTTCGGGATCTGTGCCACGACGCCAATAGAGCCGACGATGGCAAACGGCGCAGAGACAATTTTATCCGCCACGCAGGCCATCATATATCCGCCGCTCGCAGCGACTTTATCCACCGTGACGGTCAGTGGGATCTGCTTATCGCGCAGGCGTTGTAACTGCGACGCGGCCAGGCCATAGCCGTGTACCACACCGCCCGGGCTTTCCAGACGAACCACTACCTGATCCTGAGGTTTAACGACCGCCAGCACCGCCGTCACCTCTTCGCGTAATGCGCTAACCTCATGGGCATCCATACTGCCTTTAAAATCAAGTACCCATACACGCGGTTTATCAGATGACGTGCTGTCTCCCTGTTTTGCTTTAGCTTTGGCAGCCTTAGCCTCTTGCTTATGTTTCTTTTTCTGCGCCTTATGCCAGAACTTTTGTTGATGCCCATCCAATAGGGCCAGCGACAGGTCTTCTTTCATCTCTTTATACTGATCGCTGAGATTAATAACCCGCAATTCCCCACGCTGACGTTTGCGTTGTGTCGCGTTGACGATCAGCATAACTATCACCGCAATAGCCACCACGACAGTGACAATTTTTGCCAAAAACAGCCCATATTCAGACAACAATTCCACGAGACCCACCTTGGTTAAACAACACTACTTTCGCTCAGTGTACAACAGCCTTGTTAACCCGTCTTGTTTCATCCACCCCGCAAGGAATCAGCAAAAAGCATGACAAAGCGTTCATTTTGCGGTGTTATTGCCTTTGGCTGATTGAAAAAGAACAGGGTTTAAGGCATAAAGCCCAAAAGTTATCGCGAACGAGATGGCCAGGCGTCGCCGAGGAGTAGCCGTGCATTATCAACCTAAACAAGACCTTCTACAGGACCGTATTATTCTGGTCACCGGTGCCAGCGACGGCATCGGACGTGAGGCCGCACAAACTTATGCGCGTTACGGCGCGACCGTTATTCTGCTAGGGCGTAATGAAGAAAAGCTGCGTCAGGTTGCCCGCACCATTGCCGATGAAAACGGTACGCAACCACACTGGTTCACGCTGGATCTGCTCACCTGTACTTCTGATGAATGCCACCAGCTCGCACAGCGTATTGCCGCGCATTTCCCGCGTCTGGATGGCGTACTGCATAATGCTGGTCTGCTCGGCGATATTTGCCCGATGAGTGAGCAAAACCCGCAGGTCTGGCAGGACGTGATGCAGGTAAACGTCAACGCCACCTTTATGCTGACCCAGGCATTGTTGCCGTTGTTGCTCAAATCCGATGCCGGATCGCTGGTCTTTACTTCTTCAAGCGTTGGCCGCCAGGGGCGCGCCAACTGGGGAGCGTATGCTACCTCCAAATTTGCTACCGAAGGAATGATGCAGGTTCTGGCAGATGAATATCAGAACCGTCACCTGCGCGTAAACTGTATCAATCCAGGCGGTACACGTACTGGTATGCGAGCCAGCGCGTTCCCGACGGAAGATCCGAACAAATTGAAAACCCCCGCCGATATTATGCCGCTCTACCTGTGGCTGATGGGCGATGACAGCCGCCGTAAAACCGGTATGACTTTCGATGCCCAACCGGGCCGTAAACCAGGAATTGCCCAATGAGTGAAGAACGCTATCAGCAGCGCCAGCAGCGCGTAAAAGACCGGGTTGACGCCCGTGTTGCCGCAGCGAAGGATGAGCGCGGGATTATTATTGTGTTCACCGGAAATGGTAAGGGTAAAACCACCGCTGCGTTTGGTACCGCCACGCGTGCGGTAGGCCACGGTAAAAAAGTCGGTGTGGTGCAATTTATTAAGGGTACGTGGCCAAACGGCGAACGAAACTTACTCGAACCCCACGGCCTAGAGTTTCAGGTTATGGCGACAGGATTTACCTGGGAAACGCAAAATCGCGAGTCCGACACCGCAGCCTGTATGGCCGTGTGGGAACACGGCAAGCGGATGCTGGCCGACGCTGAACTGGATATGGTGATACTGGACGAGCTGACCTATATGGTGGCATACGACTACCTGCCGCTTGAAGAGGTCATCAATGCCCTAAACGCGCGCCCTGCCCATCAAACGGTCATTATCACCGGTCGTGGATGCCATCGCGATATTCTGGAGTTAGCGGATACGGTCAGCGAACTACGCCCGGTCAAGCACGCGTTTGAAGCGGGTGTGAAAGCCCAAATAGGAATAGATTATTGAGTGTAGGCCGGATAAGGATTTGCACCACATCCGGCTCCACGCTAACGCCTGATGGCGCTTTGCTTATCAGGCCTGGTCATGATTAACCGTTGTTGCTACGACCGCCCGGACGACGGCTGCTGCCGACCTGTGAATGGCGCTTCACCGCACGACGGATCTGATTCGCCTTCATACGGCGACGATCTTTCTCGACGGCAACTTTAGAGGTCGTTTCCGGCTTCAGTTCTACCAGCTCACGCAGATAGTTGGTCTGGGCAAGATCAAGCTCCGTCCAGCCGCCACGCGGCAGGCCTTTCGGCAGCGGGATATCACCGTAACGGACACGGATAAGACGACTTACCTGCACACCCACGGCTTCCCACAGGCGACGGACCTCACGGTTACGCCCTTCGGTCAACGTAACGTTGTACCACTGGTTGATCCCTTCACCACCGCTGAACTTGATCGTTTTAAATGCCGCAGGACCATCTTCCAGCTGCACGCCACGGCTCAGATCGCGCAGTTTTGCATCATCAACCTGACCAAACACACGTACCGCATATTCACGTTCAACTTCGCGGCTTGGGTGCATCAGACGGTTAGCCAGTTCACCATCGGTGGTAAAGAGCAGTAAACCACAGGTATTCACGTCCAGACGCCCTACGGCAATCCAGCGCGCATCGCGCAGTTTTGGCAGACGATCAAACACGGTTGGACGACCTTCCGGGTCGTTACGGGTACACAGTTCACCTTCGGGCTTGTAATAGGCCAAAACGCGGCAGATTTGCTCCGCAGACTCTTTAACCGAAATCAGATGACCGTCGATACGGATTTTCAGACCCGGAGTGACTTCAACGCGATCGCCGAGCGTGGCAATTTTGCCATCAACGCTCACGCGACCCGCGGCAATTATGGATTCAATTTCACGGCGAGAACCGTGGCCAGCGCGCGCCAGCACTTTTTGTAACTTTTCGCTCATAGAGCTTCCTTTAGATGTCGCCTTCACAGGCGTCGAACAGGAGAATCAACGGCGCCAGTCAGCGCCATTTTAAGGCCGCGTAGTATAGCGGTTCGCGTCCTTATAAGAAAGGTTTAACGTCGCCGACGCCTTCACGCAACACGACCGGAGAATCGTCGGTTAAATCGATGACCGTGGTCGGCTGCTGGCCGAGATATCCGCCGTGGATAATTAAATCCACCTGTTTCTCCAGGCGATCTTTAATTTCTTCCGGATCTGACTCGGTAAATTCGCTGCCCGGCAGCATCAGCGACGTAGAGAGCATCGGCTCGCCCAGCGCTTCCAGCAACGCCAGCGCAATGGGATTCGAGGGTACACGCAGGCCGATGGTCTTACGTTTTTCCTGCAACAGTCGACGTGGCACTTCTTTCGTCCCTTTCAGGATGAAGGTGTAGTTGCCCGGCGTGTTGTTTTTAATTAAACGAAAGGCCACGTTGTCGACAAACGAATAGGTCGACAGTTCAGACAAGTCACGGCACATCAGCGTAAAGTTGTGCCCGTCCGGCAGGTGACGAATGCGACAAATGCGCTCCATCGCGCCTTTATCTTCAATTTTGCAGCCCAACGCATAGCCGGAATCGGTTGGATAGACGATCACCCCACCTTTACGCACGATTTCAACGGCCTGATTGATCAGTCGCTGTTGTGGGTTTTCGGGATGAATATAAAAAAACTGGCTCATACTTTCCTCTCTGTGGTCTCGGGCTGTTCCCAGAGTTGCCAGACGCCTTCTACGCCTGCGGGCAACCAGAGTTTACGCCCCAGCTCAATCCATGGACAGGGTAGATGAAAATCAGACCCTTGCGATGCCCACAGTTGATGCGAACGCGCAAGCGTCGCCAGATGGGTGCGTTCATTGGGAGACTGCTGGCACTGTGCCACTTCCATCGCGTCGCCGCGATGTTCAGCAAAATGCGCAACCAGTCTTTTCAGCCACTTAGCGCTAAGATCGTACCGCCCAGGATGAGCCAGAACTGCCTTACCGCCAGAATGATGAATGACATCAATAGCTTGTTCTATTGTACACCACTGTGGCGGAACGTAACCGGTTTTCCCACGGGCAAGATATTTTTTAAAGACATCCGCCATGGTTGTGGCTTTTCCGCATTCCACCAGAAAACGCGCAAAATGGCCCCGGGTAACCGCCCCGCCATCAGCAAGACGTAACGCCCCTTCCCACGCCCCGGGAATATGCGCTTTATCGAGCCGTTCGGCAATCAGGCGTGCGCGCTGCTGACGACGTTCCGTTTGTTGCGCCAGAAAATCGCGCATCATTGGATGGGCGGTATCAATGTTCAGACCCACTATATGGATCTCATGATTTTCCCAGACCGTTGATATTTCGACGCCGGGGATCAAATTTAACGCTAAACCCGAACGTGAAATTTCTTCTCTTGCCGCCGCAATACCCGCCGTGGTGTCATGATCGGTGATCGCCAGTGTACCGACTCGCATCTCTACCGCACGGTGTACTAAGGCTTCTGGCGTTAATCGTCCATCGGAGGCTGTAGTATGACTGTGCAGGTCATAAATCACTGCGTAATTCGTGTCGCTCAAGGCGGCTCCCGTTTCAATAAATGTCTTAACACGCTCATCATAGCGGTTTCGACAAATATACTGAAATCAGGTGTTGACTTTATTCCATCGAACTAGTTAACTAGTACGCAAGTTCACATGAAGAAGGTATCTGAGATGAAAGCAACATTTTTTCTGCACGGTTGGTGGCGCACTTCCTGATTTCGGGCAGTGTCTTACGTCTGCAATATGCAACCAGATACCCGGCCCGCCAAATGAGCGGGCTTTTTTTTGAACAAAATTAATGAGAATAACGATGCAAACTCAAAAACCGACACTCGAACTGCTAGCCTGCGATGCCGCCTACCGTGAAAATCCAACGGCGCTGTTTCACCAGGTGTGTGGCGCACGCCCGGCCACGCTGCTGCTGGAATCTGCCGATATCGACAGCAAAGACGATCTGAAAAGCCTGCTGCTGGTCGACAGCGCATTACGCATTACCGCCCTCGGTGACGCTGTCACTATTCAGGCATTATCCGCAAACGGCGCATCGCTGCTGCCCCTGCTGGATGCCGCTCTGCCAGCTGGCGTTGAGAACGAACAACAACCAAATGGCCGTCATCTGCGATTCCCTGCCGTCAGCCCGCTGCTTGATGAAGACGCTCGCTTATGCTCCCTTTCCGTATTTGATGCTTTCCGTTTATTGCAGGAGCTGGTTAATGTTCCTGCGCAAGAACGTGAAGCCATGTTCTTTGGCGGTCTGTTTTCCTACGACCTGGTTGCCGGTTTTGAAGAGTTACCACAACTTGAAGCGGGCAACCGTTGCCCTGACTACTGCTTCTATCTGGCTGAAACGCTGATGGTGATCGACCACCAGAAGAAAAGTACCCGCATTCAGGCCAGCGTATTTACCCCTGACGATGTAGAAAAACAGCGACTCAACGCCCGACTGGCGCAGTTGAGCCAGCAGCTTACCGAGCCTGCGCCGCCGCTGCCCGTCACTGAAGTCCCGCAGATGCGCTGTGAATGCAATCAGAGCGATGAAGAATTTGGCGCCGTGGTGCGTGGGATGCAAAAAGCCATTCGCGCGGGCGAAATTTTCCAGGTTGTTCCGTCCCGCCGTTTCTCGCTGCCCTGCCCGTCACCGCTGGCAGCCTACTATGTCCTGAAGAAAAGTAACCCCAGCCCGTACATGTTTTTCATGCAGGACAACGATTTCACGCTGTTTGGCGCCTCCCCGGAAAGCTCACTGAAATACGATGCCACCAGTCGCCAGATTGAAATCTACCCGATTGCCGGAACCCGCCCACGCGGTCGTCGTGCAGACGGTTCGCTTGACCGCGATCTCGACAGCCGTATTGAGCTGGAGATGCGTACAGACCATAAAGAGCTTTCCGAGCACCTGATGCTGGTTGACCTTGCGCGTAACGACCTGGCGCGCATTTGTACGCCGGGCAGCCGCTACGTTGCTGATCTGACCAAAGTGGATCGGTACTCCTTCGTGATGCACCTGGTTTCCCGGGTAGTAGGCGAGCTGCGTAGCGATCTGGATGTGCTGCATGCTTACCGTGCCTGCATGAACATGGGCACGCTTAGCGGCGCGCCGAAGGTTCGCGCCATGCAGCTTATCGCCGAAGCCGAAGGTCGCCGCCGCGGCAGCTATGGCGGCGCGGTAGGTTACTTCACGGCCCATGGCGATCTGGACACCTGTATTGTGATTCGTTCTGCTCTCGTGGAAGACGGTATTGCCACCGTGCAGGCCGGCGCCGGGATTGTGCTGGATTCTGTTCCACAGTCTGAAGCCGATGAGACCCGTAATAAAGCACGAGCGGTTCTGCGTGCTATCGCCACCGCGCACCACGCACAGGAGACTTTCTAATGGCTGACATTCTGCTGCTCGATAATATCGACTCTTTTACTTATAACCTGGCAGATCAGCTGCGCACTAACGGTCACAACGTGGTGATTTACCGCAACCATATTCCGGCCCAGACGTTAATTGACCGCTTAGCAACCATGAAAAACCCGGTGCTGATGCTCTCTCCGGGTCCTGGTGCGCCAAGCGAAGCCGGCTGCATGCCGGAGCTGTTAACCCGCCTGCGCGGCAAACTGCCAATTATCGGCATTTGTCTGGGGCATCAGGCGATTGTTGAAGCCTATGGTGGTTATGTCGGTCAGGCTGGCGAAATCCTGCACGGCAAAGCGTCCAGCATTGAACACGACGGCCAGGCAATGTTCGCCGGTCTGGCAAATCCGCTGCCGGTGGCGCGCTACCATTCGCTGGTTGGCAGTAATGTGCCCGCCGGATTGACCATCAACGCCCACTTTAACGGCATGGTGATGGCGGTGCGTCACGACACCGATCGCGTCTGCGGCTTCCAGTTCCATCCGGAATCCATTCTGACTACCCAGGGCGCGCGTCTGCTGGAGCAAACGCTGGCCTGGGCGCAACAGAAGCTCGAACAGACCAATACGCTGCAACCCATTCTGGAGAAACTGTATCAGGCTCAGACGCTGTCTCAGCAGGAAAGCCACCAGCTGTTTTCTGCTGTGGTACGCGGTGAACTGAAGCCGGAACAACTGGCTGCAGCACTGGTGAGCATGAAAATCCGTGGTGAACACCCGAATGAAATTGCCGGTGCGGCAACCGCGCTACTGGAAAACGCCGCTCCGTTCCCGCGTCCTGATTATCTGTTTGCCGACATTGTCGGTACCGGCGGCGACGGCAGCAACAGTATCAATATTTCTACCGCCAGCGCGTTTGTTGCGGCGGCTTGCGGATTGAAAGTCGCCAAACACGGCAACCGCAGCGTATCCAGCAAATCGGGTTCTTCGGATCTGTTAGCGGCATTTGGTATCAATCTGGATATGAACGCCGATAAATCCCGTCAGGCGCTTGACGACCTCGGGGTGTGCTTCCTGTTTGCGCCGAAATATCACACCGGATTTCGCCATGCCATGCCGGTACGCCAACAGTTGAAAACCCGCACGCTCTTTAACGTGCTCGGCCCACTGATTAACCCGGCGCATCCGCCGCTGGCGCTGATCGGCGTATACAGCCCGGAACTGGTGCTGCCGATTGCCGAAACGCTGCGCGTATTGGGATATCAGCGGGCAGCCGTAGTGCACAGTGGCGGCATGGATGAGGTTTCATTGCATGCGCCGACCATTGTGGCAGAGCTGCACGATGGCGAAATCAAGAGTTATCAACTGACGGCGGAAGACTTTGGCCTGACGCCGTACCATCAGGAACAGCTGGCGGGCGGCACGCCGGAAGAAAACCGTGACATTCTTAGTCGCTTGTTACAAGGTAAAGGTGAAGCCGCTCATGAAGCTGCTGTTGCCGCAAATGTCGCCATGTTAATGCGCCTGCACGGTGAAGAAGATTTAAAAGCCAATGCGCAAACCGTGATTAATGTACTGCGCAGCGGTGCGGCCTATGACCGCGTCACTGCACTGGCAGCAAGAGGGTAAATGATGCAAACCGTTTTAGCGAAAATTGTCGCAGACAAGGCGATTTGGGTAGAAGCCCGCAAACAGCAACAACCGCTGGCCAGCTTTCAGAATGATGTTCAACCCAGCTCTCGCGATTTCTACGATGCGCTGCAGGGTGCGCGCACCGCCTTTATTCTGGAGTGCAAAAAAGCGTCTCCGTCAAAAGGCGTGATCCGCGATGACTTTGACCCGGCACAGATTGCGGGGATATATAAACATTATGCTTCCGCAATTTCCGTCCTGACCGATGAGAAATATTTCCAGGGGAGCTTTGATTTCCTGCCCATCGTCAGCCGGATCGCACCGCAGCCGATTCTGTGTAAGGATTTTATTATCGATCCATACCAGATTTACCTGGCACGTTTCTACCAGGCGGATGCCTGTCTGTTGATGCTGTCGGTGCTTGATGATGAGCAATACCGTCAACTCGCCGCCGTCGCCCACAGTTTGAAAATGGGCGTACTGACCGAAGTCAGTAACGAAGAAGAGCTGGAGCGTGCTATCGCTCTGGGCGCCAAAGTCGTTGGTATCAATAACCGTGATTTACGCGATCTGTCGATTGACCTGAATCGCACCCGCCAGTTGGCGCCGCGACTGGGTCATGGCGTAACCGTCATCAGCGAGTCCGGCATCAATACCTATGGTCAGGTGCGCGAGCTCAGCCACTTCGCCAACGGTTTTCTGATTGGCTCCGCGCTGATGTCGCACGATGATCTGCATGCCGCCGTACGTCGCGTACTACTTGGCGAGAATAAAGTCTGCGGTTTAACCCGGGCTCAGGATGCAAACGCGGCATACGAAGCGGGCGCCATTTACGGTGGCTTGATTTTTGTGCCCACATCGCCGCGCGCGATCGGCGTTGAACAGGCGCGAGAGGTCATGACCGGCGCTCCGCTGCAATACGTCGGGGTGTTTCGCAACACAGAGATTAGCGACGTGCGTGAAATAGCGGCTGCTTTGGGACTCACTGCCGTGCAACTGCATGGTAGTGAAGACCAGGCCTATATTGATGCGCTACGCGATGCGCTACCCGCACAGGTACAAATCTGGAAGGCGCTGAGCGTCAGCGAGACCTTGCCAGCCCGTGATTATCAGCATGTCGATAAATACGTATTCGACAATGGTCAGGGCGGCAGCGGTCAACGCTTCGACTGGTCACTTTTAGGCGGACAATCGCTGGATAACGTTTTACTGGCTGGCGGACTCGGCGCAGATAACTGCGTTGACGCAGCAAAAGCCGGCTGTGCCGGTCTCGATTTCAATTCTGGCGTAGAGTCACTGCCGGGCATCAAGGATGCACGTCTTTTGGCTTCGGTCTTTCAGACGCTGCGCGCATATTAAGGAAAAGGACATGACAACATTACTCAATCCATATTTTGGTGAATTTGGCGGTATGTATGTGCCACAGATTCTGATGCCTGCCCTGCGCCAGCTGGAAGAAGCTTTTGTCAGCGCGCAAAAAGATCCTGAATTTCAGGCGCAGTTTACAGACCTGCTGAAAAACTATGCTGGTCGCCCAACCGCACTGACCAAGTGCCAGAACATTACTCAAGGCACTAACACGACGCTGTATCTCAAACGTGAAGATTTACTGCACGGCGGCGCGCACAAAACTAACCAGGTACTGGGCCAGGCGTTGCTGGCGAAGCGTATGGGTAAAACAGAGATCATCGCCGAAACCGGCGCGGGTCAGCACGGTGTTGCATCAGCTCTCGCCAGCGCACTGCTGGGGTTGAAATGCCGTATTTATATGGGTGCGAAAGACGTTGAACGCCAGTCGCCTAACGTTTTCCGTATGCGTCTGATGGGTGCTGAAGTCATCCCGGTTCACAGCGGTTCCGCAACGCTGAAAGATGCCTGTAACGAAGCGCTGCGCGACTGGTCTGGCAGCTACGATACCGCGCACTATATGCTCGGTACGGCGGCAGGTCCGCACCCCTTCCCGACCATTGTTCGTGAATTCCAGCGCATGATCGGTGAAGAAACCAAAGCACAGATCCTCGAAAAAGAGGGGCGCCTGCCGGACGCCGTTATCGCCTGCGTGGGCGGCGGTTCTAATGCCATCGGTATGTTCGCCGACTTTATTAATGAAGCCAGCGTCGGTCTGATTGGTGTAGAGCCAGGCGGTCACGGGATTGAGTCCGGGGAACATGGCGCGCCGTTGAAACATGGCCGTGTCGGGATTTACTTCGGCATGAAGTCCCCTATGATGCAGACCGAAGAAGGACAGATTGAAGAGTCTTACTCTGTATCTGCGGGGCTGGACTTCCCGTCAGTAGGACCACAGCATGCGTATCTGAACAGCATTGGTCGCGCCGATTATGTTTCGATCACCGACGATGAAGCGCTGGAAGCCTTCAAAACGCTGTGTCTGCACGAGGGGATTATTCCGGCACTGGAGTCCTCCCATGCCCTGGCGCACGCATTGAAAATGATGCGTGAAAACCCGGAAAAAGAGCAGCTACTGGTGGTTAATCTCTCCGGTCGCGGCGACAAAGACATTTTCACCGTACACGATATTCTGAAAGCGCGAGGGGAAATCTGATGGAACGTTACGAAAACCTGTTTGCACAGCTGAAGGACCGCAAAGAAGGTGCTTTTGTCCCCTTCGTAACCCTGGGCGATCCGTCTGTAGAGCAGTCACTGAAAATCATTGATACGCTGATTGAAGCCGGTGCCGATGCCCTCGAGCTCGGTATTCCGTTCTCCGATCCGCTGGCTGACGGTCCAACTATTCAGGAAGCCACCCTGCGTGCGTTTGCCGCCGGCGTTACGCCGTCGCAATGCTTTGAAATGCTGGCGCTGATCCGCCAGAAGCACCCAACTATTCCCATTGGGTTGCTGATGTATGCCAACCTGGTGTTCAGTAAGGGCATTGATGAGTTTTACGCCCAGTGTGAAAAAGTGGGCGTGGATTCGGTGCTTGTAGCCGATGTTCCCGTTGAGGAATCCGCGCCATTCAGAGCTGCGGCACTGCGCCACAACATCGCACCTATTTTTATCTGTCCGCCGAACGCCGATGAAGAACTGCTGCGCCAGATTGCCTCTTACGGTCGCGGCTATACCTACCTGCTTTCGCGTGCAGGTGTTACCGGTGCGGAAAATCGTGCGGCGTTACCGCTGCATCACCTGGTCGAAAAATTGAAAGAATATGATGCGCCGCCTTCTTTACAGGGGTTCGGTATCTCTGCGCCTGAACAGGTCGCCGGTGCTATTGAAGCCGGCGCTGCTGGCGCAATTTCCGGCTCGGCGATTGTGAAAATCATTGAGAAGAATGTTGCGGTACCAGAACAAATGCTGGCTGAGCTGAAAGCTTTTGTCAGCGCGATGAAAGCCGCCACCCGCCAGTAAGCTACATCAACCGCCAGAAACTTCTGGCGGTTTTATCCCTCTTTCTTGTGCTTCATTTTATACATGGCGTTATCCGCATTCTGAATCGCCACATCCAATTCGCCGTTCACCTCTGCAATCCCCCACGAGACTGACAATGGCACGGTATGGCCGTCCACCACAAACACATGGCTGGTCACCTGCCCGCTAATACGTTGCGCGATTGCGAAGGCGTCATTAGCCTGCGAGCGAAACAGCAGGATCATAAATTCATCCCCGCCGGTGCGAATCACAATATCGTGGCTGGTGCGGGTGTTTGATAACATCCTGTTGGCAATAATTTGCAGCGCACGATCGCCCGCCGCATGGCCCCAGGTATCATTGACGGCCTTAAACTTATTGCAGTCCAGTAGCACCACCGAACAGTGTGATAAATCACGGCGCTTAATGATGTCGAGAATTCGACGATTAAAACAGCCGGTCAGCGTATCAATATAAACTTTAAGATCGCTTTCGTTCAGCCATGATTTTAACGAGAAACTAATGATGATGAAAAAGAACGGCGCCAGCAGCATAACGATTCCTGCATGCGGGTCGCGCGCCATAAAACGGCCTAATGAAAGTGAATAGTGCAGTGCATATTTCTCCGAAAAATTGCGCACCATAAAGCGGGATTGACCGTTACATTTACCGGATAAGCAGAGACTCTCATTATTGGTTAAATTCACCAACTCCACATTCAGCTCCGCTGGGATTTGGTCGTCAAATGCCTGAGCCAACGCTTCCTGCAATTCTGGCTTTGAATGGTCATAGACCAGATAGGCCACAATTTGGTCTGATATCTCTTTACCAGACAGATCGTAGATATAGCTCACCACGCTATAAGCTTTTTCACCGGTAATTTTATCGGTATAAAAGTTCGTGGAACTAAGGGCTTTATTTTTGACATTTTTCTGCAACAGTCGGGTATAGAAATCGACCGGCGGATAGAAAAATTGGGTAATATCCCGCGCCATTTCAGAATTAGAGAAACTGAAATTGCGCGAATCGGAAGCCATAAACCAGTAAAAATAATCTGAATTTTTGGCAATAATATAACGATGTGCATCGAAGCTGCCTGGGTTCAGCTCATTGACCATGCCGCGAATAAACTCCGCCGCCGTATACATACACAGCGCGTTGTGACCGATTTGCTGGGCAACCATTGTCCCCGTCGCCGAATGCAGCCGCTTTGGGTCGGCGTTAATACCCCATTCATTCTCATAGCGGGGAACAAATTGTGAAATATCGCCGCATTGTTCACCCGTTTTGATATGGTGATAGCGCTCACCAATTGCATCGGCGATCAGCTCGTTATCGTTAAAAATGTCCATCATGCGCGCTTGCAGGCGGTTAACACCTTCGCTGGCTGCAGCCATACGCTGCTCATAAATAATAAACAGAAACAACGAGGTAAATATCAACGTAATGAGCCCTGATACCAGCAGTGCCTGCCTGTTTCTGAGCTTGTCCTGCACAATCTTCACGAGTCCACCCTGATAGTTAACATATTGCCAAACCGGTTACCCGTTTTTGTTGTTGCATAACTGCGCTGTACGTTGATTGAGAATATTAACCTTCCCTAAGCTGATGAGTTAGAAGCCCGTTGTTATGCGAGCTAAAGTTACAGACTTATACAATAAAAGCGCATTTTTGTTAACATAAATGCAAACTAATCATCACCCTCAATCGGATATCCTGCCCGACGAATGGCCTCACGACAATCGCTCACGCCTGCGGCGTAGCCCGCTTCAATCTCACAAACCGGACTGGCGCTGCAAAAAGGTAGTGTAACCGGAGTCGCAATACGTTTTTCCAGCGTCTCAATTTTATCCATATAAATCAGTAATTCACGTGCGGCACTCACGGCAAACGCTGCCGTTTGATCTTCGGTGAATGGTTCCAGAAGCGTGATTTTTTGTTGTAGCAGGTAGCGAGTCAACATCATTGTGAATGCCCTCAAAGCCAGTTTGCTTAAAGAGTAGCATTACATCGACGGGGAGAGTGGCTGGAAGAAATAAATGGGCAATAAAAAAAGCTGACCGTGGAGCGATCAGCCTTTCATCATTTTAATCATGGACTTAGAAGCGATAACCCGCAGAGAACATAAACACCCACGGATCGAGGCGTACGCTGTCATGCTGCTGCGCGCCAGCCAGTTTGTAGCTCGCGGTGGTGTCGATATCCATGTACCAGACCGACATGTTAATCAACCAGTCGCGGTTAATCAGGTAGTCCATACCCACTTGCCCTGCCGCGCCCCAGGAATCTTTCAGGCTCAGGTCAGATAAACCAGTCTGTTTGCCGTTATCGTTAAAACCTTCGTCAAAGAAGGTGGTGTAGTTCACACCAACACCCACGTATGGACGCAGTTTGCTGCTGGAATCACCGAAATACCACTGTGCCATTAAGGTCGGCGGTAAATGGTGGACGGTAGCAATGTCACCCGTTGTGGCAGTACCAATTTTATGGCGGAACGGCGTGGCTGCCAGTAATTCAACACCGATATTGTCGGTTGCCATATAGGTAAATGTCAGACCCAACTGCGTGTTATTGCTGACATTAAAGCCACCCAGGCTTCCCAGCGTACCACCCGCGCCTTCCGTCGGTCTGACGGTGGCAGAACCTGCACGAATAAAGAATTCTCCGGCCTCATGCGCAAATGCGTTGCCAGAGAGAAGAGTTGTTAAAGCCAATGCTGCAACTGTTAATTTTTTCATGTCCGCTCCATCGTTATGGTTATAAAAGCGGAACGAATATACCCACATTGGAGTAATAAGTGATCTAACCTGGATCACATTGACTTTGATAATTTAACATTTATTGATCCAGATTAAGTTAGAACTTGCATTCAAAATCCTGGTTAACTTAATTCAGATCAATTTTGATATATTTTCGCCACGCAAGTAACTGACCTGCGTTGCCGAATGGCGATGGTTATTTGTCCGTGATGCGCAGAGAACAACCAACGTTCTTGCATGACGCTGAAGTCATAGCCAAAAATTACCGGGGCTTTACAAAGATATGCTTTTCCATACATCGCGCGATGCTGCCACTGTGGAGTTATCCAGGGTACAATTGCCCGCAAATGAACACCTGCAAAACTCAAGGAGAGTGCATGTCTATCACGGCGAAATCCGTTTACCGTGACACGGGAAACTTTTTCCGTAATCAATTCATTACCATCTTGCTGGTATCGTTGTTGTGCGCGTTTATCACAGTGGTGTTAGGGCATGCCTTTTCTCCCACCGACGCACAAATTGCGCAACTCAGTGAAGGCGATCAGTTAACCAGCAGCGTGGGCTTGTTCGATCTGGTACAGAACATGACCCCGGAGCAACAGCAAATTTTGCTACGCGCCTCCGCGGCGTCGACGTTTTCCGGCTTGATTGGTAATGCCATCCTCGCCGGGGGTGTCATCCTGATGATTCAACTGATTTCTGCCGGTCATCGGGTCAGCGCATTACGCGCCATCGGTGCCAGCGCGCCGGTTCTGCCTAAGCTGTTTATTCTGATTTTTCTGACTACTCTGCTGGTGCAAATCGGTATTATGCTGGTTGTGGTGCCGGGTATTCTGCTGGCCATCCTGCTGGCGCTCGCACCGGTGATGTTGGTACAGGACAAAATGGGTGTCTTTGCCGCTATGCGCAACAGTATGCGCCTGGCATGGTCGAATATGCGCCTGGTTGCGCCAGCAGTGATCGGTTGGCTGCTGGCAAAAACTCTGCTGTTGCTTTTTGCGCCAAGTTTTGCGGTACTTACGCCAAATGTAGGCGCGGTATTGGCGAATACGCTGAGCAATATGATCTCCGCCGTGTTGCTGATCTATTTGTTCCGCCTGTACATGCTGATTCGCCAATAAACCCTGAACGCTTCCGGGCTTGTACCCGGTGCTTTTGATGACGGAATCGAAGAATGAAGCAGTTTCTTGATTTTTTACCGCTGGTTGTCTTTTTTGCTTTTTATAAGCTCTACGACATCTATGCGGCGACCTCGGCGCTGATTGTCGCGACGGCTGTTGTTTTAATTTACAGCTGGGTTCGCTATCGCAAGGTCGAAAAGATGGCATTAATCACCTTTGTTCTGGTAGCCGTGTTCGGTGGCCTGACCATCTTCTTCCACAATGATGAATTCATTAAGTGGAAAGTAACGGTGATTTATGGACTGTTTGCCGGTGCACTGCTGGTTAGCCAGTGGGTGATGAAAAAGCCGCTGATCCAGCGCATGTTAGGCAAAGAGCTGACCCTGCCTCAGCCGGTATGGTCAAAACTTAATTTAGCCTGGGCCGTCTTCTTCATCCTGTGCGGTCTGGCGAATATCTATATTGCGTTTTGGCTACCGCAGAATATTTGGGTCAACTTTAAAGTATTCGGCCTGACCGCCCTGACTCTACTCTTTACGTTACTAAGCGGAGTCTATATTTACCGCCATCTTCCGCAGGAAGATAAATCGTAATACATGCTCGCCAGATCTACGGATCTGGCAAATTTTTATCCCCTCGCGTTCCTTATCTCCTTTAACCCGACTGACTTCCGCTCCACACGCTGCATCCCTCTGTTCTCAGCGCGTAAATTCTAGTAGCATCGCGCCTGTAATCTTTCTCTATAGTCGGTTCTACAATGACAACAACGAATAACACTCCCCAGGGCGAACTGGTTTTACGCACTCTGGCTATGCCTGCCGATACCAACGCGAACGGTGATATTTTTGGCGGCTGGCTGATGTCACAAATGGATATAGGCGGCGCTATTCAGGCCAAAGAGATCGCACATGGTCGTGTGGTCACGGTGCGGGTTGAAGGAATGAGCTTTTTGCGCCCGGTCGCCGTAGGCGATGTGGTTTGTTGCTATGCTCGCTGCGTGAAGCGCGGGACGACTTCGATCAGCATTAATATTGAAGTTTGGGTAAAGAAAGTTGCTTCAGAACCTATCGGCCAGCGCTATAAAGCCACCGAAGCCCTGTTTATCTATGTTGCCGTTGATAAAGACGGTAAACCTCGTCCAATCCCTACCCTGGCCTGATCGCTCGCGCCAGCACCGCCTGCCGGTAATCATACTCTTGATCATTACCGGCAGGCGGCGGACCGCCAAATTCGGCCTGACGTTTACTCGATTTGCGTTGTGCCGTTCAGGCGGAAGACAATATTCACCACCAGCCCGGAACCTGGTTTACCGGCCTCATAGCGCCATCTGCGCATTGCATTTTTCACTTCACGCTCAAACATATTCGCAGGCTGTGCGGACAGAACTTCTACATTTTCAACCCGGCCATCCGAGGTTACGTCAAATTTGACCTTCACACGGCCTTCAATGCGCAGCGCCTGGGCACGCGCCGGATACTGCGGCTGATTACGGCTTAAGGCTCGCGGACCAGAAGGTGCGCTCACCGCCGGTTTAGTCGTTGCCGGGGCGCTACTGGTCGTTGGACGCGCAGGCGCAGTATTTTCAAACGGAGACGACTGACGCGGCTCGGCTGGCTTAAGATCACGCTTCGGCTGCTCTTCCACCTTTTTCACCGGTTTTGGCTTCGGTTTAGGCTTGGGCTTCGGTTTCTCAATCACTACCGGCGCTTCTTTTGGCGGTTCCGGGATCGGCTCTGGTTCCGGTTCAGGCTCGACGACGGGTTCCGGCGGCGGCTGAACGGCCTGAGGCGGTTCAAGATCGGCAGGCGCAACCATCGTAACGGAGATCGGCTGCGCTGGCGCAGGCAGTTCAATAACCTGATGTACCGAGGTATACAGCAAACCTGCCACTACAGCACCATGAATGCCGACTGAAAGTAACGTAGGCCAGGGAAAGCGACGAGGTAAATCAAGGGTCATTGAAGTCATAATCGTTTCAGTAAAAAAACCAGGCCCTGATTTTAAATGCAAATAGCAATCATATTCAATAAGACCGTGAAGCTAACTGGCATTTAAAACGCGATTTTATGATAAAAAACCATTTCCATAGTATGGCCTTAACATATCAGCTATCTTTCCGTTGCAGTTATCAGGCCTTTCCAATAACGTAAATATGACCTTTTACCGTTCAAGGAGCTCTACCCGTGCTGTACGTTATTTACGCTCAAGATATTGCAGACTCTCTCGAAAAACGTCTTTCTGTACGCCCTGCCCATCTGGCTCGTCTGCAACTCCTGCATGACGAAGGCCGCTTGCTGACTGCAGGCCCCATGCCAGCGGTTGACAGTAACGATCCGGGTGCAGCAGGGTTTACCGGCTCAACGGTGATTGCAGAATTTGAATCTTTAGAAGCCGCGCAGGCGTGGGCTGAAGCCGATCCGTATGTGGCGGCAGGCGTTTATGCGCAGGTTTCAGTAAAACCGTACAAAAAGGTTTTTTGAATTTAAAAAACTCACTTTAAATTCAAACATATAAGCAAACAACTACATCCAAAACCCAAATTAAGGGCGCATTTAGGTACACATTAATCTACGCGCCCTCTCTTTTAGTTACCACCTATACTTTCAGTCTGACATATGGCTGGAGGTTTCTATGTGTGGACGCTTTTCACAGTCAATGACGCGAGAAGATTATCTCGCCCTTCTCGCTGAAGAAGTCGAACGAGACATTCCATATGACCCGGAACCGATCGGACGTTTCAACGTGGCTCCAGGTACCAAAGTTCTGCTTCTTAGCGAACGTGACGAGAAACTCCATCTTGATCCAGTTATCTGGGGATACTCCCCCGGATGGTGGGATAAACCACCGCTAATTAACGCACGCTCTGAAACTGCGGCCACCAGCAGAATGTTTAAACCACTCTGGCAGCATGGTCGCGCAATTTGCTTTGCTGATGGCTGGTACGAATGGAAAAAGGAAGGCGACAAGAAACAACCCTTCTTCATTCATCGGGCCGATGGTCAGCCAATATACATGGCAGCGATCGGCAGCACACCATTCGAACGTGGAGATGAAGCAGAAGGATTCCTGATAGTTACAGCTGCGGCTGACAAAGGACTGGTAGATATTCACGACAGGCGGCCGCTGGTACTATCACCAGAAGCCGCTCGCGAATGGATGAGGCAGGACATTGGAGGAAAAGAAGCTGCGGAAATTGCGGCCGACGGTTCCGTGCCGGCTGATAAATTCATATGGCATGCCGTAACACGTGCCGTCGGGAATGTGAAAAATCAGGGAGCAGAACTAATACAGACAATATGATTACATTACCGGACAATCATCAAATTCCGCATTCCTGGCATCATTAATGATGTACGTGATCACCCCGAATATAGCGTGTGAGGAATTGTAGCCATCACCGTCTTGAGGCAGTGCTTCCCTTCTCCCGTTCTCCAGATTAATCAGGTGGGGCTGAGGGTGTGTTCGGTATCGCTTGATTCTGAACTCCCCGTCTATTGCACATATCAGCAGCGAGCCATCACAGGCTGAAAGCGACGCATCCACAACAAGCAGCGCCCCCTGGAGTATTCCTTCCCTGAAATGTGAACGCGATGCCCGCATGAAATATGTCGCCGCAGGCTGGTTGATTAGCTGCTGATCGAGGGAAATCCTTGTTTCAACGTAATCGCTGGCCGGTGAAGGGAACCCCATGACTATAGCCCTCCGTTTGGGTTAAAAAGCATGAAAGTACGCTCTTCCCCTTCGACAGTTGATATGTCTTTAAAGGTACTAACACTGGATTCGATCCAGGCATTGGCATCTTTGAGTGAGAAGTCCCAGTTAACTTTCTTCAGTTCCCGGACAAAATCCCTTGTCGTGACCGTTCTACGGCCACTTGGCTCCCTTACAATCGCAGAGCGAAAAGCTGTCTCAATTTCGTAATAACGTGGCATCGTCTTACCTCTCAATAATACTGTTTATATATACAGTATAATTAATTAAAGTGCAGAGCAAGACAGACAAAAACTATCGTTCATCACCACTGTGCAAGGCTATGATTTTACAAGTGCCGGAAATTTTCTGTACAACGTAGACACCCCCACGTCATAGATAATAGCCACGTGTTGACGAGATTCACCCGCAGCAATGAGTCTTCCAGCTTGCGCCCACTGTTCCTCCGTTAACTTTGGTCGCCGACCGCCAATCCGACCTTCAGCGCGCGCTGCAGCTAACCCTGCCCGGGTGCGTTCGACAATAAGCTCTCTTTCCATTTCAGCCAGCGCGCCCATTACATGAAAGAAGAATCTCCCCATAGGGGTACTCGTATCGATGCTATCCGTCAGGCTCCGGAAGTTAACCCCTTTCTCCCGCAGCTCCTCCACTAACACAACAAGATGTCGCATGCTGCGACCGAGCCGATCCAGCTTCCATACCACTAGCGTATCGCCTTCAGATAGCATCCGGAGCACCTTTTTTAATCCTGGTCTGTCGGATACCTTACCGCTGATCTTGTCTTCGAAAATCAGCTCACATCCTGCACTCTCGAGCGCATTTCTCTGGAGTGCAGTGTTCTGGTCATTTGTTGACACGCGTACATAGCCAATAAGCATGATAAATCTCTTCGCTAAAAGCTGGGATCATGCCATCTGTACCTGAAATATTCATTTTCGCAAACGTTGGTTTGGGA
>NZ_JAOWDP010000070.1:0-122744 GCF_030334595.1 Citrobacter sp. Ce104
TCCGTTGCCACCAGAATATACTGCCCCCGGTCACGCGCCGCGTACTCCCACTGCGCTTCCGTTGGCAGGGAAAACGCCAATCCCGTCTCCTTTTTCAGCCAGCGGCAGTAGCTGTCGGCCTCGCGCCATGACACCACCGCCGGACTGTTTTTAAAATGGGTCATATCCGCCAGCGTTTTATTTCGCCATTCTTTATCAAACTGCTGGGCAGGTAACCCCGCCATTTTCAGATAAAAAGCGTAATCCTCATGGGTCACCTTGAAACGACCGATGGAATAGCTGCTCAGCGTCACCTCATGCAGGGGTTTGGTATCTTTTTCCGAAGAGCAGCGCGCCCCCTCGCCATGCGTGTGGGAGCAAAAATCCCCCATCCAGAATGTGCCGCCCGGAATAAAAACCAGATCGCCGGTAATGCGTTGCAGGTATTGCGCTAATTCCGCGTTATCCCGCACCGCCGGTTCCGGTTTATCGCACCCGCTCAGCAACAGCACCAGCGCCAGGCTATATTTATAGATTCGGTTATTTTCCATTAATCGTTATTCTCCCACTTTTGCTGATACTGCGGCTCAACCGGCACAAAATGACACAGTGAGCTATAGAATGGATTATCATCACAATGCAGCTTATATTGCTTACTGCAGTTCGGAGAAAAAGAATAGCCGTAGGTTGGTTTTTCCTTTAAACGCGACACGAGCTCATCGAAATCGCGTAGTTCTAGTTTATCGATGATGTTATCCAACTCGTCATCACTATCAATGCCCGTCTGCAAGAATATCCGGATATTCTTTTGTGCCATTTTAACAACCGCATCCTCATTCCCCGGATACACCGTTCCCGTTGCTGTGATGCGCGTCAACACCTTTTTCCACTCCCGCTTGGTTTGAATACTGGACAAAATAAACAATACCGCTTTTTTTCGTTCATGGTTGGTATCCGGGATGAAGCCATCCCCCTGGTTATTGATATCAATGCGATCGTACGCGCCGTCTAAGGTCAGGATATACAGGGCAGCCCCTTTTGCTTCCGGCGAATAAAGATATACATTGCCAGGGTTGCTATTAATTTCAGACGCAAATTTATTGCGTTTTGCCGACTGGTCTCTTGCCATCATGATATCTGCAAATGTTGATTTAATAAAATCAGTAAAATCTTCCAGAACATTATCAAATTCAGCCTTCGCCTTATCATAATACTCTTGGTATTTTTTCTCCTGGTCCATCAACAAAATATATCCCAAAGCCTTAAATGCTTCTTCCTCAATAATCACCCAGTGCTTATAATCCATACCATAGAGTTGATAGATAACCCATACTGCGAACTCCATAAACAGTTCAGGATTAATCTCACCCTCCACAAGTCCCTTCGCGCCCGGCCCCAAACACAAACTACCATGAATATGGAACCTGAATCTTCCTTTAACAAAGCGAACCCTAAATTCACCGCTGGCTCCAGCGCCTAACTGAACCTCGCCACCAACTTTAAGTGAACCAAAATTCTGAAATGTTCCCAAATGATCGTCTTTCTTTTTATCATTCTCTTGTCTGAGTTGAATTGATTTTGCCATCGTTGCGGAATCAAGCATTAATTCAGGATCAAGACCTAACTTTCTTAACATGGCCGGGATTTCCGCGACCAGTGAAGTGAAGGGCTTCAGCCACTGTAATGTTCCCCCTAAACTAGCGCCGACTTTAGCACCACCAAAGGCTTCAGCTTTTACTTCCAGCCCCTTTTTTGCTTTGACTTTATTACCTTTAACTTTTACACCTTCTTTTCGTTCTGCAAATGTCGAACTTTTGGTGCGATTACCCATTAATAACTGTTTATTATTATGAGTCACAAACTGGAGGTTAGCTTCTACCTTAGCCGATGCGCCAACATACCCAGTTAACTCTCCGTCGATCTTTGCCCTCAGCACACCAATATTGGCTTCATCCTTGGCATTAATCATAAATTTAAGCGGCCAACCTGTTCGGTCTGGAACATAAATCGTAGAAGTTACTTTCCCGGAAAAAACCGTGAGTTCGGCCTGAGCCTCACCTTTTATTTGTGCTTGGCCAGTATCAGGGTTCCAGCTATTAAAAGTGGAAGCATTCGCTGTCAGGCGCATAAATTGAGCACCTGCGGAAACATCAATATACTCCCCTGTTTTGTTATAGGTTTTATCATTCCACACAGAAGCCCATTCAGTTAATGTATCTTCATACTTGATGTTGGCACTAACAATCATTGTGCGGTCCATCATTTGTTTGATCTTTACCCTGGCCGCTTTCAACTTCTCTGATAAAGATTTTATATCAATACCAATAATATTATTGTCTTTATCTTTGGTGAAGATCTTATCACCACTAAAATCATCCACGGAAATCACTGTGAATTTTTCTTCAAACTTCTTATAATCTTCTTCTTTTATATAGGAATAAAATCGACCAAATGCCTTTTTTTTAACATCTTCAATGGGTATTAGCTCAATTATGGGTTTGTATCCGCTTTCTTCCCTGAATTCGCCTAACTCCTGTTGTAGATTTTTAGTTGCTGTTTGTAGCTCACCTTCGGCCTTTGAAATTTCCTTTTCCAGTTCAGGCAACCGGTCCTTATTGGCAGTATCCTTTAACTGCACACCATATTTTTCAATAGCGTTTGAATATTTTTTCTTTGCAATATGATGTGTGTTTACCAGATTGCTCAGCTTGCTCATTGCGTCCTCAAACGCGCTGGCATCCGCTTCATCAATAAAGATTAATTGTAATTTTTCAATCCTGAAATAACACTGACAAGATTTGACAATCACAATTTTTACATTTGATTCAATCTTCTTCGTTTGATGTTCTGCTACTGGCGTATCTGATTCGCTCATAATCTTTTCCCTGATTATTCAGATGTATAAATTAATGAATTATCACTTCACCGGACTTGGGTGGTTAACGGCGCAGCGTACAGCTTTGTCGTCAGGAGAGTAACGCCTACTGTCCGGGTCCGCCTTATAGCGCACCATCGTCAGCCCGCGCCCCGGTCCCGAGAAGTCCTGGCTGCGCAGCACCCGCGTGTAGTACCCGTCCCGGTCTTTGAATACCGGCTGCTCCGGACCCTGCGGGTCTTTTACCGGCGAATGGCTGTAGTATTCCGGGTCATACCAGTCCTTCATCCATTCCCAGCCGTTTCCGGCCATGTCGTAAATTCCCAATGGATTAGGGGGACGAAAATCCCGGGGAAGCGGGGATAGCCACTTGAGGGTCAGGCCTGCCTTTTTGGCATACTCTTCAGCATCCAGCTCAGTGGCAATATTAATGCCCCTGCGATTTTCTATACGTATCGTGCCATCGTCGGTGGGCGCCACCACATATTTACCCCGGCTACGCGCCGCGTATTCCCACTGCGCTTCCGTCGGCAGCGAGAACGGCAGACCCGTCACTTCCCCAAGCCACGCGCAGTACCGCTCCGCTTCGTGCCAGTCCACGCGGGCTGGCGTATCCGGGATCCGTTTACTATCATTCCAGTCCCTCCCGCTTAAACGCCCCTTAACCTCCCGGCCCTTCAGGCCATTCCAGGCCAGATAAAACTGATACTGCTGGTTGCTGGCTTTGAACTTACTCAGCGAATAGCTGCTTAACTCCACCCGGTGCAAAGGCTTGCTGTCTTTACGCCCGTCGTACTGCAGTCTCTCCACACCATACTCTTCGCCAAAATCCCCCATCAGGTATTCACCGCCTTCCACAAATACCTGCTCTGACTTTATCTGCGCCACAAATTCCTGCAGCCGGGCCTGGTCTTCCGCACTGTGCCGGGGGGGGACTGAGGTGGGGTTTTGATCGCAGCCAGCCATCGCGCTGACTGCCAGGCTCAGGAGTAATAACGGATATTTCATCTTCATGACCATTCCTCAGAATTTGCGCCAGACAGCGGTGAAAATGTTCCCATACGCGGATAAAAAGGGTTATCCGCCGTCGTTAAGCGATACGCAGTGGTATTGTTCATCGTCAGGGCATATCCCCAGGCAGGCGTCGTTCTTAATCTTTTATAGATAAGATCCATTTCATTGACTTTATCGAAGCCTTCCTGGAGAAAACGCCTTACCGCATTCATTGAATTTTGCGCCACCATATATTTTAAGGCAGAGTTACCCTCTGCCATGTCACTCCCACTGGCATTAAATCGGCTAAATATCTGGAACCATTCCCGCTGCGTCTGGATGGATTGTAAAACGACAATAATCGCTTGTTTGCGCTCCTGATAAATATCGATAAAATAATCACCACGATTATCAAAATCAAAATGATCTGCGGTGCCATGGCGGGTAAGCAAGTAAAGTAATATTCCTTTGGCCTCAGGGGTACGCATCAGAAGTAAATCAGGGCTCTTAATAATATTTGCTGCCAGCTGATTTCTTCTTTCCGATTCATCAAAGGCGGATTCAATATCTTCAATTAATGAATCAAATTCATCCTCTATTGACTTGAGCGTTTCACTGCAAGCTGATAACCCATTTTTAATGGACTCTTCCATATCTGAAAGCAGTAAAACACTAACCTGGGTAAAGGCCTCAAAAGCTTTCTGTGCCATTATTTCGAAAAAGGCGTAGTCTAATCCATACAACTGATAAATGAGCCATTTTGAAAATTCATAAAATTTGTCAAAATCCACTTCGGCTTCAAAGCTACCTTTTGCCCCGAGTCCGACACAGAGGCTGGCCGCGATCTTGAAACAAAACTTACCGTTAACAAAATCACACTGAAAAGTACCACCAATTCCGGCGCCGGCCATTCCGACCAGACTTTCAGTAAAGGTACAAAAATCGGCGAACTCGTTAGCTTCTTTGGCATCGTCTCCGGTCTTGCCCTGGCGTACGGTAAGTTCCGGCGGCTGCAACCACTGTACTCCACCTGCGAGCTTTAGTTCTGCGCGCGCGCCGCCAAAAGCCTCTGCGCTCACTTTGGCGCCATCTTCGTTTTCCTCTCTGGCCTTATGGAAGGTTGCACCGCTCACATGCCGTTCGCTAAATCTCGGTAGACGCCCGGCGCTGTTACCCATAATCATTTGCTTACCGCCATAGGTGGTAATCTGCAATTGCGCTTCTGCCTGGGCAGAAGCCCCCACAAAGCCAATCAGTGAGGTTTTCAGATAAACTCTGAGCATTCCCATTTTTAATGGCTCAGTTCGATTTTCAGGCTGAAATGTCAGGCTCCAGCCGACGCGATCCGGAAGATAAAATGTCGTTTCAACAATGCCAGAAGCCAGAGAAAGCGTGGCCTTAAACTCACCTTTGATGGCCAACTCGCCCGTTGATGGATCCCATTCGGCAGAAGCCGCCAAATTAGACGTGCAGCGCATGAACTGCGCACCCGCTGAAAAATCGATAAACTGGCCAATTTCTTTATGCGAAACCAGACTGTTATTCCAGCTTTCTGCCCAGCCCGTTAACGTTTCATCTATTAATTTCTTGTCAATTGGATCAAAAAGGTTTACACCTTTATTTTCGAACTCCAGATCTTTAATCTGCTTTTTTAATTTAGAAACTGATATTCCTGTTATATTACCATTTTCTCTTTTTAGGATACTATCCGCATCCGATTGTTTAAACTTTACTTTATGTCTGACTCCTGCTCCTAAATTATCAACATATCCTTTTTTTGCAAAAACATAGCGTTTCTTAGTGCCAGCGCCACCATTTTTTCGAGAGATAGGGATGAGCTCAACCACATCATCATAACCAGCACCTTCGGATTCAAACTTACCCATTACTTTTTGTAAAGCATCCCTTTTGCCGGTTAAATTAGCTTCTTGATTAGAAATATTAGTTTCTTTGTCTGTAAGTGCAGAACTTTCCTCTATTTTTGAATTTAACACACCAAACTCTTCAACAGCTTTAGAATATTCCTCGTTAGCCTGATGAAATTCATCAACCGCCGTCATTATTTCACTGGCATGCTCATCAATATTTTTCGCTGCTGCCGTCGTTAAGAATAATAACTCCTGACTTTCAGTGCAATAATAGATATCACATGATTCATGTGATATCTGTACGGTATTATTTTCTTTTTTACTTAACTGATTCTCTGCTACGGGTAATGTGGATGTATCGCTCATGATACCAACCTGGTTTTATTCAAAGAACAATTTCATAGTCTGAGGTTCAAGGCCGTAATGAGATTGGGTATATCCATTCTCATCAGTCACACCACGAATAGTTTCACCACTTTCAGTTTCAATACGATATTTTATGTAAGGTTTAGGCTTACCATCCCCTTTGTCAACGATCTGAAAAGAACCATTCATAGGGTATTTATATTGCGGGTCAGAAACACTCATCGGCTTAAGCGCTTTTTCAAGGATGCCTACACCACCCCACTGGATATCAAGACTTTTTAGCTTAAGACTCCCCGGTGCGCCAAGCTCGATGGATCCATCTTTGATTTTTATATACGCCCCGCCAGTGCTGGTGAGCGTAATCCCCTGCTGAGCGTTTAAAACAACTTCGCCATTAACGCTATTAATATTCATTGTTTTATCTGACTGCAATCGCATCGCATCAGTTTGCGCCTGAATATCGATCATTCCTCTGGCAGCAAAAATTTTCATACCCATTTTTTGGGCAAACAGACTAATTGCTTCTCCGGCGGCAACGGTCAGACGTTTAAACAACGTCAGATCTGCATTTTCTCCCGTTGTGACAGTTAAAGAATGGCCCGCGGTGAGCTGTATATTTTTGGGTGTGGCCACACCTATACCAGCAGGGGCATTCAGTAACAAACCCGCTCCTTTTAATTGCGCCAGCATTTTCGTCAGTTCCTGCTGTGAAGCAATATCAGCATCAAGTGAACCGGATACCTTGGCGCTACTCGCTAACGCTGTAACCAGTTCGAGTGCATTTTGCAGCTCAGCAATTGCAGCCCGCATGTCCAACATCTCTCCCTGGGCCTGCGGCTGGTTATAAGCACTAATTAAGACCCCTTTACCACCGCGTACCGCCACCCAGTCGTCCGTGCGTAGCTCAGCCCCTTCTCCCCGCAGCGCACGCCCCGCATCCACGTTATGCCCCAGGTTCAGCTGCGTCTTCCCGCCGTACTCGGTGCTGAGCTTGATGTGCTCCTCGCCCCGTTTATCCTCCATACGCAGCTTGTTGTTCGCCGGCGTGCGGATGACGTTGCGGGTATGGTTTGCCTGTGTCACGTGGTCCGGATGCCGGGAGTCATGCAGCGCATGCGCGATATAGGGCCGGTCCGGGTCCCCTTCATGGAACGCCACCGCCACTTCTGTGCCCTGTATCAGCGGGAAGTGAATACCGTAAGTGTCGCCGCCGTAGGGTTTGGCAAGGCGTACTGGCATACTTTCGTAGCCCTGTTGTTTAGCATCGCGGTCCGCATCAAACTTAACCCAATAAAGCCCGCTCTGATTTAAATGAGCATATTCATCATTCTTTTTCGGGCTTGAAACACGTGCCATTAGCGTACCGCTAATTACTGGTCGCGGTTTGAGTGGAGGTCTCCAACAGCGCGTTTCACTGTAAATGGTCGCCATCAACACCACTTGTAGCGCTTCCTTGCGGCTTGCGCTGAATGAAACCGCCGTAACCAGCAAGCTGTTACGCACACTGACAGGAAGCGTTGGGACAGGTGTGGATTCCGTAATATTCAGGACCTGAGCCGGGCTGAGGCTTACATCGGTTGATAATCCAGAGATTGTCGCTTGTGAGGAGAGATAACGCTCATGTTCCAGACGCGCCCAAAAATTTCCTGTCTCAGGCGCCGGCGAAACCTTATCACCCGTTTCAAGATGGCGTGGGCGATAGTGGTAAACATCCCCATAAGTCACCTCGTCACCTTCACCGTAAGTCATATCGGTTTGTGCAGAAAATAATATTTTCTGAGCCTGGCGATGGTTATAATCCCCGGCAGTAACCGATGCCTGCACCGCAGACTGTTGGAACTGTATATCCCAGACTGAGTCGATGCCATTGTCATTCATTCCGGAGGGACTATTCAGCGGTAATGTTTTGCCAAACTCCCATGCGCTTTGTTTGTCAGCAAAATAGATCACCTCAGTGCCAGCATCAGGCTGAAGCCTAAAGAAGAAGAAAATCCCAACTTCAGAGAGCAGGCGTTCAATAAAAACCAGATCACTCTCCTGATACTGATTAATTTGCTCTCTTTTTGGATATTCCATTACCAAATCAAAATTATATTCCCAGTCTTTTAAACCATGTTCCTGTAAAATTTGAGTAACAACTTCCGGAACTGACATATTAATAAAGAAACGATGTGTACGAAATTGGTTTTTCAGCAACGCGACAAAGGGTTCAATGATTAACTGATAGGTTGCCTGGTCTTTTGAACCACTGATACGATGGAAAGATGTTACAATACCATGTACCATTTTGCGGGCAGTTAACTCACTTAACTTCCCCATTCCCATGGTCAATGTTGTTGATTTTCTAAGTATCGACTCTGCTGCAATGTCTTTATCATGGCTGGAAAAATTTACTACGTATCGATACAATGAACTCATTTCCTCTGTACCATTAAAGCTAATAACATCCAGTACAGATTTGCATGAAGGGATATACAATTGATAACGGTTTAATGTATTTTCATTTATAAATGAAATCCCGCCACCCAGTGATTCAGACATTCCCATATATTTAACCCTTGTTATTTTATAAAGAGCTATTTTTCAGATAATAAAAACTGCGCTCAACGCATTGTTTTTATCAGACTAACCAAATCCGTTTTCTCATTAGTGACAATAGAAAAAGTAAATTGACGATTCTCATTTGATATCCAAAGCTCTTCCCTTCCATTATTACTATAATCATAAAGATGAAAGCCAAGACCTGTTAGATAATTACGAATAATGCCTGCATCACCACCGCGAAAAATAATAAGATTTGTTTCTCGTGTACTCCCATCAGGAGAAATATATTCAAAGTAATAATCATTTGATATCCTTGGAGCCTGCTTGATATCAACATCGGTGTAGAAATAATAGTTAAAAAGATCGCTTTCCCGATATTCTAATTTATCTGGCCAGGGTATTAACAACGGTGACAAGAAAATCAATACAATCGTCACCAGTATTATTTTATAGTAGCTCATTACCATTCACCTCGACATAAATGAATAATAACCGCCATCCCCGGTGATAACTTCTACCCGACCAGAAGTGAAATCACTCCACGGTTGCACCCATGTCATAAACGAAGGTAAGCTTCCCTTATAGGGTTTATGCACAGCACAGTTATCCATGGGTTCTGGAAACAGTAATGGTAAAAATCCTTTATTCTTATAATTGCCTATCGGCCCATAAAAATCCCATCTACTCAGGGCCTGCTCTTTACTGACGAGCCTCAGTCTTGACTGGTAGTCTGAGGGAAGAATTGCCCGATAGAAGCCTAAAAGATCGGAGGTAAGGTCCTCTCCGCTAAAACCACTGTCGGTATACCAACTAAAACACAAATTAGATTGCAAACTTTCAAACAAGCGTGCAGTCGTCATCATCATGGCTAACGCAACGCTGTTTTTCTCACATGCAGATAAACCTTGTTTGATACGCCACTTAACAAACTTTCCTGTACCAAACTGGCGATGATATACAAACATCTTTTGGCTATAAATGACTTTATAATAACCATCACGGCCTGATTCACCTCGTTTTATATCTATCAGTAGGTTTTTAATATCACTTCCCTGTGCATGGCCTATATCTATCCATCCCAATATTTCGCTATAAACAAGCCCTGTTTTACGATCCGATGTCCACTCGGAAGGTTCAATAATATCGTTACGTTTACTCATCATTAAACTCCAGCATCATTCCCTCTTCATCATGCCAACTCAAAGTAAGCTGCTGAGGTTTTTGCTGCCGGGAAAGATACGTTAACAACTGCTGACTAAGCACAGGTAAGATTTGTTGATTGAGCAGACTATCGATATTCCTTGCCCCCGTATCCGGTAGCAGGCAAGCGGCGGTCAGGGCATCAAAAAGGCTCTCGGATATCGTCGTGGTGATGCCGTAGTGACGCAGTAATCGCTGGCTAACCTGATCCAGTTTCATTTGTACAATCGTACGTAGCGCAGATTCACTGAGCGGATGGTAGATAATCGTCTGGAAGCGGGCCAGTAGCGCTGGCTGGAAGTGATCGCGCAAAAGTGGGCGCAGCAGTTCGTGCAACTCAGACTCTGTGGTTTCCGGCTGTTCTTCCAGCATCTGCATTACAGCGTCGCCGCCAAGATTGGAGGTCATCAAAATAACGGTATTGCGAAAATCAATTTCACGGCCTTCGCCGTCACGCATGAAACCACGGTCAAATACCTGGTAAAACAGATTCATGACGTCGCGATGCGCTTTTTCTACTTCATCCAACAGTACTACGCTATAGGGGCGTTTTCGCACCGCCTCGGTCAGGATCCCTCCCTGACCATAACCCACATATCCCGGAGGTGAACCTTTTAGCTGGCTCACGGTGTGCGGCTCCTGATATTCAGACAAATTAATCGTGATCAGCGATTTTTCACCACCAAACAGAATGTCAGCCAGGGCCAGCGCCGTCTCCGTTTTGCCGGTTCCACTTGGTCCAGTAAGCAGGAACACACCCTGCGGGCCGTTTTCCGGCGTCAGTCCTGTTTTTGATGCCCGCAACCGCTGTGCGATCGCATTCAGCGCGTAATTCTGCCCGACAACGCGTTCTCCCATCTGGGTTTCAAGCGTCAGCAAGTCTGCCTGGGAGTCCTTCATTAATGATGACAATGGTACACCGGTCCAGTCGGCAATTACCGTAGCAACGGTGCGCGCGTCTACATCCGGAAACAGCAAAGGATGGCCCTGCTGAAGCATACTTAGCTGCAGTTGCAATTCAACCGTTTCCGCCTGACGAGAAATATCACGGCGGCTGGCCAGCAGTTGCTCAGTGAGCGTTAATTCCTGACCATACTGGGTTTCGCGTTCATCCAGTTCGACAAGCAGACGATTTTCACGCTGTTCAATGGTGGCCAGCCTTTCACCATGCTGACCATTTCCTACCGCGAGGTCTGCAAGCAACGCCTGCTTTTCAATTTCAAGCGCGGTGATCTCCGACTTCAAACGCGTCAGTGGTTCCGGAACAGTATCAAGGCTCATCCGCACTCTTGCACCTGCGGTGTCCAGCAGATCGACGGCTTTGTCGGGTAATTGTCGCCCGGTAAGATAGCGGCGAGAGAGCGTAACAGCAGTTTTAACCGCTTCGTCGGTGATGTGAACGCCATGGTGTTCTGCATAGCGTGATTTCAGACCACGCAGCATTAAGCAAGCAGTGTCATCATCCGGCTCATCCACTTTAACCATCTGAAAGCGCCGCTCCAGCGCAGCATCGCGCTCAAAATACTGTTTATATTCACTCCATGTGGTCGCCGCGATGGTTCGTAATTCACCTCTGGCCAGAGCGGGTTTTAGCAGATTAGCTGCGTCAGCGCCTCCCGCCTGATTACCGGCCCCAATAATGGTGTGTGCTTCATCGATAAAGAGCAGAACAGGCGTTGGCGATTGCTGAACGGCATCAATGATATTTTTTAACCGCTGCTCAAACTCACCTTTCACCCCGGCACCTGCTTGTAACAGCCCAAGATCCAACGTGCGTAATGTTACTGATTTCAGGCTATCCGGCACGTTACCTTCAGCAATACGCAGCGCCAGACCTTCCACCAGAGCGGTTTTGCCGACACCGGGTTCCCCGACCAGAATGGGATTATTTTTTCGCCGACGGGACAACACATCCACCATTTGCCGGATTTCATTATCGCGACCAAATACCGGGTCGATATCGCCGGCACGCGCTTTCGCGGTCACGTCCAGCGTAAATTTATCGAGAACGCCTTGTAATGCTGGCGATAACGTCGATTCAGCCAGGCCAGGACGTGGTTCATCATCAGGAGAAACCTGTGCCAGAGCGGCTTCTTGCTGTCTCTCAGGACGTTCATCCGACTGGACATTTAATAGCGGCAGGAGGCGTTCCAGTTGAGTATGTCCGGCGCTCAGAAGAGGCCACAGGCCATCACACTTCAGTAGCGAAGGCTTTCCCACCAGGGCCATCAGTAGATGCACACCACGTATCTGCGAATTTTCATCCGTTGCGGCACACAGCCACGCTTGTTGCATTAAAGAAAGGAGCGCATCAGACAACTGCGGGCGGCTTTTCACGGAACGAGGCTGAACATCCAGATGCGTCAGCAGCGATTGCCAGAGATTGTCGATATCCCATTCATAACGACGAGCAATGACAGTCATATCGCCCTCCCCCTGCTCCAACAGCTTCAGTAACCAGTGTTCGGGAGTGATTTCTGCATGCGCGCGCGTCTGACATAACGATGCCGCCGCTTCGAGCGCCTGGGCGCAATAGGGGTTGAGACGTCGTAATAACACTGCTGACTGGTGTTCCATTTGCTTCCTGGCTCCCTGTATTCAGGCACGCTACCGCCCGTGGCCGTAATCCAATGCCCATAAGGTAATAGTGATGTTGATACTCTCTGCTAAACCCCCGCCCCGGACGCTTAGCAGAGGGCATAAAAAAAACGGATGAGGAAATCCTCATCCGTTAGTGCATTACGCGGTGGTACGCTCGTTCCAGGCGTCAGAATGGATAATGTTGCCATCCTTATACGTCCAGACGATCTTCTCGTAGCGCAGTTCAATCTGTTCCAGGTGGTTATGCTTCTCTTTAGCGGGATCTTTGATGTCGTACATCACAGGGTTTACTTTCACCACTTTCACGTTGTGCAGAGTGGTGTTGAAGTATTCCACTTCCTGACCCGCATCATTGATGCGATACCATTTAAACTCGGCCTGGCGCAGGGTCTGACCGGTAGTTACAGCCTTGTACAGATACGGGCTGGAGGCATCGATTTCCTTAGTGAAAAGGAACGGGGTATGAATGCGCGTCCCGGTCAACTTACCGGTATTGTTATCGGTAGGGATGTACAGGTTATGTTCCTGAGCTACTACTTCGATACTGCCCACACGATCTTTTACATCAACAGAGCCTTTAATATCCGCGCCGCCGTCATCTTTCAGCCAAAGGTAGACTGGAATTGCCATAACTCTTTCTCCATTTTTACTTCGCTAATGCGTCACCGCTTTGCGGTGACGGTTCCTTCATGCCCGGCACCCGACAGGCATCAGCCTGCGGTACCAGACTGATCTCTACACGGCGGTTGGCAGCCCGACCCTCCGGCGTATCGTTGTTTTTGTAGGGACGTAATTCGCCGTAACCCTGAACGGCAAAACAACTCTCCGCGACGTCACCGGTATCACGCATCCAGTCGCGAACAGATTCCGCGCGTTTGAGAGAGAGCTGCTGATTAGATTTATCGTCACCCACATCATCGGTATGTCCGGCGATGACTATCAGCCAACCGGGCTTGGCTTTGATATTGACCAAAGCCCCAATGAGTACTTTTGTTGAGCCTGCTTTTAACGCCCATTTGCCCGTATCAAACAGCGACATACTGTCCAGGCGTACGGTTTGCGGAGAGGTCACTTTCGGTTTTTCAGGTGGCAGCCAGTCGCTGATGGCGGCCAGCAAAGGTGGGATCAATCTCATCCCCTGATACAATCCCATTGATAGAGAAAGGGGTTCACCGCGCTGATACCAGCGATCGAGACGCTGCGCATCACGACGAAGCTGATCCTGTGCCTGAACCTTTGGCTCAACAGGATTACCGGTAAGATGGCGGTATAACGTCAGATGATCGTTTGTGATCCTGATGAGATGTTGGTTATTGATAAAGCTGCACGTCATCGCCAGTCCGACAAAAATACCGCATAGCAGACCACTTACGCCCACCGTACGTTGAAATGCTGTCAGCGCCCGACGGCGAGATAAAAAAGGCAGCGCTAAATCAGGAAAAGGCAGCAGCTCGGACACTGCTGACGTCGCAGGGGAAAGTGTTGTTTGCGCAGTGATATGCCGTTGCCACAGATTATTTTCGCAGACCGCTAATGAGGTGAAACATACCACCCGTAAAGCAGAAAAAAGAGGTGGAGCGTGGCGATCCGTATCACCTTGCACCTTCTTCAGCCAGCCGAGTAAATTATCTAACCACATTGCATGTGTAAGATGAGAATGGCGAGCCGGGCGCTCTTGCGAAGAGAAAGGAACAAAATCGTCTAATCCCGTAGCCGACTGCACTTCTGCATCCTGGGGCGTTCGAATAAACCAACGTACAGCCTCATTGCATTGAGGCGAATTCAACCAACAGCACAGCCAAAACGGCGGTATACCTGATAACCAACGCCGACTCTGGGTCACCACACGCCGCCAACTGAGCAGCATGTGCTTAAGCGCGTCTTCATCATTATGCCGTTCCGGGATCAATGCCAGCATCACGGAAACGCGCATAAGAAGCCCCGGACGCTGCACAGCTATCTGACGAACCAGAGCAATATAATGCTCCGGGGACTGGACAGATAAATACCAGCCCTGCGAACTCTCGCAAGAATCGCCGCGTCCGGCAAACAAAGGGGCATTATCTCCACACACCAGCACAACAGGCCCACTGAAACTCTCCGGAGGGAGCGGAACTTCATGAGCCGAATGAGCAGACTTCAACCGACCATATTGACGCCAGCCATAAACGATCCCCGGAATGGAAAACAGTATAATAAAGACGGTAAGGCCGCCCCGGACACCCGCACTTAACGGACTGAATCCCCAGACAAGCAACAAAGCCAGGACGGTTGCCAGCACATAGTTAACGATCCCTCGCAACTGAGCCATGTCTTAACCCTGCCCAATAAGCTGAGCAATCTGCCCTTGTAAGACATGAGAAAATGTTAACCAAAAAGCACCCAGCGCCACCGCGCCGACAATCCATGCCAGCCACCAGCGGCGCTTACCGCCAGAAAAGCCGGAAGCCCGCATAATTACCGGCGCATCGTGCTTTAATTTAAAAGGCATCGCCTGAGTCGCCAGCGCTTCAAGAACATCTTCACGACGTTCGTCACCTTGCTCACGATAGCGCCCCACAAAACCGAGCGTGATTGCGCGATAAAAGCAGGTTAATACGGCGGTATCAGGAACGGGCTCGCGCAGAACGGTACGGATGCGCTCCCAGAGTTCTTCCCCGGCATTGGTGGTGTTGAAAAAGCGGGCCTGTAAAGGTGTCGCAAGCCAGGTAATATAACCGCTATCCTGCCGGTTGCGGTTCAACACGCTTTCATCCAGTAACGCACATTGCGTATAGAGCATGTGTTCAACGCTGTGTTCGCTGTACCCCATGTCACGCAATGTCTCACGCGCAGAATCAACCCATTGGCAGGCCCGGCGATAGAAAGCCGCCCCATCGCCGACTTCCGATCCGCCGCGTAACTGGCTGACAGCAAGCCAGGTTGGCCAGAATACCTGATCAATATCCTTATACATTTCAATCCCTTAATACAGCGAATAACTCAAGTTGAATCTCTCCCAGTGTTCCCGGCACATAGAAAGCGCAATTACCGGCGTCCAGCATGGCCTGGGCTGCTGGATGATTAATCTCAAGAGCAAAGTATTGATTTTCCAGTCGTAACGGGATGGCTGCAGGTACATGCGTCAGCGGTTTTAATGGAATACCGCTAAGTGCCACATTGACGACATCAGATACATCTGCCCGGCTCCCTGCTTTACAGAGCTGTGGAAATTGCGTTAGGAGGACATGCGCAGGAAGATCCGAACGAACGGAAAGGTAAAAATCAGCGCCTTCACGCAGTCGAGCATCCGACAATGCGCCATACCAGAACTGTCTCTCCTGCGTCAGTTCAATAGCGACAACGCGAGATGGCAGGCTGGCCTCCAGCAGTTCCACCAGGAGTGCAAACAGGGGTGGGAATACCTGCTGCAGATTGGCGTGCTGGTATGGAGGCACAACGCTGACATCATTTTCTAATGAAAAGGTCAGCAGACTGCCCGCTAACCGCGCTAGCTCACGCCACAAAAGTTCGGGATGACGGCCTGGGTTTTGCAGCATTTCTTTCAGAACGGGCTCTGAGCTATTAAGCGCATTCAGCAACCAAAACAACGAAACATCTGCTACCGCAAAATCCGCCATTCGTTCGTTACTTTCGCGGCGCAAGGCCATCAGGCGTCGACAACGAGCCTGGATACGATGCACCAAATCACTGAGCGAATTGATTAATGAGGGGCTGGCTGAGAGTGAAAGCGATGGGGGTAAAAAATCGCGTCCCAGCTCCCATTGCCCCTGAGCATTACGAATAAGGCAAGCTACCGGGCAAGTCAGGTAAGTGCTGTTATCGTCATGGGCATAGCGGAGGGTGATAGCATGCCGCAGCACTGCCATATCAGTCCGTTCCTGACCTGCGAGATCCTGTACTGGCAGCCACTCCTGCTGCCAGCGACACGGACGGCTAACGCCGTTGCCTGATGAAAGATTGCCGCCATTAGCCGAAAGCAGCGGCAACGCGAGGACGATATCAACGCTGCTGTAACCAGTAAGATGCGATAAATCACACGCCGGAGGCAGGTTATCTGAAATACCTGTATCCACTAACGTACCGTCAGGAAAGCGCACAACCAGATTAACGGGATTCAAACGAGAAACCGTTAGCGCACTTTCATCAAACTCCGCGCTGATGACGCCCCACGGTGATGAAAGCGACATGTGAGCAACAACGTCAGCTACATAGGCATCCCAACGTGTCTGTTGCTGAAACTGCTGGGGAGCCAGAAAGGCCCCCTCGCTCCATAACGGACGATAGATCTTCATCGCACCTCCTGTGCGCTGCGTCGTTAAGATTTCGACTTAGGCATTTGTGAAACTAACGACAAGCTGACGTCCATACCTTCAACCTGGAAATGCGGAATGGCATACAGGCGCACACGGAAGAAACCTGGGTTATCCTCAATATCCTCCACCACGACACGCCCATCACGCAGCGGGTGTGATGCCTGCAAGTCATCGCCAGGATCGGTCATTTCGGTTACCAGACTGCGCAGCCAGTTATTAAGTTCAAGCTCAAGCAGGCGGCGATCTTTGGTCGTTCCAATATTTTCTCGCTGCAGTATTTTCAGGTAATGAGCGATACGAGAAAGCAAGAAGATATACGGCAAACGAGAGTTAATCCGACTGTTAGCCGTCGCTTCCGGAGTATCAAACTGAGCAGGTTTTTGAGCCGAGTTAGCAGAGAAGAAACAGGCGTAATCACGATTCTTATAATAAGAAAGCGGAATAAAACCGAGGTTGGCAAATTCAAACTCCCGGGTTTCCGGAATCATCACCTCAGACGGGATCTTCACCTGATTACCGGTACCCAGATCGTACAAATGGATAGGCAAATCTTTCACCGCGCCGCCTGCCTGTGGCCCACGGATCTGGACGCACCAGCCATTCTTGATAAAACTTTTCACCATATTCACAGCGAAAGAGAAAGAGGCGCTGGTCCATAGATACTTTTCGTGATCCGGACCCTTAACTTCTTCAACATAGTTAAAACTGCGTACCGGCACGGTATCAGGGCCATACGGTAAACGACCCAGGACACGCGGCATAGTTAGCCCGATATAGCGTGAATCGTCGCTATCACGAAATGCTTTCCACTTGATGTATTCAGCACGTTCGAAATAATCATTGATATCTTTTATAGCTGCGACTTCTTCCATATTTTCTTTCAAGAAGAATTTCGGCCCAACGGAACCAATGAACGGCATATGACAGGCCGCCGACACGCCAGAAATATTGCGCAGCAGTGCAATATCCTGCGGACTGTTATCAAATTCGTACGCTGAAATCATTGCCGCAATGGGTTCGCCGCCAGGCTGATCGTATTCTTCAATATAAACATGGCGGTATAACCCGCTCTGGATAAGCTCCGGCGCATCGTCAAAGTCATCACGCAGCGCATCCTTGCTGATATCCATCATTTCTACACGGACATTTCGGCGAAAATCAATGCCGGTGATCATCGAATGCAAACCACGCCAGAGCGATTCTTGCTTCTGAAATTCAGCATGGTGCATAACTTCATTGACCTGATCGCTAATCTGCTTATCAAGACGAGCAATTTGCTCATCGAGCAGCGTTTTATCCAGGCGCTCTACGGGCTGCGCAGCATCCGCCAGACATGAAACCAGAACCTGAATAGCAGCAGTCACGCGTTCAGCGGGAGCGGCGTCAGAAAGCGCTTCATCACTCTGCCAAGCATCAACATTTTTTAATGTCGAAACCGGGGAAAGATTAATTTTGTCAAAGAGGGATTGATAAACGCTGCGTTCACTGGTCGTGGTGGTCGCGACTGAAGAGGTATGTTCCTGAACAGACATCAACATATTCCTTTTATGATCCTTTACTATTCCTGCCAATTGAGCGGAGGAAACCCTGTATAGCGTTAAATCTCTTCTGGCATCATGGTTGCCAGTTCATCACGCAGTTCCTGACTCAGGGCTGGATCTTTAAGGATAATTTCCAGCTCGCGACGAAAAGCAGCGTTATCAAGTAAGTTTGATTTCAGGTCACGAAGTAGGTTACGCATAGCCAACAGAACGCGTAATTGGGGGATATTTCGTGCGACCTGCTCGGGTTCAAAATCGCGGATATTTTTAAAGGTAAGGTTAATATCGTCCTTTCTGTCATCACCAGCCAACGTATTTTTAACACTCAGATTAACCACTGGTGAGAACTTAGCTAACACATCATTGAAATTATTCTTATTAATATCAACCTTTTCACGTTCAGATAGTGGTCGTTGTTCTCTACCATTACTGAAATCACCTACGGTCAAAAGTTTTAACGGCAATTCAACCTTTTTTTGAACGCCTCCGGTATGTAAATCTAACTTGATATTAACGCGTGCCGTCGGCACTTCATTCTGAAAACTGTCACCCATACGTCCCTCTCAGACCGGCGATTCCAGCCGATATTTTGCGTTTCCTAACGGAGCATTTTCCAATCGCTCAACGTGTTTCTTACAACGTCATTTCTGTGAGCCGTCAACAATGAATGTTAATGACGATTAATGATTATAATTAGTATGCCGACGTAATCCGATATATTCCCGGAGAGAAAATATGATCAATATCACTAATACACCAAATAATACATTAGCATTACTTATTTAAAAATAAAATCAAGAAATCATTTATCTAATACAAGCGACAGGAATTAATTAACCTTAAATACATTCATCAAATAAATACCTTTAAATTAAAATACATAATTGCAAAATATATTTACAGCCATATGCATAAACAATATTGATTATTAATTTATAATTACAGCCAATTTAACTATAAATAATAAAAGCCGGAGATATACTCCGGCTTTTTACAATTTAATTGAGAATACGCAAAAAGATTACTCTTCCTTCACCACAATCAGCGGTTCGATATCGCTCTCTTTTTTAATCACCAGCGACTCGTCGCCGCGCAGGCAGGTACCGCCGTAGTTACCGCCTACGGTGAAGGTACAAACCTGAATATATTTCCCGGCAACCTTTGGCAGACACCAAAGCTGCTGATAAATGTTCTTCTGCTCGGCAAACTTACCGCTGGTTTTATCCAGGAGCTCTTCCTGGTGGCTCACCAGATCGATGTTGCTGCCACAACGTCCTGCAATAGGTTTCACCGCATAACCGGTTTTCGCCAGCTCTTCATTAACAGTGAAATCCGTATCAAGCAGATAGCGGTGATGTGGGAACAGTTGCCACAGAATAGGCAGAATCGCTTTATTGCCAGGGATCACCGTCCACAGAGGTTCGAAGACCAACACTTCCGGGCGCAACAGCACGTCGATTAAACGCACTTCCTGATTCGTATGCCCGGTACGAATTGGCACCGCGGCGTACTCCGTTTCGCTGACCTCTCGCACCTGTTCAATCGCGGTTTCCCATGCCCAGGTTTTCCAGACGCAGTTCACCAGGCGACCGTCACCGTCAATCAACTGACCGGCGTCATCCCAACGTAGCTCATCGAGGCCACGCAGAATTTTGCTGTCAAACCCGGCCTGACGCAGCGCCTGCTGCATAAACTGCGCGTGATAGTTTTCCTCGATATCCTTATCCTGCATGATGTGGACAAAAGGTCGCGCGCGGCTGTGCTTCCAGGCCCCCGCCAGTTCGTTGATCAATCCTTCTGCCGGGTTGTGTCCCTGCCCTGTGTAGCCTCGCTCGGCCCATCTTTCGAGGATCAAACCGGCTTCAGTATGGCACGATGCGGAATCGGCGTTGTACTCATACACCTTCAGTCCGCGTTCATCCATACAGAAATCCATACGCCCCGTAATCATATGATGCCGACGACGCTGCCAGGAAAGGCGCAGGCGCGGCCAAAGGATTTTCGGGATGTCGAACAGCGCCAGCAGGTTATCGTCTTTCAGCACCTTGTCGGTCGCGTGCAGATACATCAGATGCAGTTCGTTGGTGGCTTTGATCAGTTCTTGTTCGGCACTCTCGGTAATAGTGAAGTACTGATGCGGATCCTGATTAATAACGTGGCCGTTCGCCAGCACGTAGGCTTTTTGCAGCGGATCCTGTTCATCCAGCCATTTACCGTCAAACTGCCCGTTATCTTCCAGTCGCGCGCCGCCAATTTTCAGCGAGTCATTGGCGATCTCCGGCTGCGGCAAACTGTCTCGGGTATCATCGGTCTGGATCATCCAACCAAGAATGGTGGTGTCGTCAAAGGTATCACGCAGGGTGTAACACCCGTTTTCAACCACCATCTCCAGTTCGCGGGTCCACTGCTGTCCGGGAGGAAGCGGCGTATGGAGCACGTTCTGTTCGGCAATACGAATTTTGTTTTGCAGCAACTGGGTGACGACCGCCACATGCCCGGTATCTTTAAATTCACCGCCTTTTTGCCAGATAAGCAGAGCGCCTGCTACCGGCGCGCGGGGCGAACCATTCGGAAATGCCTGTAACGGCAGGATATTGTCATTCACCACTTCGCGCAGGAAGCGTAAGGAGAAGATCTCCCAGGCCATGCCCACATCGGTGAAGACCACGCCATAGTTAAGGAAGAGAAAACGGCGTGCGAACTCTACGCACTGCCATTTGTGGCCCATGTATTCATCGTCGATATAGCTGCGAAATGCCGCATCATCGTCGTAGTCCCGTGGGTCGAGGGAGCTGTAATCTGAAGAGTAGATTGCTACGCCGCCTGGGGCGTAGCCCAATAATGTCCCGAATGGGGCATCCTGACTGGTCGTTCCTTTGCTCATGCACCTTACCTCAAAACAATACAGCCTGAGCAGGTTGGCGTGAATTTTTCGCTCTGATTACCTGCTCTGCGACACTAACCGGACAGAGGTCGATATCATCATACACCTCAACGCAGCGACTGGCGCTCAGAGGCGAAAAATTCACAACAGGAACTACGCTTTTGTCAGGGTGACCGGTACGCTTTTATACGCCGGAGTCAAACTTTGTGTGTCTACCGCTTCCAGCGAAAGCAGGACATTCGCTTCAGGCAGATAAGCGCCTATTGAGCCCGCCGCCATGTTGTAAATCACTACTGTTAAGCCGTACATGATGCGATCCGCGCAGGGCTGGCCGTTGTCGTCCAGCGCCTGAATATTGACCACATCGCCCTGGTCCAGGCCACGGCTCGCCGCCTCTTCGGCGCTTAAAAACACCACATCCCGACGACCGGCAATGCCACGATAGCGGTCGTTCATACCATAAATAGTGGTGTTGTACTGATCGTGACTACGCAGCGTTGCCAGTACCAGCGCATCAGCAGGCTGATGTTCCCGCTCAACCGCCCGTTGATGGCTGACGATAAAGTTGGCTTTGCCATTCTCCGTTCGCCATTCACGGCGCGAAGCAGGCGTATCCATGCGAAATCCACCCGGCTCGGCAATACGTGCGTTGTAGTCGTGGAACGCCGGGATCACGGCTTCAATGGCGTCACGGATCAACGTGTAATCTCCGGTTAACGCTTCCCAGTTTACCGGCGAAAGCGGCAGCGTGGCACGAGCCATACCCGCCACAATCGCGGGTTCCGATTTTAGCCAGCGGGAAGCCGGCTTCAGCGCGCCACAGGAAGCGTGAACCATCGACATAGAATCTTCGACGGTCACCGACTGGATCCCCGTTGCCTGCATGTCGCGCTCCGTTCGGCCTAATGCAGGTAGCAGGTAGTTATGCTTTGCCAGCAGCAGATGCGACCTGTTCAGTTTGGTCGCCACATGGACCTGCAGATCCAGATTTTTCATCGCCGCAAAGGTACGCTGCGGTTGCGGCATCGCCACCGCCAAATTGCCGCCCATGCAGATAAGCGCTTTTGCGTCTCCCCGCTCGATGGCGCGAATACTCTCCACGCTGGAGCGGCCATGTTTGCGCGGAACGCGGATAGAAAAATGCGTCTCAAGGCGTTGCAGGAAATCTTCGGACGCCGCTTCGTTGATCCCCACGGAACGATCGCCCTGCACGTTAGAGTGACCGCGCAACGGGCAGATCCCCGCGCCCGGCTTACCCATATTGCCTTTCAGCAGCAGCAGGTTTACCAGTTGCTGGACGTTCTCAGTGCCGTTTTTATGCTGGGTGATGCCCAGTCCATAACAAACGATAGTGGCACTGGATTTACTGTAGCTGTGCGCCAGGTCTTCCATCTGGCTACGCGTCAGACCCGAGTCCTGCTCCAGCTCCGCCCAGTTATGCTGACGTAAGTCGTCATACAGCGCTGCATATCCCGCGGTATGCTCTTCGATAAACGCATGATCGAGCGTCGGCTGCTGATCCAGTAAGATCCGCGCTTCGTCCATTTCGATCAGCGCTTTCATGATGCCTTTGAGCAGCGAAGCGTCACCGCCCATTTTTACCTGGTAGTAGTCGTTGCTTAGCTCCGTTGCCTGACCGGTGAACATCTCTTTCGGACTTTGCGGGAAGCTAAAGCGCTCAAGTCCCCGCTCGGCCAGGGGATTGATGGAGATAATTTTAGCGCCACGCCTGGCAACGTCGCGTAAGGTGGTCAGCATGCGTGGATGGTTAGTGCCGGGGTTATGCCCGATACAAATCACCAAATCGCAGTGGTCAAAATCCTCCAGTTCAACGGTCCCTTTCCCAAGGCCAATGGCAGGAGTTAGCCCTGCGCTGGTCGGTCCGTGGCACATGTTTGAGCAATCAGGGAAGTTGCTGCTGCCATATTCGCGGGCAAACAGCTGATACAAGAACGCCGCTTCATTTGATGTTCTGCCGGAGGTGTAAAACTCAACCTGTTGTGCTGAATCATAGCTGCGCAGACGCTCGCCGATCTCCTGGAAGGCGATATCCCAATCCACCGCCTGCCAGGTGTCTGTTGAGGCATCGTATTTCATTGGATGCGTCAAACGACCGATATTTTCCAGTTCATAATCGCTGTAGTGCCAGAGTGTAGAAACCGGATGACGGCTGAAAAATTCCGGTGATGCTTTCTTGCTGGTTGTCTCCCAGGAGACCGCCTTAACGCCATTTTCGCACAACTCCATTGGCGCACGGTGTCCTGGGTCCGGCCACGCACAGCCCGGACAATCGAACCCTTTCACCTGGTTCATTTTGAACATCGCGATAATGTCACGGGCGACAGCCTTTTGCGAAAACACCGAAGCAGTGACGGCTTTTACCGCGCCCCACCCACCCGCCGGGCCCTGATAACCGCTTACTCCTGGAACACCATTTTTCATTATTACTGCTTATTCACCGCCAATTTTTGATGGTGAATACGGTAGCAATTTCCGTCCAACATTGATTTCCTCTTCATGGAGTACGGACCGGGTACAATGAACGGGTTAGATTTATCTTCCCCTTTCAGCACAAAGCGACATAAAGTCCCAATCTGTTAAATTGAGTTCTACCTAACTGCTACACTGCATCAACACAACCACTCAGAAGGCAGGTCAATATGTCAGACAATACCTATCAGCCCGCGAAAGTCTGGACGTGGGAAAAATCGAACGGCGGCGCTTTCGCCAATATCAACCGTCCTGTTTCCGGTGCCACCCACGAAAAAACGCTGCCGGTTGGCAAGCATCCGCTGCAGCTCTATTCGCTGGGTACGCCAAACGGGCAGAAAGTGACGATTATGCTGGAGGAGCTGCTGGCGCAGGGCGTGAAAGGCGCAGAATACGATGCCTGGATTATCCGCATCGGCGATGGCGATCAGTTTTCCAGCGGCTTTGTTGAAGTGAATCCGAACTCGAAGATCCCGGCGCTGCGCGATCATTCGCAAAACCCGCCGGTTCGCGTTTTCGAATCTGGCGCAATTCTGCTCTATCTGGCGGAAAAATATGGTTATTTCCTGCCGCAAGATTTGGCAAAACGTACCGAAACGCTGAACTGGCTGTTCTGGCTACAAGGCGCGGCGCCGTTCCTCGGCGGTGGTTTTGGCCACTTCTATAACTATGCGCCGGTAAAAATCGAGTACGCGATCAACCGCTTCACGATGGAAGCCAAGCGCTTACTCGACGTGCTGGATAAGCAGTTAGCGCAGCATCAGTTTGTGGCCGGAGATGAATACACCATTGCCGATATGGCGGTCTGGCCGTGGTTTGGCAATGTGGTGCTGGGCAACGTGTACGACGCGGCAGAGTTCCTCGACGCAGGAAGTTACAAGCACGTGCAGCGCTGGGCAAAAGAGATTGCAGCGCGCCCGGCGGTTAAGCGTGGTCGTATTGTAAACCGCACTAATGGACCGCTGAACGAGCAACTTCATGAACGCCATGACGCCAGCGACTTCGATACCAATACCGAAGATAAGCGCCAGGGTTAACGTAAGATGCCGGATGGCGGCGCTAACGCCTTATCCGGCCTACATATAAGGCGCGGGCCTGATAAACGCTGCGCCATCCGGCATAAAATCACGCGCTGGTGACGTCGTACTCCATGCGGCGAAGTGCGTCTAACGTGGCTTTAGCTTCATCTTCATCAATGATGCTCATGGCGAACCCTACGTGCACCAGCACCCATTGCCCGACAAGCTCAGCCGTATCACCTTCACAAATCAGGGCAATATTGACATCACGTTTGATGCCGCACACTTCAACCTGCGCAAGCTGGTGAATATCTTCACCAACGGCCAGAACCTGACCAGGGACTCCAATACACATATCTGACTCCGCCCCATAGCAACTATGGGTTATTCGACTTCAATACTTTTCACTTTCAGTGAATCGCCAGCATCAACCCGCAGACGATCGCCCTGACATTGTGGACACTGCGCGTCATGCTGGGTGATTTCCACAACCTGACTGCAATCCCAGCACCACGCCTGGGCTGGTTTGTAATCAATATGCAGTTCACACCCCTGGGCCAGCGTTCCCTGACAGACGATGTCGAAACTAAACCGAACGGCGCTCTCTTCAACGCAGGAGAGCGCCCCGATTTCCAGCCAAACGCCGGTTACACGTTTGACACCGTGCTGCTCTGCCTGCTGTTGAACAATCTCAACCGCGCTCTGACAAAGGGACAGCTCATGCATTTTCGCAGTTCCGACGACCCAGCAGCAGCGCGCGGCGATTTAGCTGCGGCGCATTCGGATCGCTCACCGGCAGCGATAACAGCATGCGCGCGCAATCGTCAGTCAGACGGACGCCTTCTTGCGCCGACATACTGTGCGAAAGCGGCGACATCAGTGAGCAGGAGAAATATTGCGATACGCCGTCCAGTTCACCCACGGTAAAGGTCATCTCGCCATACGGCAGACGCAACCCGACTTTTTCGCTGACTTTACGCACCGGCCAGATCTGGTCCGGTCCGGGGAAAATCAGTGCGCTCAGCATCCAGGGCGTGATAACACACCCCGTCCACTGTCCTTCAAACAGCGTAAAATCAGAGACATATACCGGCATATTCGGATGCAGGAAAGAGAGATCGTGCATTGAACGCCGGGCAACCTCTTCAAACGCTGCCTGAATCTGCATCTTCGGGGCCGTCTGAAAACCGACAAACTCCTCAGACATGAGCCGCCTCCCGAGGGATCGCTTCAACGCCTGATTCGCGAAGCGCGGCAAGAACCTGCTCAAGCGCAGGTTCGATCATCGCTTCAACCGTTGGCGTTAGCCCGATATGCGGTTCCAGCGATTCCGGAATAACGCCGACTAACGTCAGCTTTTTCGGAAACTCGCCGGTAAAACGCAGGGCCGACAATACGTCGGCCAGGCCAAGCTGGTGCGGTGAGATTTTGTTGGTAAACAGCGCCGGGATCTCTTCATCCCGCAGGACCATCATCGTTCCTGGCGTGCTTTTCTTCGACACAATGGCGTCAGCAATGATCAGATGATCTCTGTTCGCCATATCGCCGAGAAGCTCCATCCCAGCCGTACCACCGTCCAGAACATCAACAAAGTCTGGCAGGATGTACCGCTGCTCTAATGCCTCAACGATACGCACCCCGATGGCTTCGTCGGTCAGCAAAATATTGCCGACCCCTAAGACTAATATCCGCATTACAGAACCTTAACTGAGACCACTTCGTTCCCGTCAACGTCCACCACATGCACCGCACATGACATACAAGGGTCGAAGGAGTGAATGGTACGAACCACTTCCAGCGGTTTGTTTGGATCGGCAATCGGCGTACCTACCAGCGAGCGCTCATACGGTCCCACTTCATCATTAAAGTTACGTGGGCCAGAGTTCCAGGTTGACGGAACAACCGCCTGGTAGTTGCTGATAATGCCGTCTTTAATCACCATCCAGTGAGACAGCATACCGCGCGGTGCTTCGAGGAAACCAACACCTTTGAATTCGCCCGTTGCCGGAATATCCGGTTTCACGAAGGTGGTGTGGTCGCCTTTACCGATGTTCACAATCAGCGCGTTGTACTGATCCTGCAGAACGTTCTGCAGTTCACAGCAGTGAACGGTACGGCCAATAATACGGCCCAGCGTAGAGTGCAGCTGTGACACTTCGATAGTTTTACCGGTCAGCTTGGTGTAAATCGCGATGATTTCATTCAGCTTGGCATGGGTAGACTCGCGTTTAGCCGCCAGTTTACACAGCATGTTGGCCAGCGGACCCACTTCAACCGTTTTACCGTAGAAGGTCGGCGCTTTAACCCAGGAATATTTGCCGTCATCTGACCAACCGGTGTAATCAGGAACCGTTGTGCCTTCCCACGGAGCCTGCGGCGCTTCGTCTTTGTACCACGCGTGTTTCGCGCTTTCCTGAATCCCTTTGATCAGGTATTCATCGGAATGAGAGGTGATCGGACGCCAGGTCGACAGATCGGCATCGGTGATATAACCGCCAGGGAACAGGAAGCTGCCGTTTTTACCGTCAGTCGGGAATTCCGGCGCGCTCAGATAGTTAACCGCACCCTGACCACGTTCCAGCCACTCAGGATAGAACGCCGCAATAACCGCGGTATCTACCTTGTAAACCTGCTCAACGAAGTCGCTCAGCTTATCGATGAAGGACTTGATGTACATCAGACGCTCAAGGTTCAGCACGCCGAGGCCGTCGAGGTTAATTGGGTTAGCAACCCCCCCTACCGCCAGGTTCTGGATGTGCGGCGTTTTACCGCCCAACAGCGCCACAACGCGGTTGGCATCTCGCTGGCATTCCAGCGCCTGCAGGTAGTGAGCGACCGCAATCAGGTTTACTTCCGGCGGCAGCTGCATTGCCGGATGACCCCAGCAACCGTTGGCAAAAATGCCTAACTGACCGCTGGCAACAAGATCTTTGATCTTGTTCTGAACCTTGGTGAACTCTTCTGCGCTGTTCAGGTGCCAGGAGGACACGCCGTTCAGCATGGCAGACGCTTTCGCAGGGTCAGCTTTCAGGGCAGAGGTGATATCCACCCAGTCCAGCGCAGACAGCTGATAGAAGTGAACAATGTGGTCATGCGTGGTGTGCGCAGCGAGAATGATGTTACGGATATACTGTGCGTTTACCGGAACATCAATATTCAGCGCGCTTTCTGCTGCACGAACGGAAGAGATAGCGTGAGTGGTCGTACAAACGCCACAGATACGCTGCACAATCATCCAGGCATCGCGCGGATCGCGGTTTTTCACGATCTCTTCCATGCCGCGCCACATGGTACCGGAAGCCCATGCTTTAGATACCACGCCATTTTCGATTTCGCAGTCGATGCGTAAATGACCCTCAATACGGGTTACCGGATCAATAGTAATTCTCTGGCTCATGCTTTGCTCGCCTCATGACGATTTTGATCGTTTTGTTTTAAAGGAGGAAGTATCGGCAGTAGACGAATGAGTACGATGTATGCACAAATCTCAATAGCCACAAAACCAATAGAAATCAACAGTTCTTCCCAGGTCGGGAAGTAGTGGTAGCCACCACCAGGATTGAACGCCACCAGCGAATAGGACAGACGCCATGTTGCACAACCCAGCAATGCGCTCAGCGCAGACAGATACAGCATGCGCGAGTCATTACGCAACTTAGTGACGCGCAGCACCACCAGCGGGAAGACCATCAGCACGACTTCAAGCCAGAACATCAGGGAGTAAAGATCGCCTGAGAACGCATAGGACAGCTTGTCGCGGTAGATCAGTTCGCCAAAGCGCAGTACCACGAAAATCGCCAACAGCACGCTGATGGTATTCGTCAGTTTGATGAACAAACTTTTCTCGTCCGGACCGTTACCTTTGAGACCAGCTTGTACCAACGAGCCTTCAAAGATGACGATCGAGAAGCCCATAATAAAGGCGGTTAATACGGAGAAAAGCGGCAACATTTCATAAGCTTGCCAGAGCGGATGCACCTTATAACCCGCAGAAATCATCAATGAACCCATTGAAGACTGGTGCATGGTTGGCAGCAGCGCGCCGAGGGCAATAATAAAGAACATCACTTTATTCAAACGCTTGAGAGAAACTTTCCATCCCAGACGTTCAAACAGAGCCGGAGCAAATTCCAGCGCCATGATGCCGATATAGATGGTCATACAGACCGCCGTTTCGAACAGTACCGAGTTCACGTTGAAGTGGCCCGGAATGTAGAAATACGGCAGGTTCCAGTAACGACCAACGTCAATGGTGATCGACAGACCACCCAGCGAGTAGCCAAACAAGCTCGCCAGCAGCGCCGGACGTACCAGCGGATGGTATTGTCCTCTGTTGAAAACATACACCGCCCACGCCAGCGCCCAACCGCCGCACGCGAAGCCGGTACCAATCAACAGGTCAAACGCGATCCATACACCCCATGGGAAACCGCCGTTCAGATCGGAGACTGAGCCCAATCCGAAGACCAGACGTTTCACGATCAGGAGCATACACAGGACGATAAGCGGCCCAAAAATAATGACCGGTTTGCTGATTATTTTTCCGCCCAGCGGTTTAGGATCATGACTCATGATCGTCTCCTCCATCGTGATGGTCGTTTTTCGTATTACGACGAACCAGCACGGTTAAGCCCGCCAGCGCAGCCAGGGGTAATATCATGCCCTTGTACAGGGAATGTTGAACATGTTCGGAACGCGCACCGGTTGAAAGATCATCCAGCTTCGGCAGATCCAAATCCTCGTAAGGAACACCTGTCAGAACCATTACCTGAGTACCACCACCCTCTTTCTCGCCGTACAAATGGGGGTAATACTTCGGTACCGTATGCAGATAGGTATCACCTGCTTTCACCGTCTGACGCGGATAGTGGTATTCGCTGCCCGGCTTCAGGGCGAGACGTTTTTTCGCCTCAGCCATCAGCTCTTCACGCGTACCAAAAATCACCGCACCGGCAGGGCATACTTCAACACAACCCGGTAAACCGCCTTTGTCCAGGCGCTCAACCCCTTTCTGGTTACACAGTTCACACTTGTGAAGCGCACCAAACGGGTTGTTGTAGTCGTACTTAGGCACGTTGTATGGGCAGGCGACCATGCAGTAACGACAGCCTGTGCAGACATCTTTGTCATAGTGGACGATGCCGGTTTTTGGATCTTTCTTCAGCGCAGAGACTGGGCAAACGGAGACGCAGTTCGGATCGACACAGTGCATGCACTGTTTCTTAATGTATGCGTAGCCATTTTCTTCCTGGTCTTTGTTAACGCCTGTTCCGCTACGCCACACCTGAATGATGTTATTGGTATACGGCGACAGTTTGTCGTTGTTTGACCAGGTCTGCTCGCCTTCCGGATTACGCGCAGGAAAGTTGATATCCTGACACTTGGTGACACAAGCCTGGCAGCCTACACACAGCGTTGAGTCATAGAGCATCCCTAAAGAACCAGGGATCGGCGGACGGTTTTCTGCAGCCGCATGGCTGATGGACGGCGCAGCGCCCAACAGCAATGCCCCGCTGGAGGCTGCTTTAATAAAGTTACGTCTGTTCACGGTTATTCTCCCCGTGAGTCAGCGTTATCTTTCTTCTGCTGACGACCCAGTTCACGAACCGCCATCACGCTGACGCCGGCAACCAGTCCTACTACGCCACCAAGCAACCCAATCGCTCCGGCAGAAACATTGCCGCCTTCTTTCATATTGACGTCAGGTTTTTCGGAACGCGGCGTTTGGTTTTCCACATGAGCAAGCTGGTGAATACCTTTATGGAAACCGATACCTTCTTCGTTACAGCCATAGCAAGGGTGACCGATAGCCACCGGCCATACGCCTCCAACATCGCAGAATTGCAGCGTTGAGCAGTTGCCGTAGGTTTCTGGTCCTTTACAGCCGAGATGGTAGAGGCACCAACCTTCACGGTGACCTTCATCGCCAAACTCTTTCGCAAAACGGCCTGCGTCAAAGTGCGGGCGACGCTCGCAGTGTTCGTGAATCAAACGGCCATAGGCGAATGTCGGACGGTTTTTGGTATCCAGTTTCGGCGGCTTACCGTAGGTGATGATATGCGCGACCGTGGCGAGGAAGTTGTGCGGGTTCGGCGGACAGCCGGGGATGTTGATGATGGTTTTGCCTGGCAGAACTTCCTGCAAGCCGACGGCACCCGTTGGGTTAACGCCAGCAGCAGCAACACCACCCCATGCGGCGCAAGAGCCGATAGCAATGATAGCGGCTGCGCCTTCTGCGGCCCGACGAATGTGATCCACGATCGGCTCACCGGCAACCATGCAGTAAATACCATTGTCTTTCAGTGGGATAGAACCATCTACAACCAAAACATATTGCCCTTTGTACTTCTCCAGAGCGTTATGTTTATTCTCTTCAACCTGATGGCCGAAGGCGGCGGAGAGCACCTCATGGTATTCCAGAGAGATGGTCTCCAGAACGAGGTTTTCCACTGTAGGGTGTGTCGCGCGAAGTAGCGATTCAGTACAACCCGTACACTCCTGAGCCCCAATCCAGATAACCGGTGGGCGCTGAGGACGAGAAACTGATTCGGCCATTTCTGCGGCGGCTTTGCTACTGAGCCCCATGGTAGCGGCCAGTGCTGCACAAAGCTTCATGAAATCACGGCGATTAATGCCGTTCGAATTGATGAGAGAGTTATCTCCAGTCATTTTATAGTTATTCCGTTGCGAAGACCTGGCTTTTATTTTGCACCATTCGCATGTTGCATATTGCGATCGGCGCGCCATTACCACACTTTTTATATGGTTATGTGCATTATAATACTTCGGCGGAGCAACAAAACGAAGGCGTAGGTCAATAGTGTAATTAATTAAAGCAAGATAATACCCCTTTCGGATCAAGCTTCGAGACGATAGCCAGCCATGAAAAAACGAATTGTTGTACTGGACTGGTTCTCTTTAAAGAAATCCATAACCATCTCTTTATCCAGCCCATAGCGGCGCGTGAGGATCCCCGCCTCCCAGGCGCTGAGCTGTCGATCGCCCGTTTTTTCAAACATTCGATGAGAAAATCCCAGTACAAAGCCGCGTTTATAATCAGCACAAAAATTGGCTACCGAGCGCGCGCTATCCGCGCTTGACGCGTTTAATCCGGCCATCAGGCCTTTTCCAAAATGGTTGTCCATGCATAACCTCCAATCGCTATATAATAAATTATATAGCGATTTTTTAAGCAAAGACCAGAGGTATCACGAACTTTTTATGTCAGCTTAAAAGGACACCCATTCATCCGTTTTAGCTGCCGCAGACGTTTTGCTGTCTGCTGAAGGGGAAGCGGTATTAGCGGCGGCGTACTGCACATCATTCGCTGAGAGGCGGAACTGTTGCACCGAGCGTTGCAGTTCTTCCGTTTGTCGTTCCAGCGCCACAGCCGCGGCGGAAACCTGCTCTACCAACGCCGCGTTCTGTTGCGTTACGCTGTCCATTTGGGTGATCGCTACGCTCACCTGCGAGATGCCTTTGTTCTGCTCTTCCGAGGCAGAGGCAATTTGTTTCATGATGACGGTCACTTCGGTGGCGCCGCGCAGAATCGCCTCCATGGTTAATCCCGTCTCTTTAACCAGACGAGCGCCCTGATCGACGCGACGCGACGACTCGCCAATCAGCGTCTCAATCTCTTTCGCCGCCCCGGCGCTGCGGCTGGCAAGGTTACGCACTTCACCGGCAACGACGGCAAAACCACGTCCCTGTTCGCCTGCTCTGGCGGCTTCAACTGCCGCGTTCAGCGCCAGAATGTTGGTCTGGAAAGCGATGCTATTAATAACAGAGGTAATTTCCGCGATCTGTTTAGAGCTGGCGGCAATGCCATCCATCGTCTCAACCACTTCTGAAACCAGGGTGCTCCCTTTACCTGCCGTTTCTGTCGCCGTGTCGGCAAGCTGGCTGGCTTCACGCGCGTTTTCAGCGTTCAGTTTTACCGTGGCGGTCAGTTGCTCCATGCTGGCAGCGGTCTCTTCCAGCGCAGCGGCCTGTTCTTCAGTTCGCGAGGAGAGATCGTTGTTGCCGGTGGAAATTTCCGTAGCACCTCGCCAGATGTTGTCACTACCTGAACGGATGGTACTGACGGCTTCGCGCAGGCTGTCCTGCATCGCGCATAGTAACGGCACCAGTTGGCCCACGCAGTTACGACCAAAATCTTCAATTGGATGGCTGAGGTCGCCCTGTGCAATCTGCTGGAACTGCTGGCGGATACGTCCCAACGGCTTCACCATCATGGCGACGAGGTAACGGTCAGTGAAAAACAGGAGAGCAATACCGAGGATCACGGCGGTAATGATTAGCGTCCGGATGATAGACGTTTTACCATCAACCATGACGCGCGTGGTATCAAGCCGCTCGCCTGCCGTGGTGTTAAAGCGTTCTGCACTGGCGCCAAACTCCCGGCTCAGCGCTGGCGTAACGGTGCTGGCATGCTCCGCAAAGGCCGTAAGCGTGCCCTGCTGCGCCAGTTGCATTTGCGGGATCACGCCGTTGTCCAGCAGCGCCTGCCACTTCGTCAGTACCGCCGCGGCCACTTCCGGATCCATTGGTCCTGGAGACAACGTTTTCATCTCCTGGAGTTTTTTGCTCATGTTCTCCAGGGACTGCTGCGCTGGCGCAAAATCAGGCGTTCCGCCGCTCATTTTGACATCCATGGCGCGACTCAAGCGCGTGACGAAACGAAAGTACTGATCGTTCCCCTGGCTGAGCACCGTCATCTGATGGACGAGATGACGGTCAATATCATTGCCTTCAGATATTTTTGATAAAGAATGAAGACTGAATAAACCCACGCCCGACCAGAGCAGGCAAAAAAGTCCCAGTATTGCCAACATGACAATACGAATAGTGAAGTTTTTCAGCAAACGCATAATAATTTCCTTGCCGTTGATGAGGAATTCGCCATCAGGCGATACTTATCCTTGTTATCGGCAGGCAACAGAGAAGATATAATGCGTTCTTTATTTTTTTACTTTCTTAAGTACATTCAATATCTATTTACACTATATCAACATGAATGCTAATGAAATTAGCTAGCATTATTATTCAGATGATTAACCTGAAGCATTAAATAATCCTTTGTTTTCTATCGTAAATATTTGTTAAACCATGCAAGAGTACGCTCCCAGGCTAAATCAGCAGCTGCTTTATCATAACGCGGTGTCGAATCATTATGAAAACCATGATTAACGCCGGGATAGATATATGCCTCATAGACTTTCTTATTAGCCTTCAGTGCCGCTTCATAAGCAGGCCATCCCTCATTAATTCGGGTATCTAGTTGCGCATAGTGTAGTAATAAAGGCGCGTTTATTTTGGGGACATCAGCCGCAGGAACCTGTCGACCATAGAAAGGCACCGCGCAGGCCAGTTCAGGGAAAGCGACGGCTGCGGCGTTCGACACACCACCGCCATAGCAAAAACCAGTGATCCCCACTTTTCCCGTCGCGCCGGCAAAACGCTGCATATATTCAATGGCGGCAAAAAAATCGTTCATCAGCTTTACCGGGTCAACCTGCTGCTGTAACTCCCGGCCTTTATCATCATTGCCAGGATATCCCCCCGCCGAACTTAATCCATCAGGCGCGAGTGCAATATACCCCGCTTTCGCCACCCGTCGCGCCACATCCTCAATATACGGATTCAGCCCGCGATTCTCATGCACCACCACAACCGCCGGAACGTTCCCCGTCGCATTAGCGGGTTTAACCAGGTATCCCCGCACATCGCCATGCCCTTCGGGTGATGGATAGGTAATATATTCCGCCAGGATATCAGGATCGGTGAACTCCACCTGCGTTGCGAGAGCATAATTGGGTTTCAACACGTTGAATAACGCCAGCGCCGTCATACCTCCGACTGCATATTTCGCCGCAAGATTGAGAAATTCGCGTTTCGTTATTTTTCCATGAGCGTAATAGTCATAGTAGTCGAGCAGTTCTTGCGGAAAGTCTTTGGCAGTTAGACGCGACATGGCAGGACTCCTGGCTGATGTTTTTTTAAGCAAAGCACAGTGGTCTGTTTTTGCCCAGTTTTTCATCCCAGTGTGACCTGGTGAACGGGATATTCGCCGTGAACCCGCTAGAATAGAAACGTTGTTTCGAAATTCACCTGCACTAAGGAGATCTCATGGCCTGGTTTGCCAATCCTGAACGTTACGAGCAGATGCTCTATCGCTACTGTGGGCGCAGCGGTTTACGCTTACCCGCGCTGTCGCTAGGTTTGTGGCACAGTTTTGGGCACGTTCAGGCGCTGGATTCCCAGCGCGCCCTGCTGCGTAAAGCATTTGATTTAGGCATCACGCATTTTGATTTAGCCAATAACTATGGGCCGCCTCCGGGCAGCGCAGAAGAAAATTTTGGCCGCTTACTGCGCGAGGATTTTGCACACTATCGTGATGAACTGATCATTTCTACCAAGGCAGGCTATGACATGTGGCCAGGCCCATACGGTTCTGGCGGTTCGCGGAAATACCTGCTCGCCAGCCTCGACCAAAGCCTGAAACGCATGGGCCTCGACTATGTCGATATCTTTTATTCGCACCGCGTTGACGAAAATACGCCAATGGAAGAGACCGCCTCGGCTCTGGCCCATGCGGTGCAAAGCGGCAAAGCGCTGTATGTCGGCATCTCATCCTATTCCCCGGAACGTACGCAGAAAATGGCCGAGCTGATGCGGGAATGGAAAATTCCGCTGCTAATCCACCAGCCTTCCTACAACTTGCTTAACCGTTGGGTAGACAGTAGTGGTCTGCTGGATACGCTGGAATCCAACGGTATGGGCTGTATCGCATTTACGCCGCTGGCCCAGGGGTTGCTGACGGGGAAATACCTCAACGGCATTCCGGAAGGTTCCCGCATGCAGCGTGAAGGGAAAAAAGTTCGAGGGCTGACGGAAAACATGCTGACGGAAGAAAACCTTACCAGCCTGCGTTTGCTCAATGAGATGGCGCAACAGCGCGGACAGTCGATGGCGCAAATGGCCTTAAGCTGGCTGCTAAAAGATAACCGGGTGACTTCGGTATTAATTGGCGCCAGCCGACCGGAGCAACTGGAGGAGAACGTTCAGGCGTTGGCTAACCTGACGTTCAGTGCCGAAGAATTGACGCAGATCGATAAGCACGTTGCGGACGGAAAGCTGAACCTGTGGCAGGCCTCATCTGACAAGTAACCGTATGCCACTTCGTGCCGGGTAGCGGCGTTAGCCTCCCCGGCACGTAATGCGGGCCAGCAAGTCCCTCACATCTCTTCCGCTTTAATCTCTGGACGTTGAAATTCCGGCCACACCAGCGCGACAAGCGCAGGATAAGCCTCCAGGCTGAACTCCCTGAAACACTGGCGTAAGTTGAGCACGTCCAGATCGGCATGCGGGACTTTCTCACCGCTCAGACAGCGCTTTTTAATATTGTCGTAATATTTATACACCGCAGAGTTGAGATCGCTACAACGCCTCTGTGCATCAAATAGCCCTGGCGTCTCATTCAACTCTACCATTGTCATCCGTTTGATCGTCGAATGGATAAAATCGATATATTCGTGATTAACGCGCCAATACCATACTGGGGTAATCGAATTCATCAGTAGCGAAAAATGATCCTCCCCCTCTTCTTTACTCAGCATTTCCGGCTGATTTTCAGAGTACCCATTTTCTGTTTCTCGGTTTTTATTTGCACTGCGCATCAACAAAAGTACCCCGCAGGTAAGCAATAGCAGGGTAATAACAGAATAAAATATACTGTTCATATACTGGCTCCATTTTTTTTGATTTTAAAATTACGCCATGCTATTGTCAACGCGGCCTGGTTTAATTAAAACAACATCTCATTGGCATCAAAGGATATTTCAACATGCTTCCCGAGCATCTTGTTCCCTCGCGTTTTCACTTATCCTGCTCCTCATCCAATACCAGCCCCGCAGATAATAGTGAAAATTTGACTCAGGGGAAGAGAACATTAAGTGATTACGAACCCGATATTTTGATTAGCTCTGCCGCTACCGGCCAGGCACGCAATATGTTATTTGAAGAGTGCGACCGCCATTTAAAAGAGCGCCTGTTTCGTGCCGCAAAAATTGAGTCATTCACTCGCCTGCTCAATTCACTACAAGCGGAAGGTGACATCAACGCTCAAGAATTAAGTAAAATTTTGTCCACAAAAATAGCCACCGTTAATGAGCAGGGCAATAAAATTTGGCTTAATTTAATTACCCGCGAAACCAGCGATCCTATTTTTTATTCTCTGGAAGAGAAATAAAATGAAAGATGTTGAGGATAATAATGTTTATTTGGCTTTAGATGACCATAAAAGCGATGAGTTTGTCTTAAAGCAAAATTTAGCCGTGCTGATTGCCAATAAAAACGCGACGCTGGAAAGCGTGGCCCAGGAAATAGTTTCTATACCTGCCGCACTGGTGCGTATGAAATGGCAAAATCGCCGTGAAATTTATGCACTACAGGCTAAGGAAGAGATCTACGGCGCCGCGATTGAAGCCATTATGGAGCAGCAACCAGAACTGCGGGACAAAATCATGGCCCGACTGGAGAGTACTTACCAGCATATACTCAAGCGAGAAACGGCCACCTTACGCCTGACGCGTAAACTGTCTGAGGGGAACTACGAACCCACCAGGATAACGACTGTCGCACTGGATGAGAACAGATAAGGGCGTGCGGAGGAGCTGGAACAGGAGCTGCAGGCCGGGTAAGGCGACAACCATTACCCGGCAACGAGGATTACTTCGCTTTTACGGTCTCTTCACCGACCAGACCAATTTTCAGGAAACCCGCCTGATGCAGCGTATCCATCACTTTCATCATGGTTTCATAATCGACGGTTTTATCCGCACGGAAGAAAATCGTAGTGTCTTTCTTCCCATCGGTCAGCGTATTTAATTCGCTAATCATGGTGTCGTCCGTCACCTGATTATTGCCGATAAACATACTCTTATCGGCTTTTACCGACAGATAAACCGGTTTTTCCGGACGCGGCTGCGGGGTACTGGTGGAAGCAGGGAGATTCACTTTCACATCCACCGTTGCCAACGGCGCGGCTACCATAAAGATGATCAATAAAACCAACATAACGTCGATAAACGGCGTCACGTTGATTTCATGCATTTCACCGTTATCGTCCAGGTTTTCATTAAAGCTCATTGCCATGGAACATCATCCTACACGTAATTTCTGCGCAGCACGTACTGGATGCGCAGAAGCGCTAGCATTCAGGTCCAGATCGCGACTTTGCAGCAACAGCACCTGTGCCGCGACATCGCCCAGCATCGCTTTATAGCTGCCAATCTGACGTGCGAAAATGTTGTAGATAACGACCGCAGGAATTGCCGCGACCAGACCGATCGCGGTCGCTAATAGCGCTTCTGCGATACCCGGCGCAACAACGGCCAGGTTGGTCGTTTGGGTTTGTGCGATCCCGATGAAGCTATTCATGATACCCCATACGGTACCAAACAGACCCACGAATGGAGAGATAGCCCCGATAGTGGCCAGGTATCCGTTACCGCGACCCATATGACGGCCTACCGCCGCCACACGACGCTCCAGACGGAAGCCGGTACGCTCTTTGATACCTTCGTTGTCGTCGCTGCCTTCTGACAGTTCCAGTTCGTTCTGCGCTTCATAAACCAACTGTGCGCCCAGGCTTTTGCCATCGAATCCTGCGGCAATCTCACTTGCCCTATCTAAAGAGCGGGCTTCCGCCAGCAGTTGCTGCTCACGCTTAAGGCGGCGTTTCTGAGTAAAGAACTCAAGGCTCTTACTAAAGAAGATAGCCCAGGTGACCACTGACGCCAAAATCAGCCCAATCATCACGCACTTAACCACGATATCGGCGTGCTGATACATACCCCAGACGGAAAGATCCGTCTGCATCAAATTATTACCCACTCTGTATCTCCAGGACGCAAATCACAAAATCTGAGCGTAATGATATCAAAAAGACGTCGAATTGATAGTCGTTCTCATTACTATTTACATATTGCCGCACCTTTGGTTTCTTTTCCTTGCGCTTACGCAGTAAAAAAGTCACCAGAAGCATTTTGAGATTATTTTCTACTGTATGACCGTTCCGCAGGATGCGTCACCTTTGATTCATGGTAGTTTAGACATCCAGACGTATAAAAACAGGTCAGACAACATGGCAGATAAACAACTTGAAACCAAACTCGTCCACGCAGGACGCAGTAAAAAGTACACGCTGGGCTCGGTAAATAGCGTGATCCAGCGCGCTTCTTCGCTGGTGTTTGACACCGTCGAGGCCAAAAAGCAGGCTACGCATAACCGGGCTAACGGTGGGCTTTTCTATGGCCGTCGCGGAACCCTGACGCATTTCTCCCTGCAGGAAGCGATGTGCGAACTGGAAGGCGGTGCAGGTTGCGCCTTGTTCCCCTGCGGCGCAGCGGCCGTTGCCAACACAATCCTCGCCTTTGTAGAGCAAGGGGATCATGTGCTAATGACCAACACCGCCTATGAACCCAGCCAGGATTTCTGCACCAAAATTCTCGGCAAGCTCGGCGTGTCCACCGGCTGGTTCGATCCGCTGGTTGGCGCCGGTATAGTGAAGCACATTCAGCCGAACACGAAAGTCGTATTTCTGGAATCTCCCGGCTCTGTCACTATGGAAGTGCATGATGTTCCAGCTATTGTTGCCGCCGTCAGACACGTCGCGCCGGATGCTATCATCATGATTGATAACACCTGGGCTGCCGGGGTGCTGTTCAAAGCGCTGGATTTTGGTATCGATATTTCTATTCAGGCAGGTACCAAATATCTGATTGGTCATTCCGACGGCATGGTCGGCACGGCGGTATCTAATGCCCGCTGCTGGGATCAACTGCGCGAAAATGCCTATCTGATGGGGCAAATGCTGGACGCCGATACCGCCTATATGACCAGCCGTGGACTGCGTACGCTGAGCGTTCGCCTGCGTACGCACCATGAAAGCAGCGTAAAGGTCGCCGAGTGGCTGGCCAGCCATCCGCAGGTCGCCCGCGTGAATCACCCGGCGCTGCCCGGCAGTAAAGGTCACGAATTCTGGAAGCGTGATTTCTCCGGCAGCAGCGGCCTGTTCTCCTTTGTATTGAATAAGAAACTCAATCATGAGGAGCTTGCCGCATATTTGGATCACTTCAGCCTGTTCAGCATGGCCTACTCCTGGGGTGGTTTTGAATCGCTGATCCTCGCTAACCAGCCGGAACACATTGCCGCTATCCGTCCGCAAGGTGAGGTGGACTTCAGCGGAACGCTCATCCGTTTGCATATTGGTTTAGAGAATGTTGACGATCTGATTGCCGATTTGGCCGCAGGATTTGCCCGAATCGAGTAAAATTGCCACAGATGGACATATATGCAGACACTTCTGGTGGAAAAGTCTGCAATTGTTGCGTCCGGGATCAAGGCATCCCGGACAATTCAGGAGTACAATCCACACATAAACGCTGTTCCACAGGAAAGTCCATGGTAGTCATTCAAGATATTGTCTCCGCGCTCTGGCAACACGATTTTGCCGCGCTGGCGGATCCGCACGTTGTGAGCGTGGTTTACTTCGTCATGTTCGCCACACTGTTTTTAGAAAATGGTCTGCTACCCGCCTCCTTTTTACCCGGAGACAGCCTGTTATTGCTGGCAGGGGCGCTGATCGCTCAGGACGTGATGAGTTTTTTACCTACCATAGCTATTCTGACTGCCGCCGCCAGTCTGGGCTGCTGGCTAAGCTACATTCAGGGACGCTGGCTGGGCAACACGCGGACGGTAAAAGGCTGGCTGGCGCAATTGCCTGAAAAATACCATCAGCGCGCCACCTGCATGTTTGACCAACACGGACTGATGGCGCTGCTGGCAGGACGCTTCCTGGCGTTTGTTCGCACCTTGCTGCCAACAATGGCGGGAATTTCTGGCCTTCCAAACCGTCGGTTCCAGTTTTTTAACTGGCTGAGCGGTCTGCTGTGGGTGACCGTCGTCACCAGCTTTGGCTATGCACTGAGCATGATCCCGTTCGTCAAACGTCATGAAGATCAGGTGATGACCTTTTTAATGATCCTGCCGGTTGCCCTGTTAACCGCAGGTCTGTTGGGAACGCTGTTCGTGGTAATTAAAAAAAAATATTGTAGCGCCTGAGCCGCATCCGAGGCCGGATAATCTCCGGCATTTCGCCTGATGGCGCACAGCTTTAAGGCCTGCGGAGTAACTGTCAGGCCAACATGAAATCAACTCCCCTGCATCATTCGAATTCTGGCCGCATCTTCCCCAGGCGTTACACCAAAGAAACGTTTGAACTCCCGGCTAAATTGCGATGCGCTCTCATAGCCGACGCGCATGGCAGCCGCACTGGCCTTCATTCCATCGTGGATCATCATCATCCGTGCTTTATGCAGACGGTAGCTCTTCAGATATTGCAGCGGCGACGTGCTGGTTACCGCTTTAAAATTATGATGAAACGCCGACACGCTCATGTTCGCTTCTGCCGCCAGCTGTTCTACATTGAGGTTTTCGGTGTATTTGGTTTCAATCCGCTTCAGCACCCGGCTTATCAAACTGAAATGCGTCTGACGGCTGACCAGCGCCAGTAACGCGCCGCCACGCGGCCCGGTCAGCACATGGTAGAGGATCTCGCGAATAATCTGTTTCCCCAGAATACGTGCATCCAGCGGTCGCTCCATCACATCCAGCAGGCGCTCAGCGGCGCAAAGAATTTCGTCAGAGAGCGTCGCGGAGTTGATCCCGCTGGCCGCCATAGCGGGCTGGAAGAGCTCATCTTCCCCGATGTCCATCAACAGCTCCTGCAACTGCAGAATATCAACATTCAGGTAGATACCGGCCAGGGGAACCTCCGGTGTCGCATGCGTTTCACATTCAAAGGGTAAAGGAACGGTTAGCAGCAGGTATTCGTTGGCGTCATAACGAAATACACGCTCATTGATGTAACCAATTTTATGTCCCGAAAAGAGAAATATGATGCCTGGCTGATACATGACCGGCGTACGGGCCGCTGGCTCCGTGCCGTGCAGCAGGCGGACATCTGGCAGCAATTCACTGAGTTTATTTTCATTGTTTTTCAGCTGTTTAATTTTATCTGTCAGCAGAAGGCAGATCTCATCACGGTTCATGGAGCACCATTTCATCATCGGTTTTCGACCCTGACATAATGCGCAGATTTATCCGTTTTCTCCAGCAGTCTGTAGAAATGGGCAAGACATCGGCAGAAATGAGCATTGAGAGCAACGCGGCGGGCGACCACAATGTTCATCATCCGGCAGACACCTCCTGCCCTCTTTTTTTACCCACATAAGGGAACGAGCAATGAACAACTTTAATCTCCATACCCCAACCCGTATTTTGTTTGGTAAAGGCGCTATCGCTGAGCTGCGCGATCAAATCCCTCAGGATGCTCGCGTACTGATTACCTACGGCGGCGGCAGCGTGAAAAAAACCGGCGTTCTGGCACAGGTTCAGGATGCGCTGAAAGGCCTGGATGTGCTGGAGTTTGGCGGTATTGAGCCGAACCCGTCTTATGAAACGCTGATGAACGCAGTAAAAATCGTGCGTGATGAAAAAGTGACGTTCCTGCTGGCTGTAGGCGGGGGTTCTGTGCTGGATGGCACCAAATTTATCGCGGCAGCGGCACAGTACGCTGACGGTATCGATCCATGGCGCATTCTGGAAACCCACGGTAACGACGTAACAAGCGCTATCCCGATGGGCTCAGTATTAACCCTGCCTGCAACCGGCTCTGAATCTAACTCCGGTGCGGTAATTTCGCGTAAAACCACCGGCGATAAGCTGGCCTTTATGACCCCGTTTGTGCAGCCGGTATTTGCCGTGCTGGATCCGGTTTACACCTATACCCTGCCGCCGCGTCAGGTTGCGAACGGCGTCGTGGATGCCTTTGTGCATACCGTTGAGCAGTATGTGACTTATCCGGTAGACGGGAAAATTCAGGATCGCTTTGCCGAAGGCATTCTGCTGACGCTAATAGAAGAAGGCCCGAAAGCATTGCAGGAGCCGGAAAACTACAACGTGCGTGCGAACGTCATGTGGGCGGCGACCCAGGCGCTGAACGGCCTGATTGGCGCAGGCGTACCGCAGGACTGGGCAACACATATGCTGGGCCATGAGCTGACCGCAATGCACGGTCTGGATCATGCTCAAACATTGGCCATCGTTCTGCCAGCGCTGTGGAATGAAAAACGCGACACCAAACGCGCCAAACTGCTGCAATACGCAGAGCGTATCTGGAATATCACCGAAGGTGATGATGACCAGCGCATTGACGCCGCTATTGCCGCAACTCGCGCTTTCTTCGAGCAAATGGGCGTACCGACTCGCCTGTCTGACTACGGCCTGGACGGTAGCTCCATCCCGGCGTTGCTGGAAAAACTGCAAGCGCATGGCGGTACGAAACTGGGCGAACATCAGGACATTACGCTTGAGGTCAGCCGTCGGATTTACGAAGCGGCTCGCTAAGGTTTTTTGACCTCCGCCTTTCGTTTTTGGGTATTTATACCAGGCTTAAGTCACACCATGTCACCGGAGTATGTTCCGGTGACAGTTATTCAGGGGGGAATTATGACCACTCCAACCATGATCAAACTACAGGATGGTAACGTCATGCCGCAACTGGGCCTGGGGGTCTGGAAGGCAAGCAACGAAGAAGTCATTACCGCCATTCATAAAGCGCTGGAAGTGGGGTATCGCTCAATTGATACCGCTGCGGCGTACAAAAACGAAGAAGGTGTCGGCAAAGCAATACGCGATGCTGGCATACCACGGGACGAGTTATTCATCACCACCAAGCTGTGGAATGATGACCAAAAACGTCCCCGGGAAGCCTTGCTCGAAAGCATGGAAAAACTCCAGGTTGATTACCTCGATCTGTACCTGATGCACTGGCCGGTTCCGGCGATCGATCACTACGTTGAAGCGTGGGAAAACATGATCGACCTGCAAAAAGAAGGTCTGATTAAAAGCATCGGCGTGTGCAACTTTCAGATCAACCATCTCCAGCGGCTGATGGATGAAACCGGCGTACCTCCGGTGATTAACCAGATAGAACTTCATCCGCTGATGCAACAGCGCCAGCTTCATGCCTGGAACGCCACACATAAAATCCAGACCGAATCCTGGAGCCCGCTGGCGCAGGGCGGGCAGGACGTCTTTGATCAAAAGATCATCCGTGACCTCGCTGAGAAATATGGCAAAACACCGGCGCAGATTGTCATCCGCTGGCACCTGGATAGCGGGCTGGTGGTGATTCCGAAATCGGTCACCCCTGCGCGTATCGCAGAAAACTTTAACGTCTGGGACTTCCGCCTGGATAAAGATGAATTAGGCGAAATCGCGAAACTCGATCAGGGCAAACGTCTGGGACCAGACCCGGACCAGTTCGGCGGTTAACTCCCCCTTTAAGCCCGGCGCCAGATGTCCGGGCTTACTCACTACCAGGCTGGCAAATCCCCGCTTTTGGTATCGAATGCGACGCATCCGGCAAGGAACATGTCACGCGATAAGCCTCGCCATCTGCCGCATGCACCCCGCCCAAACGACCGCCCAGTTCAACCTCGTACGAATCCCCTTCAGCGGAAATATGCAGCGCGGAGCGATAAATCCAGTCCATGGGGCCAATTGGCAGAAAGAATGTCCATTCGTACTTATCGGGAAAGGAAAAAAAACCATCTCGATCGGACACGGTACTGACTGGAGATGCGTTACTGTTTAAGGTAATTTCCGCACCCTGAACGGGTTGTCCAGCGCTATTTGTCAGTCGCCCATCCACCGCGGGCTGCGTCTGATGATGTGCCACACAACCGCTTTGTAGTATCACCGTCAGCAGCACTGCTGACCTTATCCACTTAGCCATCCTTGCTCTCACTTTGAATTAAGTCCATTTACGTTTTCCAGGAGCGAATGATACTCTGAGTCCATCATCCCCTGGAAGAGTCACCGCAATGACCTGTATTTTCTGTCAAATTGTTGAAGGCAAAGCGCCCTGCCATAAGGTCTGGGAAGACGAGCATCACCTGGCTTTTCTGTCGATTTTCCCGAACACCGACGGTTTTACCGTGGTGATCCCGAAAAAGCATTACCCCAGCTATGCCTTCGATATGCCGCCGCAGGCGTTGGCTGACCTGATGCTGGCAACCCAAAAAGTGGCTAAGAAACTGGATAAGGCTTTCCCGGACGTCAGCCGTACGGGGATGTTTTTCGAAGGTTTCGGCGTAGACCATGTGCACAGTAAATTAAGCCCCATGCACGGTACTGGCGATTTAACCCACTGGAAACCGATTGAAGCGCGGCAGAACAAATTTTTCGAGCAGTATGAAGGGTATCTGTCGTCACACGATCATGAACGGGCGGATGATGCAAAACTGGCCGCATTAGCGGCCAGAATTCGTGAGGCGTAAGTACTGAGTCTCTCTACTGGATGGCGGCGCAAGCCACTTACCCGGCCTACAAAATCGTGCTATTCGTAGGCCTGATAAGTATTTCACTACCAGGCAGGACGGATTAGCGCCCCGCCACTTTCCCACGTTTTTTGTTCGCGGCAGGCGTCTGGCGCTGATGCGCCACTGGCGTATGTTTAGTCAACGCCGGACGAGTATGACGGTTCTGACGACGTGCTTCGCGCATCTCTTCCAGCGTAGGCGCCGGAACCAGACATTCGCGACGACCACCGATCAGATGCTTTTTACCCATATCTTCCAGCGCCTGGCGGATTAACGGCCAGTTGGCTGGATCGTGGTAACGCAGCAGGGCTTTATGCAGACGACGCTGCTTATCACCTTTCGGCACCACCACGTCTTCACTCTTATAACCAATTTTACCCAGCGGGTTTTTCCCGGTGTAATACATGGTTGTGGAGTTCGCCAGCGGCGATGGGTAGAAGTTCTGCACCTGATCGAGGCGGAAACGACGTTGTTTCAGCCACAGCGCCAGATTCACCATATCCTCGTCACGCGTACCCGGGTGCGCGGAAATAAAGTACGGGATCAGGTACTGTTCTTTACCCGCCTGTTTAGAGTAGGTATCGAACAATTCCTTAAAGCGATCGTAGCTGCCCATCCCCGGCTTCATCATCTTCGACAGCGGGCCTTCTTCAGTATGCTCTGGCGCAATCTTCAGATAGCCGCCAACGTGATGGGTCGCCAGCTCTTTGATATAACGCGGATCTTCAACCGCGATGTCATAGCGTACACCGGAAGCGATGAGGATCTTTTTAATACCTTTCAAATCACGCGCACGGCGATAAAGGTTAATCGTCGGTTCGTGGTTGGTATCCATATGCGGACAAATATCCGGATAGACGCATGACAGACGACGGCAGGTCTGCTCCGCACGCGGTGACTTACAGCGCAGCATATACATGTTCGCCGTTGGGCCACCGAGATCGGAAATCACGCCGGTAAAGCCCGGAACGGTGTCGCGAATGGCTTCGATTTCATTGATGATCGAGTCTTCAGAGCGGCTCTGGATGATGCGGCCTTCGTGCTCGGTGATCGAACAGAACGAACAGCCGCCAAAGCAGCCACGCATAATGTTGATCGAGAAGCGGATCATCTCATAGGCCGGAATACGGCTGTCGCCATACGCCGGATGCGGCACGCGCTTGTAAGGCAGCGCAAAGACGCTGTCCATCTCTTCGGTAGAGAGCGGAATGGCTGGCGGGTTGATCCAGATGTAGCGATCGCCATGCTTTTGCATCAGCGCGCGCGCGCAGCCTGGGTTGGTTTCGTGGTGCAGGATACGCGACGCATGCGCATACAGCACTTTGTCGCCCTTCACTTTTTCGAAGGACGGCAGCAGCACGTAGGTTTTTTCCCACGGTTTCGGTCGTGGCGGCTGTACGGTTACCGCTTTCGCTTCCTGTTTTTTCGGGGCGACAGGTTTGTTGTCGGCACACGGCAAATCTTCGCCGTACGGATGTGGAATCGGGTCAATCTTGCCCGGCGTGTCGAGACGCGTGGAGTCCACCCCACTCCAGCCCGGCAGCGCTTCTTTAACCATAATCGCGGTGTTACGCACGTCGCGGATCTGATCGATAGTTTCACCCATCGCCAGACGATGTGCCACTTCCACCAGCGGACGTTCGCCGTTGCCGAACATCAGCATGTCGGCTTTGGAATCCACCAGAACGGAGCGACGAACGGTATCAGACCAGTAGTCATAGTGCGCGGTACGGCGCAGGCTGGCCTCAATGCCGCCGAGAATAACCGGCACATCTTTCCATGCTTCCTTACAGCGCTGGGTATAAACCAGCGTGGCGCGGTCCGGGCGTTTGCCTGCCACGTTGTCTGGCGTGTAAGCATCGTCATGGCGCAGTCGGCGATCGGCGGTATAACGGTTGATCATCGAATCCATGTTGCCTGCGGTCACACCAAAGAACAGGTTCGGTTTACCCAAACGCATAAAATCGTCTTTGTTGTTCCACTCCGGCTGGGCGATAATCCCAACGCGAAAGCCCTGCGCTTCCAGCATACGGCCGCAAATTGCCATGCCAAAGCTGGGATGGTCGACGTATGCATCGCCGGTAACCAGAATGATGTCGCAGCTATCCCAGCCAAGTTGGTCCATTTCGTCACGTGACATCGGCAAAAACGGTGCCGGGCCAAAACAGGCAGCCCAGTACTGCGGCCAGGAGAAAAGGTCTCTGTCCGGCTGGATCAGGGATATTGCGCTCATAGTGCTTCCAAAAATGGTAAAAAAATAATCAAAGGCCGGGGATTATAAGCCGGAATGCAATAGAGATCGAAAGATTATGAGCGCTGAAGCATTATTTTCCCGCACCGCAAACTTCGTCTATTCGCGCTTTGCCATCAAAAACAGAAGACTCGCCAATATACTGCCTGAAAGCATCGCGAAGTTCCGTACAAGAAATCCCTCCTGCATGTAGCGCGCTCACGACCTGCGATCCCTTATCTTCAGTGTAAAAACCGTGCGCCAGTTGGTTATCAGAGTAAGGCGCTTTACGCTCCAGTATGTCGCGAATAACAAGGGTAAGGACTTGCGGATCTCCATTACTGTAGCCCCTCGCACGGTCGATGGCCTCTTCCAGCACCTTATTGTTCCCATCGCGGTCGTCAAAATCCGTCCATTGTACGACGTCTTTGTCCAGAATGGCCTGAATCACCGGACGCGGCGCATACTCCACCAAATACTTCAAAAGCTGGTCGCGATAGTCGGAGTCGGTTTCCGCCTTCAGGATAGCGGGCGTAGCGGCAATATCATCCGCGATCGTGACATCTCCTGACAACGCTCTGGCCTGGAGCTGGTACATCCGCTTTATCGGTTGACGATGATTCCACAGAAACTGCGTCAGTTCAGCATCGCCTTCTTTGAGTATCCTGCGGTAAACCTCATCATTTAATAACGATGGCATGTGGCGTAATAAGACCGTTGCCATTGCAAAATAGCGCTGTTTTTGTTCGGTCGTTGGTATAGCAGAGAAATAAACATTATTGCTTAATGGGTTATCCTCCATCAGCGCTTCCCGATTGCGAGCAGCCTGTTCGGAATCACCTGACAATAATTCACTGAAAACCTTCAGCGCGGTCTTATTCTGGCTATTAACCGCCTGGGTCAGTGGCGATACATAAGGGTAGCCCGCGTTATCAAAAGGATTAGCCCCACTGGCGATTAAAATCCTGAACGTTGACTCCGGCATATCTTGTTCATATGCCGAATAAGAAAGCATTTTCTGACGGAAAGCGGGATCGCTTAACTGGTTTTTAAAGCTATCACTGGCCTGATGCAGCGTATAGAGTTGATTAATGTCTCGCGCGCGCTGGAAATCTACATAAAGCTGCGGCTCCAGTTGATTCTGACATACGAAAAAAATGGCTATGGCGACAAGATGGCCGCCAACCGAAGAACCGAGCAGTGTTTTTCCTTTGTACAGCAACCAAAAAGCCAATATTCCAGCAAGTATCGCAGGGGAAACGATCAAAAGAATACGCGAGTTTAATTCGTCGCCATAAAAAGTAAAAACGCCCCACAGCAATAGCAAAGCGACGCACTGTGGTAATACCAGCCATAGCAGGATATGACGACTGGTGAGATTTTTAAAACTGGAGCAAATCAACACCAAAATAGCGATGCCTGCTATTACAGGCATCGCCATCATCAAAAAAAATACAATAAGGTCATACCAGGTAAAACTAATCATCGTTGCATCCTTTGCAATAAAACGAATCCATGCGATATCAATAAATTAGCTACGGCGCCGGATTCACCAACATTTGTCCGATAGATCCCCGGTCCGCCATTTCCAGCGTCTGGCTGTTAAAGTAGAACGGGAAATGCGCCCATGACGGTTGCCCGTAGTAAACCAGTAATTCAACCTGACCGTCGACCCAGACGGTATCTTTCCAGCCTCTGTCTTCCGGGAACGGCATCGCGCCATTCACATTACGGATCAGGAACGAGACGCCTTCAATATGGAAAGACTGAGGCATATCCGCCCTTACCGTCCAGCGCTCCCAGGAGCCCTGCTGGGCGGTAATATCCATACGGTTGACGTCCCACAGTTGACCGTTAATGCCTGGATCGTCATCCAGGCTGATATCACGGCTGCGAATCGGCGAACCGCTGAGGATTTCAGTTGGCAGCAGGCGCATTGGCAGGCTATCAGTCACCAGTGGCAGAAGACCTGTCGGGCGCAACGTCAGTACCAGCGTGGAGATGAGAATACTGGAAGGCTCAAAGAATCCGCGGATCCTGTCGACAATGCTGGCCGCCTCACCGCAGGTGATAGAGACCTCATTTCCGTTTGTCATATCCACCAGAATCTCACGGCGCTCGCCCGGTGCCAGCGAGAGCTGCTTCACCGAAACCGGCGCAGGTAAAAAACCCTGATCGCTGGAAATCACATGCAGCGGACGGCCATCGCTCATTTGCAGCTGGTAACGACGCGAGTTTGACGCGTTCAGCAAGCGCAAACGCACCCAGCCGCGGGAGACTTCGACATACGGGCTTTGCGCCCCGTTGACCAGTAACGTATCGCCAACAAAACCACCGCTACCGGGCTCGCTGTATTCCGGCGTACCAAAGTTGTCCAGGCGCTTGTCCTGGATAATGATCGGAAAATCATCCACGCCATAGTGGTTTGGAATAGACAGTGACTTACTCACTTCATCTTCAACCAGCCACATCCCGGCAAGACCGTTGTAAACCTGCTGGGCGGTACGATTTGGCGTATTGGCGTGGTACCACAGCGTGGCGGCACTCTGGCGAATCGGTAGCACTGGCGCCCAGTCCGCATTAGGAGACATCATGCGTGCCGGGCCGCCCATCAGCGGGCCAGGCACCTGTAGTCCGGCGACGGTCATCGAGACATTTTCAGTCAAACGGTTGCTGTAGATAAGCTTGACGTCATCCCCTTTCCAGACGCGGATCGTCGGTCCCAGGTAGCGGCCATTAACCCCCCAGACAGGCGCGCGCGTGCCTTGCGTAAAGGACCAGTGCGCACGTTGCAGCGTCATAAATAGCGGCTGCCCCCGACGGGACTCCAGCAGCGGAGGCACGGGTAACGGTTGTTGCTGACCGGCAGCATTAGCCTTCAGCGGAACAGCACCTGCACACAGTGCGATCCCCGATGCCTGAATGAACTGACGCCGACTGAATGACATATAAACTCCATGAAAAACTGGCGATTAACACGCAGGAAATCTTTTCCTGTAAAAAACCCGAATTGCGCGGATTAAACCTTACCGGCGGCTTCCCGCTCAGCAACTTCTTTATCGAGTTCTGCGATTTTTTGTTCCATCAGCGTACGGCAATGCGCTGCCAGTTCACGAACCTGATCTTTCCCAAAGTGGCTAATATCCACCGGCGGCAGCATCTCTACAATCGCCAGACCATTATTGAGTCGGTTGAGTTTTATCTTGTTCGAGGTTGTTGAAACGCACACTGGAATGACCGGGACGCCCGCCGCAATCGCCGCATGAAACGCACCGGTTTTAAACGGCAGCAAACCGCGACCACGGCTACGCGTTCCTTCCGGGAACATCCAGATAGAAATGCGACGTTTTTTGAAATGGTTCACCACGGCTGCAATGGTGCTGTGCGCTTTTGCGCGGTTGTTTCTGTCAATCAGCAGGTTGCCGGTTAACCAGTACAACTGCCCGAAGAACGGGATCCACAGCAGGCTTTTTTTACCTACCGTCACCGTCGGCGGCTGAACGATATTCGCCGCGGTAACCATGTCATAGTTGTTCTGATGGTTACAAATATAGATAGCATTACCATAGTTCTGCGCGTCTGCCGGCATGCGGCACTCGACCTTCAGGCCATAAAGGGGAGCCAGGCGGCCAAACATATGACCGAACGTTGCGACGTGTTTTGGATTTCGTGGGCTGAACAGACAGTATATACAACCGAAAATACAGACCAGAATGCAGTAAATAACAGTAATGATTAAACGAAAAATATATAGCATAACAACCTCTAAGGCCTAAGAGCCTGGCATTTTACGTCACCTGATTCATCATGCAGTATCAGGTTAGGGCTTTGTTAAGGGCGGCTCTCTGGAAAAGCGTATTGTTAATCGCAACGCACGAATAAACAACGGTTTCACGGGAATTTTTAACGTTGGCTCTCCCTGGGCTAAAACAGAGAGAGCCGGACGGTAGCGTTATTCTTCGCTGTCGCCGTGACTGGCGCGTCGAGGCGAGTCAATATCAATGCTGTCGATACGCTGCAGACCACGCATTAGCGTCCCGCGACGGCCACGCTCGCCGGTTACTTTCTGCAACTCTTCAGGACGCAGTTTAATTTTGCGCTTACCGACGTGGATGGTCAGCGTGCTTTGTGGCGGCAGCACGTAGAGCTTCGCCAGGCCATCTTCGCCTTTCGCCGCTTCCGCTGAAGGGATATTGATAATCTTGTTCCCTTTGCCTTTCGACAACTGCGGCAAATCGCTTACCGGGAACATCAACATGCGACCAGCCTGGGTGATGGCCAGCAGCATATCGGTTTCATCTTCAATCACCACTGGCTGCATCACGCGCGCATTTTCTGGCAGTGTAATCAATGCCTTACCAGCACGGTTACGTGCTACCAGGTCATTGAAGGTGCAGACAAAACCGTAGCCCGCATCGGAAGCCATCAGCAGTTTCTGATCGTCGCCTTCCATCAGCATGTGCTCAACCGTCGCACCCGGCGGCAGAGTGAGCTTACCGGTCAATGGTTCGCCCTGGCCACGCGCCGACGGCAGCGTAATCGGGTCGATGGCATAGCTGCGCCCGGTCGAGTCAACGAACACCACCGGCTGGTTGCTCTTACCCTTCACTGCCGACTTAAAGCTGTCGCCCGCTTTATAGCTTAATCCTGGCGCATCGATGTCGTGGCCTTTCGCACTACGCACCCAGCCACTCTGGGACAACACAATGGTCACCGGCTCTGACGGCAGCATGTCGTGCTCGCTCATCGCCTTCGCTTCTTCACGCTCTGTCAGCGGAGAGCGACGATCGTCGCCATAGGCCTCGGCGTCAGCCTGCAGTTCTTTCTTCAGCAGGTTACTCATTTTACGCTCGGAAGCCAGAATGCCCTGCAGCTGATCGCGCTCTTTCGCCAGTTCATCCTGCTCACCGCGGATTTTCATCTCTTCGAGTTTGGCAAGGTGGCGCAATTTCAGCTCAAGGATGGCTTCAGCCTGGGTTTCAGAAATACCAAACCGCGACATCAGCTCGGGCTTAGGTTCATCTTCATGACGAATGATTTCGATCACTTCGTCAATGTTGAGGAACGCCACCAGCAAACCTTCAAGGATGTGCAGGCGTTTAAGCACTTTTTCCAGACGATAGTTCAGGCGACGACGCACGGTATCACGGCGGAACGCCAGCCATTCGGTGAGGATCTCCAGCAGGTTTTTCACCGCCGGACGCCCATCAAGACCGATCATGTTCAGGTTGATGCGGTAGCTTTTTTCCAGATCGGTAGTGGCAAACAGGTGGTTCATCACCTGCTCCATATCTACGCGATTAGAGCGCGGGACAATCACCAGACGGGTCGGGTTTTCGTGATCCGATTCGTCGCGCAGGTCGTCTACCATCGGCAGCTTTTTATTGCGCATTTGAGCGGCGATCTGCTCCAGCACTTTTGCCCCGGAAACCTGATGCGGCAGCGCGGAAATCACCACTGCGCCGTCTTCTTTCGTCCATACCGCACGCATACGTACGGAGCCGCGTCCGTTTTCGTAAATCTTACGAATCTCCGCACGCGAGGTAATGATCTCTGCTTCGGTCGGGTAATCCGGCCCCTGTACAATATCCAGCAACTGATCCAGCGTCGTTTTCGGCTGCTCAATCAGAGTAATCGCTGCTTTTGCCACTTCACGCAGGTTGTGCGGCGGAATGTCCGTCGCCATACCCACGGCAATACCGGTCGTACCATTCAGCAGAATATTGGGCAAACGTGCAGGCAGCATCTTCGGCTCCTGCATGGTGCCGTCGAAGTTTGGCACCCAGTCTGACGTTCCCTGACCGAGTTCACCCAGCAGGACTTCCGCATATTTAGACAGGCGGGATTCGGTATAACGCATCGCCGCGAAGGATTTCGGATCGTCTGGCGCCCCCCAGTTCCCCTGCCCGTCAACCAGCGGATAACGGTAAGAGAACGGCTGCGCCATCAGCACCATCGCTTCATAACAAGCGCTGTCGCCGTGTGGATGGTATTTACCCAGCACGTCACCGACGGTACGGGCGGATTTTTTAAATTTGGCGCTGGCATTCAGCCCCAGTTCGGACATCGCGTACACGATGCGACGCTGAACGGGTTTCAAACCATCGCCAATAAACGGCAACGCCCTGTCCATGATGACGTACATGGAGTAGTTCAGGTAAGCGTTTTCCGTGAATTCATGCAGCGCCAGGCGCTCTGCCATATCGCTCATTAATCGTGGTTCCTCAACTTTATACCCCTCAATGAAAGGGCAATATTGCCGCAGATACTACCCTATCTGGCGTGTTGAGTCACAAAGAAAAGGGCCGCGAATGCGGCCCTGATGGGGATTATTTGGCAACTTTGGTAATCTGTTTCACGTCGATTTCAACGGAGTTCCAGTCTTTATCCACCTCGCCCTGGATTTCAACCACATCCTGCGGCGTGACGGTTACACCGTTCCAGCGCTTGTGGTCGATATCCACATTCACCGTGCCGGTCGCATCTTTAAACACATACAGGTCGTCGGAAATACGTTCAACGATGTTCCCACGCAGGGTAACCCAGGTGTCATCACGCAGCGATTTGGCGCTTTCTACCGTTGTGCTGCTACCGTTCGGGCCGACAAATCCGCCGTTTTGGCTTTGCGTGGTGGTGGTTGGTCCAGAGAAGCCGCCCTGCTGAGCTGCCAGAACAGGTGCGGAACACAGTGCCATTACGGCAACCATTGCAGCTAATTTTTTCATCGTCATGTCTCCCTTTCATGTTGGTTTACGACTATTAAATAAGTTAATCCTTAACAAGTTCTTAAGGCAAAAAAAGATACTTTTTTTGCTGTACAGAGGCTGTAGCCACAGGTTTACTGATGGTAAAGAAAGCGGCGGCAGGGAAGAACATATGCGTATTTTACTGATCGAAGATGACACATTGATTGGCGATGGCCTGAAAACGGGTCTGAATAAAATGGGTTTCAGCATCGACTGGTTTAGCGAAGGCCGTCAGGGGAAAGAAGCGCTTTATAGCGCTCCTTATGATGCAGTTATCCTCGACCTGACGCTGCCTGGCATTGACGGACGGGACATCTTGCGCGAATGGCGAGCCAACGGGAAGCAGGAGCCGGTGCTGATCCTGACCGCTCGCGACGCGCTGGCAGAACGCGTTGAAGGCTTACGTCTGGGCGCGGATGACTATCTTTGCAAACCCTTTGCGCTGATTGAAGTTGCCGCGAGGCTGGAGGCGCTGGTGCGCCGTGCCAGCGGCCAGGCCAGCAGCATATTACGCCATGGTCAGGTGACGCTCGATCCCGGCGCGCTGGTCGCCACGGCGGCGGATGAGCCTTTGTCTCTCAAACCCAAAGAGTTCGCGCTGCTGGAGCTACTTATGCGCAACAAAGGTCGCGTCCTGCCACGCAAACTGATTGAAGAAAAACTGTATACCTGGGACGAGAACGTCTCCAGCAATGCGGTTGAAGTACACGTCCATCACTTACGCCGTAAGCTCGGCAGCGACTTTATCCGTACCGTGCATGGCATTGGCTACACCCTGGGTGACGCATGAAACTCACACAACGCCTCAGCCTGCGCGTCAGGCTAACGCTTATTTTTTTGATTCTGGCATCAGCGACCTGGGCCGTTTCCAGCTTTGTGGCCTGGAAGCAGACTACCGATAACGTCGATGAGCTGTTTGATACGCAACTGATGCTGTTCGCCAAACGGCTCAGCACGCTGGATCTTGACGAGCTAAAAGCCTCAGAGCGCATTGCGCATACGCCGAAAAAATTCAAACATGGCCATATTGATGACGATGTGCTGACCTTTGCTGTCTATACGCCAGAAGGGAAAATGGTGCTCCACGATGGCGACAATGGTCAGTACATTCCCTATAGCTATCGTCGGGAAGGTTTTGACGATGGCTATTTAACCGGCGACAACGATAAATGGCGCTTTGTCTGGCTGACGTCGGCGGATAAAAAATACCGCATCGTTGTGGGGCAGGAATGGGAATACCGTGAAGACATGGCCCTGGCGATTGTGACAACGCAACTGGTACCCTGGCTTATCGCATTGCCATTGATGCTATTAATCCTGATCGTATTGTTAAGTCTTGAGCTCAACCCCCTGAAAAAACTGGCGCAGGCGTTACGTTTGCGCGACCCGGAATCTGAAGATCCCCTCAGTTTAAAAGGCATTCCCGGCGAGGTTCGCCCGCTGGTTGAATCGCTCAACCAACTTTTTATCCGTATTCACACCACCATGGTGCGCGAACGGCGCTTTACTTCCGATGCGGCTCATGAACTACGTAGCCCACTCACCGCGCTGAAAGTACAGGCCGAAGTGGCGCAATTGTCTGACGATGATCCGCAGGCAAGGCAAAAAGCCTTAATGCAGATGCAAACCGGTATTGAACGCGCCACCCGACTGGTCGATCAGCTCCTGACGCTTTCGCGCCTCGACTCCCTCGACAATCTTCAGGATGTAGCGGAAATCTCGCTGGAGGAGCTACTGCAATCCGCGGTGATGGATATCTACCACCCGGCCCAGCAGGCGCACATCGATGTGCGTTTGCAGATTAACGCGCACGACATTACGCGTACAGGACAGCCGCTGTTACTCAGCCTGATGGTACGAAATCTGCTGGATAATGCGATCCGCTACAGTCCGCAGGGTAGCATTGTGGAAGTGACGCTCAACGCCCGCAATTTCAGCGTCAAAGATAATGGTCCTGGCATCGCGCCTGAGGTCCTTACCCACATCGGTGAACGTTTTTATCGTCCACCGGGACAAAGCGTGACCGGCAGCGGTCTCGGCCTGTCGATTGTCCGCCGTATCGCGACTTTGCATGGAATGTCAGCCTCATTTGGTAACGCTCCGCAAGGTGGCTTTGAAGCTAAGGTCAGTTGGTAACTGGGTTATTATTGCTCAAACAGCAAAAGACTTTGCACATTTTGCTAATTTCACCGCACCGCTGGTGGGAGTAAAATCGTCCTCAAACGTATTTCCTTGAGGACACAAAATGAGCAACATTCTGATTATCAATGGTGCGAAAAAATTCGGCCATTCTAATGGTCAACTGAATGACACCCTGACCGAGGTCGCGGACGGTATCCTGCGCGACCTCGGGCATGATGTTAAAGTCGTACGCGCAGACAGCGATTATGACGTTCAAACAGAAGTGCAGAACTTCGTGTGGGCCGATGCGGTTATCTGGCAAATGCCTGGCTGGTGGATGGGCGCACCGTGGACCGTGAAAAAATACATCGATGACGTGTTTACCGCAGGTCACGGTACGCTGTATGCCAGCGATGGCCGTACACGTTCAGATGCCTCTAAAAAATACGGTTCCGGCGGGCTGATTCAGGGCAAAAAATACATGTTGTCTCTGACCTGGAACGCACCGATGGAAGCCTTCACAGAAAAAGATCAGTTCTTCCATGGCGTTGGCGTTGATGGCGTTTATCTCCCGTTCCATAAAGCAAACCAGTTCCTGGGAATGGAAGCGCTGCCGACCTTTATCACCAATGACGTGATTAAAATGCCGGACGTCCCGCGTTATATCGCAGAATATCGCAAGCATCTGAACGAAATTTTTGGTTAACTGGTAACCTGGAATTAGAAGGAGTTAACCATGCTTACCGTTATTGCAGAAATCCGTACACGTCCAGGTCAACATCACCGCCAGGCGGTACTGGATCAGTTCGCTAAAATCGTTCCGACCGTACTGAAAGAAGAAGGCTGCCACGGCTACGCGCCGATGGTCGATCATGCTGCTGGCGTCAGTTTTCAGACCACGGCCCCGGACTCAATCGTAATGATTGAACAGTGGGAAAGCATTGCGCATCTTGAAGCGCATTTGCAGACACCGCACATGAAAGCCTATAGCGAAGCCGTGAAAGGTGATGTGCTGGAGATGAATATTCGTATTCTGGAATCTGGCATTTAAGATTGTCGATTTGCCGGATAACGCCACAAACAGACGTATCCGGCTTACACAGCAATCTCCAGGCCCGGTAAGCGCAGCGCCACCGGGCATTCTTTACCAGTAAAGCTTCCAGCTCTGAGTGAAGCGCATTAACGCCTCAACGTAGAAATAATCCCCCCAGCTTGCGCACTCATCGACCCCTTTGTTGCTCGACAGGTGATACACCGAGTGTTTCAGTAGCCCATTCCCCAGCTCATCTTTGCCCATCAGATAGTGCCTGGTCAGCGAAGACATGATCCCCATCGCCCACTGCTGATAGCGTTCGCGATCCGGATCGGTCACCGGCAGGTGTTTAATCAGCTCCAGCAGACCGCAGACGGCAATCGCTGCCGAAGATGAATCGCGCAGCGCATCGGTCCCGACTAATGCCAGATCCCAATGGCAAACGGCATCTTCCGGCAAACGATTAAGAAAATAGTTGGCCAACTTTTTCGACAGCTGCACCATCTGGGTATCACCGGTGTAGATATAGCTCAGCAGAAAACCATAAATTCCCCACGCCTGCCCACGCGACCAGCAAGAATCGTCGGCATAGCCCTGCTGAGTATTACCGTAACGCGGCTCGCCGGTTTGCACGTCCATATAGTAGGTGTGGAAGGTCGAGGCATCCTGGCGGATCAGGTATTTTGCTGCCTGCGCAACGTGCGCTTTGGCGGCATTCGCAAAACGCAGATCGCCCGTTTGCTCGCTTGCCCAGTACAACAGCGGCAGATTCATATTGCAGTCGATGATCATCCGCCCGGCCTGCTCGGGATCGCGAAGATCGCCCCATGCCTGGATGATCTGCGCCTTTTCATGAAAACGCTCCAACAGCGCTTCTGCCGCCATCAGGGAAAACCCTCGCGCATCACGATTACCCGTCAATCGCCAGGCCGCCACGCAGGAAAGCGTGTAGAGGAATCCCAGGTCGTGGGTGTTGGTATCGTGGCGTCCGCCAATACGCAAGCCAAACGAACGCACATGTTTCTCCGCCATCTCACGAAATTTGCTCTCACCACTCATTTCCCACGCCAGCCATAACTGCCCGGTCCAGAAGCTGGTCGTCCATTCCACATTATCTGTCAGCGGGTAATAACCTTGCACACAGGTTTCGGCAGGAAATTGTTCACCGAATTCCGTTAAATGACGGCTAATCAATTCGAGGACATGTTCTCGAGCGCTACTCATTTGATCCTGAAAGCTACCAGGATTAACCGGGCTGCCAGGAAATACGCGCAACGATTCCTCAACGATATGATTTAACATATTTCGGTTCCTTCTTACGTAAATTATTTTGCAGGATTATTTTCAGCAATATCGAGAGCGATATTTTTGCCTCGTTTGCTCTGACAGGCAGATAAAGTAAATGCTGATATCAATGTAAAGATCAGCGCCACAATGCCCATAATGATATATGTCTTCTCAAAACCGATCCGGTCATACATTAATCCAGCAGGTGATGAAACTACTACGTTACCGACATACAGCATGGCCTGATAACCCAGTAAATACATGGTCGCATTTACCCGTTTATCAAAATGCTCGGCAATATATTTAAAGACGGAAACCAGTAATAAACAGATCTCCAGACCGTATAGCGGTTTCAGCACAGAAATGAGCAGATGAGAGTCGCACAGGCCAGAGATAACCAACCGTGCGCCCACCAGCGCCCCAACAATCAGCAGGCCACGCTTTGCGCCAACGTAATTGACGAATAACGGAATGACCATGTACATGACAAATTCCATTCCCGACTGCACCGTCCCCAGATAACCAAACACGGCGTTCCCTTCATGCACATCCGAGAAGAAAGTGACGAAGTAGCGGGAGAACTGCTGCTCAGCGATGAACATCATCCACGCTACGCCTGCAACATACAGGCAGAATGCCCAGAATTTGCGATTTCGCAGCAGGGCGTACACATCCGCCGGGGCGATTTTCTCTTTGGTTAACACCTCCGAGGCGTTGGCCGCATTGACATTGACTTTCAGACTCAGCAGAACGACCAGCATCACCACCGACGCCACGCTGCCGAGCATAAAGTTATAGGCCGGAGAGAGGTTAAATAGCAGGCCAGAGAACGATGACGCCACTGCCCAGCCAAGTGACCCCCACATGCGGATTTGCCCAAACTCCATGCCGTTCAGGCGGCTGTAGCGATCGGAATACGATTCACAGGCAGCCACCCCGGCATACCACGCAAAGCTTAAGTAAATCGCGCCAACGATAATGCCCAGCATTGTATTGGACAGTAATAATGGCTGATAGACATAAATAAAAAAGGGTGCCATTAATGCAGACATCACCACGACAAAATAGAGCAGATATTTACTCATCCCTATTTTATCGAGAATATAGCCATAAATAGGTTTCAGAATAACCGAAAAAATACCATTCACGGCAAATACGGTGCCGATCACCGTACCACTCAATTGCGCTTTTTGCCCTAACCAGATAGCCAGCAGACCAATACTTGCAGACCATGTAAAGAAATAGAGGAATATAAAACTACTTATTTTATAATATTCAGTCCGATTTCCCATTGAATTATTTTTCATACCATCCTCGCTATAAAAAGAACGACAACTGGCGTGCACTTTCAGGCTGCTGAATAACAACCTGGCTATTGTTGATAGAAAGCAGCGGAACGGCGGCGTACTGTCTTTGCTGTCCACTGGCGCTCACGGCGCAGCAAAGCCAGCTTTCGCCCTGTGGGATTTCGGCGGTAAGCACAGGGATCGAGGCGCATTCAGGGAACATGATGCTGCTGTTTGGCGGCGTGACCACGTTGTCTGGCTGACGAACTATGGACGGTGAAAGATCAACGATAACGCTGGTTCCATTACGTGCCGCAATGAGACAGCCGCGATCGCGTAGCTGAGGCTCGGCTTTCATTACCGCAAATCCCCCTTCCACCGTTTGCAGGCTTCGCGCGCTGTGAATACGATGCAAACGAAGATGCCACTCACCAAACGGGACCAGCCATGTATCAAGGGTAACGTCATGCCAGGGAGACCAGCGGGACCAGATAAAATTCTCATCAACCCGAACGTCATCGCACTGACGACGGCCACGATAGTAGCCATCGCCGTCTGCCAACAGCAGCATAGAGTCACAGGCCGCATGTTTGATGCCGTAACGGCCACGCTCAATGGTGAAACCGAAACGGCTGGAGTAGGCGAATTTGGTGTATTTGGCTTCGGTATTGACGTAGTTGTTCAGTTCAAGCTGGCCTGAGGTCAGCATCGTGACATGTTCAGAATGCTCACTGTGCTGCATGATCTGCGCGGCATGCGTAATCACCCGTTTTTCATCAAGTACGGGTAAGGCCTGCTCTTCAGCCTGCCAGAAGGGATGCTTCTCGGGCAGAGCGAGGATCAAAAAGACCTTCAATGCCCAGTAGGGCGATCCCGGCGAGTTGTAATCTTCGCACATCGCCAGGTTCGGATAGGCAAACCCCAGTGTCAGAATGCCATCACGATCGAAAATCGGCTGCTTCTGCCACCAACGCAAATGGCGCAGGATCACGCCTTTAATGACGCCTGGCGAAAAGACATCCAGTTCAGCAAACGCTACTGCGCTCCAGAACGCAACCATGGCAAAGCGGTAGGTCAGGCTGCGGCCAAACGGCACCGATGCGCCGTCTGCTGCGGACAGATAAATGAAATCTTCGGCAAACAGACGCGAGCGCTCACGCAGAGTGGCGGCACGATCGGCATCATCGGGGCTTAGGGTGGCATATAACAGGCCATAAAAATGGAAGGCCATAGAGATGTAGTAATCTTTCGGACGCCCGGGACCATCGGAATACCAGCCGTCACCGAGATAGTAGGCTTCCATCAGCTCAAAACGGCGATCGATAGCAGCCTGATCATAAGGCAGACCCGCCCGCTTGAAGCCAAGCTGAACGATAATCGCAAAGTAGTTCCAGTTGCTGTCCGGCATTTGCGCGTCGGTTATCTGGTTCAGCCAGCAATGCAGATTTTCACGTTCGCGCAAGGAGAAGCAGTCCGTCAGTTGCGTCTGTAACAATGCCAGACCCAGACCATATGCAGCCATCTCGACCAGGCGCTGATCGTACGGGCCGGTATCCCCCCAGTAGTGTGGACTTTGCGGATCGGTGCCAAGTTTTATCGCCTGAATGTATTTTTCGGCATACGGCGCATCAGCCCCGCCCGCCATCAGCGGAAACAGTCCCCACAGCGCCCGGGAAAGTCCTTCCATACAGGCAATATCCACGCTGTAGTGAGCACAGGTATTGCCAAGTGAAAACTGAGCCTGTCCTACCGGAAACTGCTGATCCAGCGCACGCAAAATGGCGTGAACAGCGCACGTTACGTCTTCGCGTGATGACAATGGATTTGATTTTTCTTCAGTTGTTGACCACATACTCTGCCCCTCTGAATTAAGTGGCTAAAGAATAGTGAATCGCAGAGCAGCAGAAATGTTACGTCAATCACACCACCAGCATTAAAGTAAAACAGCGATTGAGGAAATTTAAAAATAGGGTTTATAAATTACTATTCGGCGGAAAAAATTTAAATTTATTGCACTATGACCTTATCCTCACAGCAAGAACATCTGGAGCTGATCGCCCTCAACGATGCGATTGCATCGTTCAGCCGTTTATTCGCCAATACGGTGCGTTACCACCACTGGCATCAGTGTCTGGAAGTGCTGTATGTGGAAGAAGGCTTTGGCGTGGTCACGGTTGACCATAAGCAGTTCACCATGCGACCAGGACGGATGTTCTTTTTTCCGCCGTTTACCCTACACAAGATATGGGTCGACGAGCAGGCGCGGGATGGTTATCGGCGTACCATTATTCATCTCGATCAACATGCGGTGCTGAAGGTGCTACGCGACTTTCCGCACACTCAGCAGCATCTGCAAAATCTGAGCGTGCGCGGCAGCGAAGCATGGGTTGTCGACGCGGCGGATATCCACACCCATGTTGATTTTCTTTTCAGCCGTTATGAAAAAATGGCTGCACAGAAGCCGCTGAACACTGAGCAGGTTGCCTGTCTGTTAGTTAATTTATTCAGCCTGTTACCCGAAGATAACGGCAATATGCCAGAAATTAGCAGTGGAATTGCCAGTCAGGTAATGTTCTGGCTGGATGAGCATTACACCCACAAATTTAGTCTGGCGGCGCTGGCGCAGGAGCTGGGCAAATCAAAAAGCTATGTTTCCCGCCGCTTCCAGATGGAAACGGGCGAGAGCATTCTCGACTATCTCAATACTCTACGTCTGCGAAAAGCCTGTGAAGCGCTGCTACACAGTGAAATCAGCGTGCGGGAGATTGCGCAAAAGGTAGGATTTTCAGAGGTGACGTACTTTATCAGCGCCTTCGGCAAAGGCATTGGCGAGACGCCGCTGCAGTATCGCAAGCGGCATAAACAGTAACGCCGGATAAGGCGGTTTACGCCGCCATCCGGCATTCACGGTCAATTATCCTTCGAGATCCGCCAGGTCGCCTTTCTCCTGCAACCAGTTACGGCGATCTTCAGAACGCTTCTTGGCCAGCAGCATATCCATCATTGCGTTGGTACGCTGATCGTCTTCATCATCAATGATGAGCTGCACCAGGCGACGGGTGTTCGGATCCAGCGTGGTTTCACGCAACTGCATCGGGTTCATTTCGCCCAGACCTTTAAAGCGCTGCACGTTCGGCTTGCCTTTCTTGCGCTTTAACTGCTCCAGCACGCCCGCTTTCTCTTCTTCCGTCAGTGCGTAATACACCTCTTTACCAAGGTCGATACGGTATAACGGCGGCAGCGCCACGTAGACGTGACCGTGTTTCACCAGCGTGCGGAAGTGTTTCACAAACAATGCGCAAAGCAGCGTGGCGATGTGCAGACCATCGGAGTCCGCATCCGCCAGGATACAGATCTTGCCGTAGCGCAATTGGCTCAGATCGTCGCTGTCCGGATCGATGCCGATCGCCACCGAAATATCGTGAACTTCCTGCGAGGCCAGCACTTCATCGGAAGAAACTTCCCAGGTATTGAGGATCTTACCTTTCAGCGGCATGATCGCCTGATATTCACGATCGCGCGCCTGTTTTGCCGATCCGCCCGCCGAGTCACCTTCGACGAGGAACAGTTCGGTGCGATTGAGATCCTGAGCGGTACAGTCCGCCAGTTTCCCCGGCAGCGCCGGACCGCTGGTCAGCTTTTTACGCACCACTTTTTTCGCCGCACGCAAACGACGCTGGGCGCTGGAAATCGCCATCTCAGCCAGCAGTTCAGCCGACTGCACATTCTGGTTCAGCCACAGGCTGAAAGCATCTTTCACGACGCCAGAGACGAATGCCGCACACTGACGCGAAGAGAGGCGCTCTTTGGTTTGTCCGGCAAACTGCGGATCCTGCATTTTTACTGACAGCACGTAAGCACAGCGATCCCAGATATCTTCCGCCGACAGCTTCACGCCGCGCGGCAGGATATTGCGGTATTCACAGAACTCGCGCATCGCATCCAGCAGACCCTGACGCAGACCGTTAACGTGCGTACCGCCCTGCATAGTTGGGATCAGGTTCACATAGCTTTCGGTCAGCAGCTCGCCGCCTTCAGGCAGCCAGAGCAGCGCCCAGTCCACAGTTTCCGTCTCACCGCTAAAATTACCGATAAACGGTTTTTCAGGAAGCGTCGGCAGGCCATTCACCGCTTCGCTCAGATAGTCATTCAGACCATCCTGGTAGCACCAGCGCTGTTCGCTGTTATTGACCTCATCCTTGAAGGTGATCTCAACGCCCGGGCACAGCACCGCTTTAGCTTTCAGTACGTGCGTTAAGCGCGAAACGGAAAAGCGCGGGCTGTCAAAGAAGCTTTCATCCGGCCAGAAGTGCACGCTGGTTCCGGTATTGCGTTTACCGCAGGTACCGACAACCTGTAAATCCTGCACCTTATCGCCGTTCTCAAACGCGATGTTGTACACCTGCCCGTCACGGCGCACGTTCACTTCCACACGCTTCGACAGGGCGTTAACCACAGAGATCCCCACCCCATGCAAACCACCAGAGAACTGATAGTTCTTGTTGGAGAATTTACCGCCCGCGTGCAGACGACAGAGGATCAGCTCTACCGCCGGAACGCCTTCTTCAGGGTGAATGTCTACCGGCATGCCACGGCCATCATCAATAACTTCCAGAGACTGGTCGGCATGTAAGATCACGTCCACGCGTTTCGCGTGGCCCGCCAGTGCTTCATCCACACTGTTATCAATCACTTCCTGTCCAAGATGGTTCGGACGGGTGGTATCGGTGTACATCCCCGGGCGACGGCGTACCGGCTCAAGCCCAGTGAGTACCTCAATGGCATCAGCGTTATAAGTTTGCGTCATGGTTTAAATAAGCAATTCGAATTGATCGTCAGAAACTGTGCAGTCCAAGGAAATCGACAATCGGGTTGAAATAATCTTCGAAGCCCGTGAATGCGTGGTTTCCGCCCTCAATAACTGTCTGGCGGCAGGAGGCGTAATACGCCACCGCCTGGCGGTAGTCCAACACTTCATCGCCCGTTTGTTGAAGCAGCCAGATCAAATCCGGCGCTTCCAGCGGGTCAATCTGCATGACTTTAAGATCGTAAATATGGCGTGACTCTAGCACATATTGCTGCCCCGTGTAGGGGTTCTCGTTTTGACCGAGATAGTCGACCAGCAGTTCATAAGGTCGGACAGCAGGGTTCACTACCACCGCTGGCAGTATAAAACATTGCGACAGCCAGGTGGCGTAATAGCCTCCCAACGAGGAACCGACAATGCCCAGCGACTCTCCGCCATGTTCAAGAATGATCGATTCCAGCATCTCTGCGGCCTGGGCCGGATACGGCGGCAGTTGCGGTACGATCATCTCAACGTGCGGATGGTGCTCCGCCAGCCAGTTTTTCAGCAAGCACGCCTTCGCCGAGCGAGGAGAACTGTTAAATCCGTGAAGATAGAGAAGCGTAGACATCAGTAGCCTTCTGAAGCGGTATCAGGGTGGAAGCGATTACCCTGCAGACGACGTACCTGAGTCTGCAACGTCCCGTCAGCAAAAAGCTCCAGCGTCCGCCAGCCGGGGCTAATGGTATCTAACGTGAAGTTGGAACAGTGCGGCTTGAACTGCACGCAGGTCGACGGCGTCGCCAGCAGGCGGCGTCCGTTCCAGTTCAGATCCAGCTCCTGATGAATATGCCCGCACAACAGATATTTAGCGCGAGGATAATTCACCAGCACGTTATCCAGCTCTGCGGCATTACGCAGGCTATGCTGATCGAGCCAGCTACAGCCCGCAGGCAGAGGATGATGATGCAGAAGCAGTAAGGTATTGCGCTCAGGCGCATCGGCAAGTTTACGTTCCAGCCATTCGAGCTGAAATTCGCTTAACTCACCGTGTGGAACGCCGAACACCTGACTGTCGAGCAACAAGATTTGCCACTGCTCGCCAATGAAGACGCGTTTAGCGGGGGAAATCCCTGCATCCTGAAGCGCGCTGTACATTGCTGGCTGAAAATCGTGATTGCCCGGTAGCCAAACGCAGGGCGCACGAAAACTTGCGATGCCCTCAGCAAAATGCTGATAGGCCGCAGCGGATTGATCCTGCGCCAAATCCCCCGTCGCGACGATCAGATCGTACTCAGGAGACTCTGCATGTATTGCATCCAGTACGGATTGATAGCTATCCCAGGTGTTCACACCCAGCAGCGTTTCATGCTTTTCGGCAAACAGGTGAGTGTCTGTAATTTGTAAGATCCTGACTCTGGCCTCACCAGCCAAAGGAAGGGTTAACAGGCTTTCCAAATGGTGTCCTTAGGTTTCACGACGCTAATAAACCGGAATCGCCATCGCTCCATGTGCTAAACAGTACCGTAACCAGTCGGCCAGAAACTGATTAATTTGATGCTTTTCGTCGCGTTGATGCAACTTTTTATTTGGATAATCATACCGCGCTTTGAAGCGAAAGATCTGCTGACTCGAACACACTTCAGCCACCCTTGCGTCATGATACAGGCGCACAGTCAATGACGGCAGGCTCCAGTAAGTGACTGCCGGTGCCGTTTGTTCGATCGCGACAAGCGTAGTGTATCGGGTCGATTCAACGATCGTTAACCGATATTGTGCGTTTGCTACCTGATAGCTCACTGTTTCACCGGCTGCGTCATTACGCGGCAACAGGCGGCGCAATTGCGAATAGTTGGTTTCGCACAGGCGCATCATTTCAGGGAAGTCAGGTGTGTAACGCTTCATTTTTTCCACTCAGTTTTTAACTCTTGATAGTGCAGCTGTAACCATTGCAAGGCGATGACAGAAGCCGCGTTGTCGATTGTCCCCTCTTCTACCCATTGGTAAGCCTGCTCCCGACTCACCACATGAACACGAATATCTTCGTTTTCATCAGCCAGACCGTGGATCCCGCTCGCGGTCGTGGCGTCCACTTCGCCAACTAAAATAGACAGGCGCTCGCTGGTGCCGCCCGGGCTTGCCAGATAGCTCAGAACGGGCTTCGTGCGTTTAACGTCCAGCCCGGCCTCTTCCATCGCTTCACGTCGGGCAACATCCTCAACGGTTTCACCCTCTTCGATCATCCCGGCTACCATTTCCAGAAGCCACGGGCTTTCGCTGGTGTCAAACGCCGCGATGCGGATCTGCTCAACCAGCACAACTTCGTCCCGCTCAGGGTCAAAGGGTAGCAAGACTGCTGCGTGTCCGCGCTCAAAAATTTCGCGCTTTACCTCACCGCTCATACCGCCGTTAAACAGGCGATGGCGGAACCGATAAAGATCCAATGAAAAAAAACCGCGGTACAGCGTTTCTCGTGCAATAATTTCTACATCATTTTTAGTGAAAGTCATTGGCAAGTTGTCTGGTTTACGCATTGTGCTGTCCTGAAACCAATAGTGATTAAAATGTGAATTTCAAGGTCGTTTGACTGATGTTTGAACGCCCTTGTGTTAAATTGATGCAAATTAACGCCGTATGGCACGTAACGCCAACTTTTTGAAGTGGCGGATTCTGCTAGAATCAGCAAATATTTTTACAATTTGATCAGCGCTAAATACTGCTTCACAACAAGGAATGCAAATGAAGAAATTGCTCCCCATCCTTATCGGCCTGAGCCTGTCGGGGTTCAGTACTTTGAGCCAGGCAGAAAACCTGATGCAGGTTTATCAGCAAGCACGCCTGAGCAACCCGGAATTGCGTAAATCCGCCGCCGATCGCGATGCTGCATTCGAAAAAATTAACGAAGCGCGTAGCCCATTACTGCCGCAACTGGGTTTAGGTGCCGATTACACCTACAGCAATGGCTACCGTGATGCAAATGGCGTCAACTCCAACGCAACCAGCGCGTCATTACAATTGACTCAGACGCTGTTCGACATGTCTAAATGGCGCACCCTGACGCTGCAAGAAAAATCAGCCGGCATCCAGGACGTAACGTATCAGACCGATCAGCAAACGCTGATCCTGAATACCGCTACCGCTTATTTTAAAGTATTGAACGCGATTGACGTGCTGTCTTACACTCAGGCGCAAAAAGATGCGGTCTATCGTCAGTTAGATCAGACCACACAGCGTTTTAACGTTGGCCTGGTCGCCATCACTGACGTGCAAAACGCCCGTTCACAATACGATACCGTGCTGGCGAACGAAGTTACCGCGCGTAACAATCTGGATAACGCTGTGGAAGAGTTGCGTCAGGTAACCGGTAACTATTATCCGGAACTGGCATCTCTGAACGTTGATGGCTTTAAAACCAACAAACCGCAGGCGGTAAACGCACTGCTGAAAGAAGCAGAAAACCGCAACCTGTCATTATTGCAGGCGCGTTTGAGCCAGGATCTGGCGCGTGAGCAGATTCGTCAGGCGCAGGATGGTCACTTACCGACCCTGGATTTAACTGCCTCTACCGGCGTTTCTGATACCTCTTACAGTGGGTCTAAAACCCGTGGTGCAACTGGTTCCCAGTATGACGACAGCAACATGGGCCAGAACAAAATCGGTCTGAGCTTCTCGCTGCCGCTGTACCAGGGCGGAATGGTTAACTCGCAGGTGAAACAAGCGCAGTACAACTTTGTTGGCGCAAGCGAACAACTGGAAAGCGCGCACCGCAGCGTGGTGCAAACCGTGCGTTCTTCGTTCAACAACATTAATGCTTCCATCAGTAGCATTAACGCGTACAAACAAGCGGTTGTCTCTGCCCAAAGCTCTTTAGATGCGATGGAAGCTGGCTATTCCGTAGGTACCCGTACCATCGTGGATGTGTTGGATGCCACCACCACGCTGTACAACGCCAAGCAGCAACTGGCGAATGCGCGTTATACCTATCTTATTAATCAGCTTAACGTCAAATCTGCGCTCGGTACGCTGAACGAGCAGGATCTGGTGGCGCTGAACAATACGCTGGGTAAACCGATCCCAACTTCTCCGGATAGCGTGGCACCGCAAAATCCGCAGCAAGATGCCGCGGTGAATGACTTTAACAGCACGGGCAATATCCCTGCGGCTCAGCCAACGGCCGCACGTTCAACCAGCAGCAACGGCAACAACCCGTTCCGTAACTGATGCTGATGACGGGGCTTCGGCCCCGTCTGAACGTAAGACAACGTAAAGATCCGCCTCTTCTTCCGCATTCTCGCCTCTTCCCGCTTCAATTTCGACCAGTCATCCTCTATTCTGAGCAGAGTTACCACTGGGTCCTGGAAGACATAAATGAAACGGACAAAATCTATACATCACGCCTCGTTCCGCAAAAGCTGGAGCGCACGCCACCTGACTCCTGTCGCTTTGGCAGTTACCGCTGTGTTTATGCTCGCGGGCTGTGAAAAGAGTGACGAAACGGTTTCGCTTTATCAGAACGCGGACGACTGCTCTGCAGCTAATCCGGGTAAAAGCGCCGAATGTACCACCGCGTTTAACAATGCGCTGAAAGAAGCTGAACGCACCGCGCCAAAATACGCCACTCGCGAAGACTGTATCGCTGAATTTGGCGAAGGCCAGTGCCAGCAGGCACCTGCACAGGCAGGTATGGCGCCGACCGGTGAAGGTCAGGCTCAGGCGCAGAATCAAAGCAGCGGCAGCTTCTGGATGCCGCTGATGGCCGGTTATATGATGGGCCGCATGATGGGTGGCGGTATGGGCGCTCAGCAGCCGCTGTTCAGCTCGAAAAATCCGGCCAGCCCGGCATACGGCAAATATACGGATGCAGGCGGCAAAAACTACGGCGCAGCAACGCCGGGTCGCACCATGACCGTACCGAAAACCGCCATGGCGCCGAAACCGGCCACCACCTCTACCGTAACCCGCGGTGGATTTGGCGAATCTGTGGCTAAACAGAGCACCATGCAGCGTAGCGCAAGCGGTACCACCACACGTTCAATGGGCGGCTGACCGTCATGGAAAGAGTCAGTATTGTTGAGCGCCCGGACTGGCGCGATAAAGCCACCGAATACGGTTTCAACTTTCACACGATGTACGGCGAGCCGTACTGGTGTGAAGACGCGTACTACAAGCTCACGCTTGCTCAGGTCGAAAAGCTGGAAGAGGTCACCGCAGAGCTGCATCAGATGTGCCTCAAAGTGGTGGAACGGGTCATCGCCAGCGATGAGCTGATGACGAAGTTTCGCATTCCGAAGCATACCTGGGGCTTTGTCCGCCAGTCCTGGCAGACACAGCAACCGTCGCTCTACTCGCGCCTCGATCTGGCGTGGGACGGTACGGGTGAGCCTAAGCTTTTAGAAAACAACGCCGATACGCCAACCTCACTGTACGAAGCCGCGTTTTTCCAGTGGATCTGGCTGGAAGATCAGCTCAATGCAGGCAATCTGCCGGAAGGCAGCGATCAGTTCAATAGTTTGCAGGAAAAACTGATCGAGCGTTTCACCGAGCTGCGTGAGCAGTATGGTTTTCAACTGCTACATCTGACCTGCTGTCGCGATACGGTGGAAGATCGTGGTACGATCCAGTATCTGCAGGATTGCGCTGCCGAAGCTGAAATCGCCACTGAATTCCTTTATATCGAAGATATTGGCCTTGGTGAAAAAGGTCAGTTCACGGATATGCAGGACCAGGTTATTGCTAACCTGTTCAAGCTGTATCCGTGGGAATTCATGCTGCGTGAAATGTTCTCCACCAAGCTGGAAGATGCCGGTGTTCGCTGGCTGGAACCAGCCTGGAAGAGCATCATCTCCAACAAAGCGCTGTTACCGCTGTTGTGGGAAATGTTCCCTGATCATCCGAACCTGCTGCCTGCGTATTTCGCCGAAGATGACTATCCGCAGATGGAAAAATTCGTCGTCAAGCCGATCTTCTCGCGTGAAGGCGCTAACGTTTCCATTATCGAAAACGGTAAAACGATCGAAGCAGTGGAAGGACCGTACGGTGAAGAAGGTATGATCGTCCAGCAGTTCCATCAGCTACCGAAGTTTGGCGACAGCTATATGCTGATCGGCAGCTGGCTGATCAACGATCAACCAGCGGGTATCGGCATTCGCGAAGACCGCGCGTTGATCACGCAGGATCTCTCGCGTTTCTATCCGCATATTTTTGTCGAATGATCGAGAGTGCCGGGTAGCGGCTCCGCCTTACCCGGCCTTCAGCATGAACTTAATGCCCGATAAGCGCAGCGCCAGCGGGCATACTTCATCCGACCTGAACCGACAACATGCTCAAACTTCCCATCTCAATCCCATCAACAGGAATAGTCACCGGCTCTTTGCCATCCCACGCGCCGAGTACATACAGCAGCGGCAGATAGTGATCCGGCGTCGGGTTTGATAACGATCCACCTTCATGATCGAGATAGTTCACCAGTGGGTGCTGTTCAACCGGTCCCTGCCATGTCAGGTTTGCCTTAACATAATCATTGAATGAGGTTGCCCATGGATACGGCGTGTTTTCACCGTGCCAACGCGCAGTACGCAAGTTATGTACCACGTTACCGCTGGCTACCAGCATAATGCCCTCATCACGCAGCGCCGCCAGCTTGCGACCCATCTCAAAATGCCAGGCCGCGGGTTTAGTGCTGTCAATGCTCAGTTGCACCATCGGAATATCCGCATTCGGGTACATCTTGATCAGCACGCCCCATGAACCGTGATCAAAGCCCCACGCCTCTTTATCTAAAGTAACGGGCACCGGTGCCAGCAGGTCAACCAGATGCTGTGCCAGTTCAGGTGAACCGGGAGCCGGGTAATGGGTGTCATATAATGCTTGCGGAAAACCGCCAAAATCGTGGATCGTTTTAGGCGCTTCCATGGCCGTTACGCCCGTGCCACGAGTGAACCAATGCGCCGAGACCACCACAATGGCTTTCGGACGCGGCAACGTTTCCCCCAGTTGCTGCCAGGCACGGGTATAAACGTTATCTTCCAGAACATTCATCGGGCTACCGTGGCCCAAAAACAATGCTGGCATACGAGTTGAAGACATGATGATATCCTTACTGAGGGAGTCATTTTGATACCACCACAATACGCTTATTCGGTTGATGAAGAACTCAGATAACCATGATGAAGATCATCAGTTATTTTGACGATCTAATCCGCAAAGCAGATTGATAAGGAGTTTTATTTGTCGATGTCAGTACCTTTACTTCTGACTTTACTGGCAGGTGCCGCCACGTTTATCGGCGCATTTCTCGGCGTGTTAGGGCAAAAGCCCTCCAACCGCGTTCTCGCCTTTTCTTTAGGCTTCGCCGCCGGAATTATGTTACTGATCTCACTGATGGAGATGCTACCAGCTGCGCTGGCCGCAGAAGGCATGTCACCGGTATTAGGCTACGGAATGTTCATCGTTGGCTTACTGGGCTACTTTGGCCTGGACCGTCTATTGCCGCACGCGCACCCTCAGGATCTGGTACAGAAAACAACGCAGCCTCTGCCCGGCTCTATTAAACGAACCGCGATTTTATTAACGCTCGGCATCAGCCTGCACAACTTTCCGGAAGGGATCGCAACGTTTGTTACCGCCAGCAGCAACCTCGAGCTGGGCTTTGGTATTGCCCTTGCCGTCGCATTACACAATATTCCTGAAGGATTAGCCGTTGCGGGTCCGGTCTATGCAGCTACGGGATCCAAACGTACGGCGATATTCTGGGCCGGGATCTCGGGCATGGCGGAAATACTGGGCGGCGTACTGGCGTGGTTAATTCTGGGGAGCTTAATCTCACCGGTGGTGATGGCGGCAATAATGGCGGCAGTTGCAGGTATTATGGTGGCGCTGTCCGTCGATGAACTCATGCCGTTGGCAAAAGAGATCGACCCGAATAATAATCCCAGTTATGGGGTACTTTGCGGCATGTCGGTGATGGGGTTAAGTCTCGTCATCCTCCAGTCCATGGGAATCGGCTAATTCATAGGGCGGATGCCACCCTGCTAATTTACAGCATCCGCTCATCCATAGCAGAACGTGAAGGACTATTCCTGTTCCTTAACCGCGCTGTTATCCTCGCCAGAATGACGAAAGAGTTTGTTTCGCGCCTCGAGTAATGCATCCCGATCTTGCCGAAATGCCCGACAATAACGCTTCATATGGCAATAATAACCAACCGCAACGAGTGCAATTAATACAATCCAGTACCAGGCAATAAACATTCTTTTACCCTTAAAATTTAACATCATTAAACATTTAACGTTAAAATTTTACACAACCTTATTCTGACATACTCCTATAGTGGCATATTCCTCAAACAAATATATGATTTCGATCATATAAACCAGCAGCCATGCCAATAGCCAACGGCGTTACAAAAAATAGACCAATATTGATAAACCCATACTTCACAATAATAAATAAACCCTTAATCCAGGGTACACATACCATTCAAATATATAAAAATATTAGCACGTTAAATAATACACTCTGTCAAAACTAATGCGCCTGTCATCAAATTAGTTTTATCAATATGGTTTTGATTTCATCGACATCATAAGAACATGATAAAAATGGTATTTGCGAACGAATAACCTGCAACCAGATTGTTGCTATTGGTTATGAGCGCTGACTGGGGAGTGGGAGGTGGTCAAAGCCAAACAAACTGCAGAGTAAACCAAGGCAGAGGTCTGTAATCAGACTTCTGCTTTTCTCACAATAGCTATACAATTCAAGTGTTAGTGCTTCTTCGAGTTAAAAACATTTCACATATATATCCCCCTAACACCAACGATAATTTTTCCATATTGATATATTCTGATTTTCAGAAACATAGTGCATCCAACTCACATTTTTAAAAAAATATCTTTCTGCCCTTAATACAAGAAAACATAATAAACCATCACACATTCCGATTCTTAATACCAAAGCAAATATAATATTTATATTATATATGATTATTTAATTGGTAGCGCGTCAAATTCTGAATTCAGTACGAGCACGAACATTCTGGGAATATCTGATGATATAATTTTTTAAAAGGCCTCGTGCCTTAACTTGTATATCAAGGATATTTTCATCACTAAAGGAATGTATATGAAATCAGCAAATAAGGCGCTGTTAGCACTGGCCATCACCGCACTAACCTCCGGCTATGCCTTCGCCGATGTTGATGGCGGTAGCGGCAAAATCACCTTCACCGGTACTATCATCAATGCCCCATGCGCTATCCTGCCTGAAGATATTGATAAGCAGGTCGAACTGGGTGAAGTACCTGCCTCCTACATTAATGCTAACGGGCATTCTGATGCGGTAGATTCCAGCCTGCATTTAATCAACTGCGACCTGCCAAACTCAGACAACGGTAGCGGCGTAGCCGTGAGCAAAGTCGATGTCACCTTCAACAGCGACAGCGTTACAACGGAAGACACCAGCCTGCTAAGCAACACTTTCGCCAGCGGCGCGCAGAATGTTGGTGTACGTTTGCTCGATAAAACGAGTGCCAATATTACTCTGGGTACCGCAAAGACCATTGATTTAAGCGCAGGTTCTGCGACCCAAATTCTGCCCTTTATGGCCTATATGCAAAAAGTGGGCGCAACGGATGTCACCGTGGGCGCCGTCGCCGCAACGGCAACCTACAGACTTACCTATAAGTAAGCACGCAATGGTGGCCGGATGGCCACCATCTAACACTTGCATCGACTGGGTATAGGTAAGGATTGCCATGAATACCTGCAAGATTGCGGCCTGTGGATGTGGGTTGCTGTTGTCATTTTCCGCTCAGGCTGTCGAATTCAACCTGAACGTACTGGATAAATCCATGCGCAACAGTGTGGATCTCTCTTTGCTGAAAGAAGATTCCGCAATAGCTCCCGGAAGCTATTTTGTTACCGTTGCCGTAAATAAAAATCAAATCTCCTCAGGTCGTCAGATAAGCTGGGAAAAACAGGGGGAGAGCGTCGCCGCTTGTATTCCATCTGAACTCGCCGGGCAACTGGGATTAAAAGAAAATATTTTAGGTTCACTGCCTGTACAGCACGAGTGCGTCGATTTCACTGAGTACTCTGATATCACCTTTACCTTAGATATGGCGAATCAACGTCTGGATATCAGTATTCCTCAGTCGCTATTGGCCTGGAAATCAGAAAGCTGGATGCCGCCCTCAACCTGGGATCACGGCGTGAACGGTCTGCTGTTCGACTACAACCTGTTTGCCAGCACCTACCGTCCCAACTCAGGTGGAAGTACAGAAAACCTAAACTCCTATGGCACCGCGGGCCTGAACATGGGCGCATGGCGCTTGCGTAGCGATTATCAGGTCAGTCAAAACCGCAGCGACGAAAATACCGAAACAACGCGGAGTATTTCACGCACCTATCTTTTTCGTCCTCTCCCTTCGCTGCGCGCCAAACTCACTTTGGGGGAGACAGATTTAAGCTCCAATATCTTCGATGGTTTTTCCTATAATGGCGCGGCTATGGCGAGCGACGACCGTATGCTGCCATGGGAATTACGTGGCTACGCCCCACAAATCAGCGGGATCGCGCAAACCAATGCCACCGTCACCGTTAGCCACTCCGGTCGCGTGATTTATCAAACAAAAGTGGCCCCAGGCCCCTTTGTCATTACCGATCTTAATCAATCCGTACAGGGAACGCTGGACGTAAAAATCACCGAAGAAGATGGCCGCACCAACACGTTTCAGGTTTCTGCCGCCTCCACGCCTTTTCTGACTCGTGAAGGACAGGTCCGTTATAAAATCGCGGCGGGTCGTGCCCGCCCGGACATCTCGCATCACGTAATTGATGATACCTTCGTCAGCGGCGAAGCCTCATGGGGCATGTTATCCAATACCTCGCTGTATGGCGGGATCCTCGCGGCAGGCAGCGATTACCGCTCTGCGGCGTTAGGAATTGGGCAGAACATGCTGTGGCTGGGGGCCGTTTCCTTTGATGTTACGCATTCCAGCAGTACCTTCGATGACGGCCATGAAGAAAGTGGCCTCAGCTATCGACTGAACTACAGTAAACGCTTTGATGCGACCAACAGTCAGATTTCACTCGCTGCATATCGTTTCTCCGAGCGCGAATTTCATAGCTATGCCAACTTTGTCGCCCATCAATTCAATAATGCGGATACTCAGGACGAAAAGCAGACCGTAAGCATCTCTTTCAACCAGCCGATTGATCCGCTGCGGATGAACCTGTACGTCAGCGCACTGCGCCAGCAATGGTGGGATGGCGACAGCTCCACTACCGCGTCGGTGACCGCCGGTTTTAATTTCGATCTCGGTGACTGGAAAGGCTTATCGCTGTCGACATCCTTCAGTACAACGCACTACGAGGAGAGTGATAACGACAAGCAGTTTTACGTTTCGCTCTCCGTTCCTTTCGACTATGGTCGACGGTTGAATTACGACATGCGTAATAGCAGCAACACTACCAATACACTCTCGTGGAATGACTCCTCCGATCCACACAACACCTGGGGCGTATCAGCAGGAACCGCGACTGACAGGCCGAACAACGGCGCGCAGTTCAGGGGAAATTACCAACATACCACCCCTGCAGGAGAACTGCAGTTCTCCGGAAGCTATGCCGCCAGCGACTACACCTCTGCCAGCGCCAGCTGGAACGGCTCAATGACCGCGACGAGCAACGGCATCGCGTTACATCGCCGCAGCTTTGGCAATGAACCCAGAGTCATGGTCGGGGCCGACGGCGTTGCCGACATTCCTGTGCAGGGCGACAGCAACCGTACAAACCATTTTGGCTATGCCGTTGTGCCGATGATTTCCAGTTATCAGCCCTCAACCATCGCCGTCAATATGAACGATCTGCCTGACGGCGTTACCGTTGATGAAACGATCACCCGTCAGACCTGGACCGAAGGCGCCATTGGCTACAAATCACTGGTATCACGCTCAGGCAAAAATATTACCGTCGCTATCAGAATGGAAAATGGCGACTTCCCGCCACTCGGCGCGATCGTACGTCAAATTGAAAACAACGCAGAAGTAGGAATGGTCAGCGAAGATGGTCATGCCTGGCTTGGCGGTGTCGACAGTGGACAGCAGTTTACGGTGATGTGGGGTGACAAACAGACTTGCACCATCACTTTGCCAGACGCGCTGGATATCTCCACCCAGTATCTGATTTTACCTTGTCATTAATTAAGGATGAAAAATGGCATTATTCAAAGGATTACCAATTGTATTACTCGCCTTATCGCTCACCAGCCAGGCGGCAATTCAGCCTGACAGAACGCGGATTATCTTCAACGGCAACGATAAGGCCAGCAGTCTGAAAATTGAAAACCAGAGCAAGCAGTTACCTTATCTGGCTTACTCGTGGATTGAAGATGAAAAAGGTAATAAGGATGACTCTTTTTTAGTCGCCCTGCCCCCAATACAGCGGTTAAACCCTGGGGCAATTTCGCAGGTGAGAATTGTTAAGCAAGATAAAGCACGCTCGCTTCCTCAGGATCGGGAATCACTGTTTTACTTTAATGTTCGGGAAATTCCACCTGCACCAGAAAATAAAGGCAACAATGCCATCGTGCAGATGGCGCTGCAATCCCAGTTGAAATTATTCTGGCGTCCAGCGGCTTTGAAGAAAAAGCCGGGTACTGAAGTTGAACTTCAGCTCAAAGTTAGCCAACAGGGAAATACGCTGTTGGTTAATAATCCTACCGCCTACTACATTACGTTGGCTTTTTTTGGCAAAGACAGCAAAAGCCAATTGTCAGGCTTTAGCAGTAAAATGATTGCCCCTTTTTCCTCTGTCACATTAAATGCCGGCGGTTATAACGGAAATGCGTTCGCACTGGGATATATGGATGATTATGGCGGACTGCGCATGCTGAACGTGAAATGCCATGGTCAATGCGATCTTATCGTGCCGGAGGCCAGAAAATGATCCGCACGCTACGGTTATTTCTGCTGTTAATATTCATCGCACTCCCTTTTCGTTCAGCGCTGGCGGTTCACTGCTATCTGGGAGCCACCGGTGGTCCTGTTGAAGGTTATACCGCTATCGAGCCGTTTGCAGTCCCTAACAACGCCAAACCCGGGGACAAAATCTGGGAAAGCAACGATATAAAAATCCCCGTCTACTGCGATAACGCAACCTCCGAAAATGCTTATAGCAGCGAAAACGTCTACGCATGGGTCAATCCCTACACCTCAGTCAACGATACCTATTATCAACTGGGCGTCACCTATGAAGGCGTTGATTATGACGCCACGCAAGGCGCAGTGAGTATTGATACACATCAGTGCATTGATAATCAGAAGCTTAAGATCTATACCGCCGCGCAAATCAAAGCCAGTGGTTGGGAACATTATCTCTGTTCAGGTAATGCAGAAGATACGCACTATTCAAGAACGTTTATTGCCCGCATGCGCCTGTACGTAAAAGTGATTTCGATGCCCCCCCACGACTACGCCAGTAGCATCGGTGATTATATTCTGGTGCAGTTTGATGGTGTTGGTGGGATTAACGTCAGCCCGGATGCCTCGAACCTGAAATATCACGTCACCGGCTTAGATCAAATTCGCGTGCTGGACTGTAGCGTTAAATTCAATATTTTCCCGGAAAATCAGACTATTGATTTTGGTACCTTCAATAATATGGAGATTAACGCCAAAACGCTGACAAAAGCGTTCTCGATTAAAACAACCAAGAATCTGAATTCTGACAGTGGATGTACCGATACGTTTAAGGTTTCATCATCATTCTATACCACAGAAGAATTGGCAGAAAATGACACATCCTTAAGAATCGGCAATGGTTTACAATTAAAAATACGCAATACGGAAGATAATACGCTCTCAACCTATAACGCCTACTCTGAGTATGCCGAATTCGATACAGAATTACTGACCAGAGAGAAAAGTTATCAGGCTGAATTAAGTCAGGTGACTGGCGATACCGTAAAGACCGGCCCTTTCGAAACGGTGGTATTATTTAAAATTAACTACAACTAAGCGCAAAAAAGCCGATGACATTGCATCGGCTTTTTGCGTTTTACCCGTTCGTCTTGCGATTAGCTGGCTTTGCGCTCATGCGCCTGACGGTAGGCCACCAGATCTTCGATAGTAACCACCGCCATATTATGCTTGCCGGCAAATTCGATGCATTCTGGCGCACGCGCCATGGTGCCATCGTCGTTGGTCAGTTCGCACAGCACGCCTGCCGGTTTAAACCCTGCCAGCGTCATCAGGTCGATGGTTGCTTCAGTATGACCACCGCGGGTCAACACGCCGCCTGCCTGAGCACGCAGCGGGAAAACGTGCCCCGGACGGTTAAGATCGGAAGGTTTGGCGCCATCCTTAATTGCCGCACGCACCGTAGTCACACGGTCCGCAGCGGAAACACCGGTGGTCACGCCCTCTGCTGCTTCAATGGTCACGGTAAAACCGGTACCGTAGGCGCTGGTGTTATTTTCCACCATCATTGGCAGATCGAGCTGTTTGCGTCGGTCTTCAGTGATGCACAGGCATACAATACCGCTGCCGTGGCGGATGGTCAGCGCCATCTGTTCAACGGTCATTGTTTCTGCCGGGAAAATCATATCGCCTTCGTTTTCACGATCTTCGTCGTCAAGCACCATTACACCGCGTCCTTCACGCAGCGCAGACAGCGCATGTTCAACACGTTCGAAAGGCGTACCAAAAGAGGAAAGTAGCGTCTGATTCATGGTAAAAAAACCTCACTAAAATTATGGTTACCAGAATCAGGGCAGTCTTAGGAGTACCGTCTAAGCGGCAAAAAAATAACGTGAGCGGGTCCATGCCCGACTGGATCGTTACTCTCTCCCATCCGGACTCTAACCGTCGGCCCCGGAATTACACCGGATCTGCTGACCTTTTTGCCGTAACAAAAAGCGCTCGCGGGCTTTCAACATTCGTTGATTTACCGCCGGTGGGGAATTTCGCCCCGCCCTGAGAATAAGCGGGTTAACTATAACGCTATTGATTACCTTCATCAACGCCTTTGCTCGTCTTAGCTTCACACAATTCTGGTTTATGCCTGTGCCAGTTCGCACTACAATAGGCAGCAACACGTACCAGTTCAGGGAAACCACAATGATTGACCCGAAAAAAATTGAGCAGATTGCTCGTCAGGTTCACGAGTCGATGCCGAAAGGGATCCGCGAGTTTGGCGAAGACGTCGAGAAGAAAATTCGTCAAACGCTGCAGTCACAGCTAACCCGTCTGGATCTGGTAAGCCGTGAAGAGTTTGATGTACAGACTCAGGTTTTGCTGCGTACCCGTGAAAAACTGGCACTGCTTGAGCAACGTCTGACTGAGCTGGAGTCGCGTGAAAAAACGGCAGAAGTTAAGCCTGCCCCCGCGATCCCGCCAGTCGATCCGCAAGAGTAAAACGACAACGGGCCGCAAGGCCCGTTTTTCTGTTAGTGTTCCAGTTCTAGCTTCCTGGCCTCTGTAGCCTGCTGGCAGTACAGCGCATAGCGTTTGCAAAACCAGCTACGATGTTCTTCATCCATGTTCCCAGTTATCGCCTGGATATCAACGGGATGGCCCTCAGCCTGCATCCTGGCAAAACTACGGGCCAGGAAATCGAAATTGTTCATTGAATACATATTGCTGTTCATGAGCATACCCTCCAGTTATTGAATATCTGCTAAGGCCATATGCTTTTTCTAATTTCAGTATTTCCCTGGATACGAAGTTATTCTGTACATATTGTGCGCAAAAAAACCGCCTGCTTCACAGTTTCCTACGAAATCTAAGAGGGGGATGACCCCCTTTTCGGATTTAAGGTCAGGGTGACGCATGTTATTGTAACGACATGTAAAAGTAAGGGGTAAAACCATTACTTTTGATACTGACAGGGAACGCAGTAACAGGAGGAAACAACTTGGTATTATTCACGGATTACAACAGCCCCTACCTGTTTGCTATTTCATTTGTACTGCTGATTGGCCTACTGGAAATCATCTCTCTGATTTTTGGCCATTTTCTTTCAGGTGCGCTTGATGCTCACCTCGAACATTACGATGCCCTGACCTCCGGCAATATCGGCCAGGCGCTTCACTATCTCAATATCGGGCGGATCCCGGCGCTGATCGTACTGTGCTTACTCGCAGGCTTCTTTGGACTCTTCGGTATCCTCCTTCAGCATGGCTGGGTCACGCTGTGGCAAGCACCGCTCAGCAATCTGCTGCTGGCGCCGGTGAGCTTTATTTTTGCGGTCTTCGCCGTGCATTACAGCGGGAAAATTATCGCCCCCTGGCTGCCACGGGATGAAACCACCGCCCTCGCTGAAGATGAGTTTATCGGCAGCATGGCAATTATTACCGGCCATTCTGCGAGTGCCGGAACCCCATGCGAAGGCAAATTTACCGACAAGTTTGGGCAGACCCACTATGTGCTGCTGGAGCCTGAGGCGGGCAAAGAATTCAAAAAAGGAGACAAGGTGCTGATTATTTGCCGACTCTCTGCAACGCGTTACCTGGCCGAGCTAAACCCCTGGCCGACTGTTTTATAATTTTATACAGAGGGACCTTATAGATGGATGATGTTTTAGGCATGTTACCTTCATGGATGTTTACCGCCATTGTCGCGGTGATCGTCTTAGTAATTATCGGGATTATTTTTGCCCGCCTGTATCGCCGCGCGTCTGCTGAACAGGCGTTTGTGCGTACCGGCCTTGGCGGGCAAAAAGTGGTGATGAGCGGCGGCGCAATTGTCATGCCTATCTTCCACGAAATTATTCCTATCAACATGAACACCCTCAAACTTGAGGTGAGCCGTTCAACTGTCGACAGTCTCATCACCAAAGACCGTATGCGCGTGGATGTCGTCGTCGCCTTTTTCGTGCGTGTAAAACCGTCTGTGGAAGGTATTGCTACCGCCGCACAGACGCTGGGACAGCGTACGCTGTCACCAGAGGATTTACGTGTGCTAATAGAAGATAAGTTTGTCGATGCCCTGCGTGCCACTGCGTCGCAGATGACCATGCATGAACTGCAGGATACGCGTGAAAACTTCGTTCAGGGCGTACAAAATACCGTCGCGGAAGACCTGTCCAAAAACGGCCTGGAACTGGAGAGCGTTTCACTCACCAACTTTAACCAGACCGAAAAAGTGCATTTCAACCCCAATAACGCCTTTGATGCCGAGGGTCTGACCAAACTGACCCAGGAAACGGAACGTCGTCGTCGCGAACGTAACGAAGTCGAGCAGGACGTAGAAGTTGCCGTTCGAGAGAAAAACCGTGATGCGCTGTCGCGCAAGCTGGAGATCGAACAGCAGGAAGCCTTCATGACGCTCGAGCAGGAGCAGCAGGTGAAAACCCGCACGGCCGAGCAAAACGCCAAAATTGCCGCCTTTGAAGCCGAACGTCATCGTGAAGCTGAACAGACGCGTATCCTTGCTGAACGCCAGATTCAGGAAACAGAAATCGAGCGCGAACAGGCGGTGCGTTCAAGAAAAGTCGAGGCCGAGCGTGAAGTTCGCATCAAAGAGATCGAACAGCAGCAGGCAACGGAGATCGCCAACCAGACCAAGTCCATCGCTATTGCCGCCAAGTCCGAACAGCAGTCTCAGGCTGAAGCACGCGCTAACGATGCGCTGGCCGAAGCGGTTCGCGCCCAGCAAAACGTAGAAACCACCCGTCAGACTGCAGAAGCGGATCGTGCCAAACAGGTGGCGTTGATTGCCGCCGCGCAGGATGCGGAAACACAGGCCGTTGAGCTAACCGTACGTGCGAAAGCGGAGAAAGAAGCGGCAGAATTACAGGCCGCCGCGATTGTTGAACTGGCTGAAGCCACGCGGAAAAAAGGTCTGGCGGAAGCAGAAGCACAACGCGCGCTGAACGATGCCATCAACGTGCTTTCCGACGAACAGACCAGTCTGAAATTTAAGCTGGCCCTGCTGCAGTCCCTGCCAGCAGTCATTGAGAAATCCGTTGAGCCAATGAAGTCTATCGATGGGATCAAGATTATTCAGGTTGATGGTCTCAATCGCGGCGGTGCAGTCGGTGAAGTGACCGCAGGTAACGTAAACGGTGGGAATCTGGCGGAGCAAGCATTATCCGCAGCTCTTGCCTATCGTACACAAGCGCCGCTGATTGACTCGCTGTTAAATGAAATTGGTTTGTCCGGCGGTTCGCTGTCGGCGCTGGCCGATCCGCTGAAAAACAGCCCACAGCCTGTTGAGAAAACGACTGAAGAATAAGATATAGAATTGCCGGATGGCAACGCTGACGCGTTTTATCCGCCATCCGGCAAACTTTCCAGGTGTTACTTATCGCTGTCTTTCTGGATCTTCTTGATGATATTGGTCGTTGAGCAGCCATCTTCGAAGTTCAGCACCAGCACTTCACCGCCGTTCGCCCACACCTCTTCGCTGCCCGCAATATCTTCCGGCTTATAGTCGCCGCCTTTGACCAGCAGATCCGGCAGGATGCCGGCAATCAGACGCTGCGGCGTATCTTCTTCAAAAGAAACCACCCAGTCGACGGACTCCAGCGCGCCCAGCACGATCATACGCTGTTCCAGCGGATTGACCGGGCGAGATTCGCCTTTCAGACGTTTGGTCGAAGCATCGCTGTTTACCGCTACGATCAGGCGATCGCCCAGCTTGCGCGCATTCGCCAGATAGGAAACGTGGCCCGCATGCAGGATGTCGAACACGCCGTTGGTCATCACCACTTTCTCACCGCGCTTGCGGGCGCTGGCAACGGCCTGTTTCAGCTCAGATTCGCTCATCACGCCAAAGCCAGTATCGGCCCGACCGCGCACGGCGTTTTCCAGTTCAATAGGAGAAACGGTGGAGGTCCCCAGCTTACCGACGACTACGCCTGCTGCGGCGTTAGCAAAATAGCACGCTTCTTCCAGGGTGTTACCCGCCGCCAGCGTCGCCGCCAGCACGCCAATAACCGTATCGCCCGCACCGGTCACGTCATACACTTCCTGCGCCTGCGTCGGCATATGCAGCGGCGATTTGCCCGGTTGCAGCAGCGTCATCCCCTGTTCGGAGCGCGTGATCAGCAGTGCGGAAAGGTCAAAATCCGCAATCACTTTCATGCCGCGCTCAACCAGTTCATCTTCGCTTTTGCACTTGCCCGCTACCGCTTCAAACTCAGACAGGTTCGGCGTCAGCAGCGTTGCGCCACGGTAGCGTTCAAAATCGGTCCCTTTAGGATCGATAAGCACCGGCACCCCAGCCTTCCGCGCCAGCGCAATCATCTGCTGCACGCTTGCCAGCGCGCCTTTGGCATAGTCGGAGAGTACCAGTGCGCCGATAGACCCCAGCGCCTGGTTAATACGCTCGTGCAGCGGCTGCGGATCCACACCTTCAAAACCTTCTTCGAAATCCAGGCGAATCAGCTGCTGGTTGCGGGAAAGCACGCGCAGTTTGGTGATCGTTGGATGGGTCGGCACGGACACGAAATCGCATTTTACGTTCACATCCGCCAGCGTTTTGCTCAGCGCACGCGCCGCGTCGTCAATACCGGTCAGGCCCACCAGACGCGAATTCGCTCCCAGAGAGGCAATGTTCATCGCCACGTTTGCTGCGCCACCGGGACGTTCTTCGATGGTATCAACCTTCACCACCGGAACCGGCGCTTCAGGTGAAATACGGCTGGTTGGACCGTACCAGTAGCGATCCAGCATCACATCACCGACAACCATGACTCCTGCACGTTCAAACTCTGGCAGCGTTACTTTCATTCCTGTCTCCTGAGAGATTCTCTGAGGGTCTTAAAATTTGCGCGCGATAATAGCACACTTCACTCAGCAACCAGCCACTTCTGCCAGCTGTCACGCACCAGCGTACGTTCAGCGTCGAAGTGCTCCGGCGCCACATGGCCCGGAAGTTCCTGCAACGCAAGATGGTGAAGTTCATCGCGCAGCGTCGTATAAGCACGGGTAAGCGCCAGCGCTTCCTGCTCATCCATAATGTCGTTTTGCGCCAGTAACTCCAGAATGCGCACGTTATCCGACCAGCGCGTCAGCTTCGGTTTTTCATGCGCATAGCGCAACACCAGATATTGCGTAATAAACTCAATGTCGGTGATACCGCCTTCATCCGCTTTAATATCAAAACGATCGCGATACTTATTGCCCAAATGGGCACGCATTTTCTCACGCATTTCGCGCACGTCGGTCTGCAAGGTTTTGCCATCGCGAACGAGGGTCATGATATCGCGACGAATCGCATCGAACTGAGAGGTCAACCGCGGGTCGCCGTATACCACGCGCGCACGTACCAGCGCCTGATGTTCCCATGTCCAGGCTTCGTTGCGCTGGTAATCGGCGAAGGCGTCGGTTGATGTCACCAGCATTCCCGCCGCGCCAGACGGACGCAGGCGCGCATCCACTTCGTACAAAATACCGGACGAGGTACGGGTGCTGAAAAGGTGCATAATGCGCTGCGACAAACGCAGATAGAACTGTCGCCCGTCAATCTCACGCTCACCGTCCGTCATCACGTCCATCGGACAGTCATGCAGGAAGATCAAATCGAGATCCGAGCTGTATCCCAACTCCCAGCCGCCCAGCTTGCCATAACCGACGACGGCAAAACCGCGCCCCTCGCGTTCGCTAAGATGAGTGGGTTGCCCGTAGCGAGCAACCATCTGCATCCACGCTTGCTGGACTACCGCATCAATAATAGCTTCCGCCAGCCAGGTTAGGTGATCGCTTACCTTCATCACCGGCAGCGTTCCGGCGATATCAGCCGCGGCAATACGCAACAACTGCGTTTGCTTAAACTGCCGCAGCGCTTCCAGTTGCTGCTCTTCGTCATCTTCCGGCACGCGCAGCAAATACTGGCGTAACTCATCACGGTAGGCGTCCGTCGCGGTGGGTTGATACAGGGTGTTCGGATCCAGCAGTTCATCGAGCAACAGCGGATACCGCGCCAGCTGGCTGGCGATCATCGGCGAGGCGGCACAGAGCGAAATCAGGTGCTTCAGCGCTCCGGGGAATTCGCTCAGCAGCTCCAGATAGGTCGTGCGGGTCACAATACCCACCAGCAGCGGTGTAATGCGCGACAGCGGTACCGAGGCGTCGTCACGCGAACAGACATCGCTCAGCAGATGCGGCATTAAATGATCCAACACCTGCCGTCCGCGTGGGCCAATGGTGCGTTTATCCAGCTCTTTGCGGAAATCAGCAATCAGAGACAGCACGCGCCGGCGATCGTCATCAGCCAGATGCGTCAGCACCGGCGTGGTGTCATCTTCCTGTAATGCGTCCTGCCACAGTTCGCGCCATTGTTCTGAGAGCGACTCTTCCTGGGTTTCAGCTTCGTCATCGCCAATCAGCTCGTTAAATACCCGGCGCACGTTGTTCATATGATTTGCCAGCACATCGGTTAACTGCTGCCAGTCATCGACGTTCATTCCCCACGCCAGCCGCGCGCGATTCAGTTCATCGCCAGGAAGCGTTTGGGTCTGTTCATCATTGATGCTTTGCAGCAGGTTTTCGAGGCGGCGTAAATAGAGATAGGCTGCTCGCAGTTGTTCCGCATCGGTATCAGACAGCAGGTGCAGCGCCTTGATGGCGCTAAGCGTCGGTAACAGCGAGCGGGATTGCAGCGACGGCTCGCGCCCACCGCGAATCAGTTGGAATACCTGTACGATAAATTCGATTTCACGAATGCCGCCCGCCCCCAGCTTGATGTTGTCTTTCAGGCCACGGCGGCGCACTTCTCGGGCAATCATCCCTTTCATGTTACGCAGAGACTGGATCACGCTAAAATCAATATAGCGGCGGAAGACAAAAGGTCGCAGCATAGCGCGAAGCTCGCTGACGTAAGTGCCATCGGAATCGCCCATAATGCGGGCTTTGACCATCGCATAGCGTTCCCAGTCGCGCCCTTGTTCCTGGTAATAATCCTCCAGCGCGGAGAAGCTCAGCACCAGCGGGCCGCTGTCGCCAAACGGACGTAAGCGCATATCCACTCGATAAACAAACCCATCCATTGTGGGCTGATCCAGCACTTTGATGAGCCGCTGGCCCATACGGGTAAAGAACTGCGCGTTATCCAGTTCGCGACGCCCACCCTGCGTACTGCCGTGCTCCGGCCAGGCAAAAATCAGGTCAATATCAGAGGAAAAATTCAGCTCGCCGCCGCCCAGTTTCCCCATGCCTAAAATCAGCAGCGGCTGCGCAACGCCTTCAGGATTACAGGGCGTTCCCCACTCGCGACAGCAGGCGGCGTATAACCAGTCGCGCGCGGCGACGATCAGCGTTTCAGCCAGATGGCTTAACTGCTGCAAAATACTCTCTTCCGCCACCAGCGACAGCGTCTGCGCCCAGGCGATACGCACCATGATGTGACGGCGAAACAGGCGTAGCTCGCGCATCAGCGTGTTTTCATCGCTGACGTCGGCCAATGCTTGCTGTAACCAGTCGGCATAGTGTTGCCATTCATCCGCCTGAGGGGGCGCGCTTTCCAGATCTACCAGCCATTCGGGATGGGCAATAATGCTGTCGCGGACAAAATCACTGAATGTAAGCACTGACTTCGCCTGCACGCTAAGCGAGGACTCAGATATTTCTGCTGGCAGCCGCTCCACAACGGTCGGCCAGTACTGCTGTAACGGTGAAGAGAGCTGCTTCATTTATGGACATCCTTTGCGTATTGAGGCCCAAGGTATGGCCTTATAGGCCTGATAAGCGCAGCGCCATCAGGCATCCCGGTCTCAACCCTGATTATCGTTTACCGCTATGCAGCCAGAACGGTTCCAGCGCGATTGCCTCGTTGCGGAAGTGTTCAATTTCAATATATTGATTGGCCGCAATGGCGTGACGCAGACCCTGCCAGTTGGCGATCCATTCCGAGGCAACGTTTTCGTCGTAGTACCCCGCCAGCATCAGCATGCTATCAATATTGCGCGTCAGGCGTGGAAGCTGGTCGGCGTACTGATCGCCAAGCGGCTGAGCAAAAGCGGTTTTCAGTTCAGCGGCATGGCGCGAAAGATGAGTATCTGAGAAACGCTTAAAGGAGTCGGCAATTTTGCCCTGCGCCTTCTCATCCAGGAACGACTGCCATCCTTTGGTCACCAGCCATTCGGTCAGGGCCAGTTTAGCCATTGCTGTTTGCGTGCTGTAAACCGCCGAAACGGCAGAAACATCCGACGCCATGACCGCTTCCGACTGGGTCAGCAAATCACGTAAGTGAGCGCTCGCTTTTCGCGGCACATTACCGCCAAACAGCATCAGTATGTGACGCACCAGGCCCATTGCCGCCAGCACCTCGGCTTTCGCCCCTTTGACGCCGCGCACCCACAGCTCTTCATGGTACTGCCACTGTGATAATGCCAGCTCCAGCGCCGCTTCCAGCCCTTGCTCAATGCTCGCCTTCGCCGGAACCTTCAAAATGCGCGTCGGTCTGAGTTCACGCGGCGCATTCCCCTGAGCCAGATGATAGCCACGCGCCGCTTTACTCAGACTGCCCTGGCGTAAGCCGGCTTGCGAAACCAGCTGGTTTGCCAGCTTCAATACCGCACGGGTATCGCCGCTTAGCAGTTCAAGTTCAAGCTCACAGATAGGTTCAGCAAACTCGCCCGCTTTCACTTCCCCAAGGTCGAGAGCCATTTCAATTCGACTGCCGTCAACATCAAGGAGCCATTTCTCACGATAAAAATCGGTGCTGAACAGCGGCTGCACCTGAGAGGCAAGTTCAGCAGGCAGCTCGCCATCGGGCCAGACTTCCGTTGGGAACAGAGCGAGATCCAGCTCTGGCGCGTTTAGCGCAACGTTATATTCAGGCCGCTGATGCAGGCCGCCCGTCACCCGTCCGGCAATTTTCATGGTCATTTCGTAATGACCATTCTCACCACGAATACGCAGCCCCATATCGTGACCACGCAACCACGCATCCGGCGTTTCGTAGTAGATATTCAGCAACTGACTGGGCGCATGATGCTCACCCCCCAGCGTATTCAGACGTTCACGTAGCGCATCTACAGCATCACTATTGACGATAAATTTTAATTCGATTTCCTGGGCCATGGTCTTGTACTTATGGGTTATGTCACAGTTGAGAAAACTGACTGCGAACTAAGTTCGTTCTTTATGGTCAGTAGATAGTATTTTGCGCCAAATTGCCATGCAACGAGCAATTTGACGGGCGTAAAAGTTTCGGGTGGTGGCTAAAAGGACACAGATGATTCCGATTGATGTCGAATGCTTTGCGTAGAGACACTGATGCCACTACTATCGTTCCACTTTCTATGACAATAACGACAGCCTGATGCCAAAATTACGCCTGATTGGATTAACTTTACTCGCACTTAGCGCCACTGCAGTTTCTCATGCCGAAGAAAAGCGCTATGTCTCTGACGAACTGAACACCTGGGTCCGCAGCGGTCCGGGAGATAATTATCGCCTCGTGGGCACGGTTAACGCCGGCGAGGAAGTTACGCTATTACAGACCGATGCCAACACTAACTACGGCCAGGTGAAAGACAGCACCGGTCGTACCGCCTGGATCCCGCTGAAAGAGCTGAACAGTACGCCGAGCCTGCGTACCCGCGTTCCCGATCTGGAAAACCAGGTTAAGACCTTGACCGATAAGCTCAATAATATCGATACCACGTGGAATCAGCGCACCGCCGATATGCAGCAAAAAGTATCGCAAAGCGACAGCGTGATCGACGGTCTGAAACAAGAAAACCAGAAGCTGAAGAACGAGCTTATTGTGGCGCAAAAGAAGGTCAGCGCAGCCAACCTTCAGCTTGATGACAAACAGCGCACCATCATTATGCAGTGGTTCATGTACGGCGGCGGCGTACTGGGTCTTGGTCTGCTGCTCGGTCTGGTTCTGCCACACATGATCCCAAGCCGTAAACGCAAAGATCGCTGGATGAACTGAATCGCCTTCTCCGCCACACTGACATATGATTAAGAGATCATAATTTCAAAAGGAAAGTGGCGTGAAGATTTATCTGGTCGGTGGTGCTGTTCGGGATGCGTTATTAGGGCTACCGATTAAAGATAAAGATTGGGTTGTTGTCGGCGCCACGCCGCAAGAGATGCTCGACGCGGGCTACCAGCAGGTAGGCCGCGATTTTCCCGTGTTTCTGCATCCGCAAACCCGGGAAGAGTATGCGCTGGCGCGTACCGAACGTAAATCCGGTTCGGGGTATACCGGGTTCACCTGCTACGCCGCGCCGGATGTAACCCTGGAGGCCGATCTTCAGCGGCGCGACCTGACTATCAACGCAATCGCCCGCGATGACGATGGAGAGATTATCGATCCGTATAACGGACGCGACGATCTGGAAAGGCGTCTGCTGCGCCATGTTTCTCCTGCCTTTAGCGAAGATCCGCTGCGCGTGCTGCGCGTGGCGCGCTTTGCTGCCCGCTATGCGCACCTCGGCTTTCGTATCGCTGACGAAACCATGACGCTGATGCGCGACATGAACGACGCTGGCGAACTGGAACACCTGACGCCAGAGCGGGTGTGGAAAGAAACAGAAGGCGCATTAACCACCCGCAACCCACAGGTATTTTTTCAGGTCCTGCGCGACTGCGGCGCACTGCGCGTTCTGTTTCCGGAAGTGGATGCTCTGTTCGGCGTTCCCGCGCCCGCTCAGTGGCACCCGGAAATCGATACCGGTATTCACACGTTGATGACGCTGTCGATGGCAGCCATGTTAAGTCCGGAGGTCGACGTGCGTTTCGCCACGCTGTGCCACGATCTTGGCAAGGCGTTGACGCCAAAAGCGCTGTGGCCGCGCCACCACGGCCACGGTCCGGCTGGCGTTAAGCTGGTCGAGCAACTGTGTCTGCGCCTGCGCGTGCCGAATGACATCCGTGATTTAGCCAAACTGGTGGCCGAGTTTCACGACCTCATTCATACCTTCCCGATCCTGCAGCCAAAAACCATCGTTAAGCTGTTTGATTCCATCGATGCCTGGCGTAAACCGCAGCGCGTGGAGCAAATCGCCCTGACCAGCGAGGCCGACGTACGCGGGCGAACCGGTTTTGAAGCGGCGGATTACCCGCAAGGCAGACTGTTGCGCGAAGCCTGGCGGGTTGCGCAGGCGGTGCCAACGAAAGACGTCGTTGAGGCGGGATTCAAAGGTCAGGCTATTCGCGAGGAGCTGACCCGGCGTCGCATCGCGGCAGTGGCATGTTGGAAGGAGCAGCGTTGCCCTAAACCCACCACCTAAACGGATATAACCCGTAGGCCGGATAAGGCGGAACGCCGCCATCCGGCACCACGGTAAGTCATCAGAAGAACACGACGCAAACGGCAGCCGCTACAACAAAGCGATAAATCGCAAACGGAATGAACGAGATACGCTTAATCAGCTGCAGGAAGGTTTTGATCGCTACCAGCGCCACGATAAACGCCGTCACGAAACCGACGGCAAACATCGGGATATCTGATGCGCTGAGAAACGACCAGCTCTTGTAGAGATCCAGCGCCGTTGCACCCATCATCATCGGCACGGCCAGCAGGAAAGAAAACTCAGACGCCGCGTAACGGCTCACGCCCATCAGCATACCGCCAGAAATCGTCGCCCCGGAGCGAGAAAAGCCCGGCCACAGGGCCAGACACTGGAAACAGCCGATCATAAACGCCTGCCTATAGGTCATATCATCCAGACCCGGCGCACGCGGCTCTTTCGGCTTCAGGCATTCTGCGGCAATCAGCAGCACGCCCCCTACCACCAGCGCATACATCACGTTGATCGGGTTAAACAGCGATTTGATGGTGTCGTGGAATATCAGCCCCAGCACCACGGCTGGGATCATCCCCAACAGAATATGTCCCAGCGTCAGTCGACCTTTGCCAGTACCTTCATGCGGGGCTTTGCCGAAGTGAATACCAATCAAACTAAACAGACGTCGCCAGAACATCACCACGACTGCCAGAATAGAACCTAGCTGGATTACCACCTCGAAAGTTTTTGCGGTGTCACCCTCAAAACCCAGCAGGTGGCCAACAATAATCATATGGCCGGTACTGGAAACGGGTAAAAATTCCGTCAACCCTTCGACCACACCCAAAATTGCCGCCACCAGCAGCGAGTGCATATCACTCATTAATAAACCCCTAGATAGAGAAACCACGGCAAAAAAGAGCCGACGAAAGGACCCTTTTATACCCGTTTGTTTTAGAAATTATTAAATTAATTATTTTCTTTCAGATTATTGCCACGCTCAATGATAACCCCGACGTTCGCCGCACGGGCTACCGCGCCAGGTTTACTGAGTTTGATCCGTACCCAGGGAGAATTAAAGCGGCTAAGCAGCAGCTCCGCCACCTCTTCCGCCACGCGTTCTACCAACGCAAAACGCCCACCTTCCACATGATTAACAACCGTTTGAGCAATATCAGCATAGCTCAGGCAATCAGCCACATCATCGCTTTTAGCCGATTTGCGGTTATCCCACGCCATTTCGATATCGAACACCAATCGTTGCTCGATCGTTTGTTCCCAGTCGTAAACACCAATAGTGGTGATTACAGAAAGTTGCTCTATAAATACAATATCCATCACGACCTGCCTGCTTTTTGGCTAACCCGGATACCACTTCCGGCGAAATATGCGTATTATCCACAGAAGTAGCGTTTTACACGACATTTTCAAAACGGAACAGCTTATGAGTGCAATCGCGCCTGGAATGATTATCTTCGCGTACCTCTGTGGCTCAATTTCCAGTGCTATTCTGGTATGCCGCCTTGCTGGATTGCCGGACCCGCGCGACAGCGGCTCTGGGAATCCGGGCGCGACGAACGTATTGCGCATTGGTGGCAAGGGAGCCGCCGTCGCGGTACTAATTTTCGACGTCCTGAAAGGTATGTTACCCGTCTGGGGTGCCTATGCGCTAGGCGTCAGCCCCTTCTGGCTGGGATTGATCGCGATCGCCGCCTGTATGGGACACATCTGGCCAGTATTCTTCGGCTTTAAAGGTGGGAAAGGCGTTGCCACCGCCTTTGGCGCAATTGCGCCGATTGGTTGGGACTTAACCGGCGTGATGGCCGGAACCTGGCTGCTGACCGTCTTATTAAGCGGCTATTCGTCGTTAGGCGCTATCGTCAGCGCGCTGATCGCCCCCTTCTACGTCTGGTGGTTCAATCCCCAGTTCACGTTCCCGGTGTCTATGCTGTCGTGCTTAATTCTGCTACGTCACCATGACAACATTCAGCGTCTGTGGCGTCGTCAGGAACCAAAGATCTGGACCAAGCTGAAGAAAAAGCGCGAAAGAGATCCCGAGTGATTTCGATGTCGGATAGCGACGCGACGGCGTCTTATCCGGCTTGAGGGATGTGATACCCCTCCACCGGTTTGCCTAAACGGTTCTGACACCACGTCGCCAGAAACTCCACGCACACGCGCAGCTTCACGCTGCGATACAGCGGCTCCTGATAAACCGCCCAGATATTGGCGCTTTGCGCATAGTCCGGCAGCACACGCACCAGTTCACCGCTTGCCAGAAACGGCTGCAGGTCCCATTCGGAACGCAGCATAATCCCTTTCCCCTGAAGCGCCCACTGCAGCACAATCTCACCGCTGTTAGAGGAAAGATGACCCGCTACCTTGATCGACTTTTTCTCCTTGCCGTTATCCAGGTCCCACACCCCGTGAGTCATATCGCGTTCTTTGGTAACCAGACAATCATGCCGGCTTAATTCCTGTAGCGTCATCGGTTTGCCGTATTTTTGTAAATACATCGGTGCTGCACATAATATTCTTCTGTTTTTCGTTAACAAATGCGCAATATAATAATCAGGAATTTCGTCATTAATACGAATATCCAAATCAATATTATCCTGTGCCAAATCAATTTGCCGATCGTAAAGTTCAAAATGCACCTGTAATTCAGGATAGCTATGCATCAATTCGGTAATTGCCGGTGCAATATAACTGCGCCCAAAACCAAAGCTACAGCCGATACGAATCATCCCTGCCGGGCGTGTTTTGAGCTGCGTGACGTCATCGACCAGATGCTGATAGCCCGCAAGAATAGCCTGCGCATGTTCATAGCAACGTTGACCACTCTCCGTTAATGCCACACCGCGCGCAGAGCGGCTTAGCAGCGTCGCTCCCAGCGTGGCCTCAAGGATCTGAATGCGTTTCGTCACAAACGCCGGCGTTTGGCCAAGCGTCGCTGCGGCGGCGCTGAAGCTGCCGCTACGCACAATTTCGACCAGCACCTGCAGGTCTTTCGCCAGGGGATACGTGTTCAGCATGATCGGTAGATCCGTAATGTTGTTAACCGCAGTGTAATTCCCTCATGCGTATTAAACCCTGCCTTTGCGCAATTTTTATTGTCTTATCCGGACATCATTCACGAACTGTTAATTGGATATTCACAGTGGCAAATAATATAAAACCACACTTTTAATGGTAGTTTGTGACGGAGAATTTATTTCCAGACAAACAAAAGAACTGGAGTTAACAAGATGAGCAATCAAAATAACCAAAATGCGATAACTACGCTGACGAACATTGTCGCGGACTTTACCGCCATGATTTCTACCCGCATGCCCGACGACGTCGTGGATAAATTAAAGCAGCTGCGTGAAGGCGAAACCTCGCCGATGGGTAAAATCATCTACCACACCATGTTTGACAACATGCAGAAGGCTATCGACCTGAACCGTCCTGCCTGTCAGGACACCGGCGAGATTATGTTTTTTGTGAAGGTTGGTTCCCGTTTTCCACTCCTCGGCGAACTGCAAAGCATCCTGAAGCAGGCCGTTGAAGACGCCACGGTAAAAGCGCCGTTGCGCCATAACGCTGTCGAGATTTTTGATGAAGTGAATACCGGCAAAAATACCGGTACCGGTGTGCCGTGGGTCACCTGGGACATCATTCCTGATAATGATGACGCGGAAATCGAAGTCTACATGGCAGGCGGCGGCTGTACGCTGCCGGGACGCTCGAAAGTGTTAATGCCTTCTGAAGGTTACGAAGGCGTGGTGAAATTTGTCTTCGAAAATATCTCCACGCTGGCAGTCAACGCCTGTCCGCCGGTGCTGGTGGGCGTAGGTATTGCCACCTCTGTAGAAACCGCCGCTGTTCTATCTCGTAAAGCGGTGCTGCGCCCTATCGGATCACGTCATCCGAATCCGAAAGCGGCCGAACTGGAACTGCGTCTGGAAGAAGGGCTTAACCGTCTGGGTATTGGTCCACAAGGGTTGACCGGGAATAGCTCGGTAATGGGCGTGCATATCGAATCCGCCGCACGCCATCCGTCGACTATCGGCGTTGCCGTCTCTACCGGCTGCTGGGCGCACCGCCGCGGCACGCTGTTGGTTCATGCAGACCTCTCCTTCGAAAACCTGTCTCACACCCGGAGCGCGTTATGAAAAAGATCCTCACAACCCCGATCAAAGCCGAAGATCTGGCAGACATTCGCGTTGGCGATGTTATTTACCTGACGGGTACGCTGGTGACCTGCCGTGACGTTTGCCACCGTCGCCTGATCGAACTGAAGCGCCCGATTCCTTATGACCTGAACGGCAAAGCCATTTTCCACGCAGGCCCAATCGTACGTAAGAACGGTGAGAAATGGGAGATGGTCTCCGTCGGCCCAACCACCAGCATGCGTATGGAAGCGTTTGAGAAAGACTTTATCGAACAGACTGGCGTCAAGCTGGTGGTCGGCAAGGGCGGCATGGGACCGCTGACAGAAGAAGGCTGCAAGCAGTTTAAAGCGCTACACGTCATCTTCCCGGCAGGCTGTGCGGTCGTGGCGGCAACCCAGGTTGAGGAGATCGAAGAAGTGCACTGGACGGAACTCGGCATGCCGGAGTCCCTGTGGGTGTGTCGGGTAAAAGAGTTCGGCCCGCTGATCGTTTCCATCGATACCCACGGTAACAACCTGATCGCCGAAAACAAAAAACTGTTCGCTGAACGTCGCGATCCTATCGTCGATGAAATCTGCGAGCACGTGCACTACATCAAATAACCCTCCCGGAGAGGCGCTGCGCCTCTCCCCTTTCGTAGGGATACAACAATGGCACCTTTAGCTGGTTGGTGGCGATACCTGGCTCCGCTGGTGGTCATCGCCATTATTGCTGTTCTGCCCGTTCCCACCGGTCTCGAGAGCCACACCTGGCTCTATTTTGCCGTCTTTACCGGTGTGATTGTCGGGCTTATTCTGGAACCTGTACCGGGCGCGGTGGTGGCGATGATTGGTATTTCGATCATCGCCGTCCTTTCGCCATGGCTGCTGTTCAGCCCGGAGCAACTCGCGCAGGACGGTTTTAAATTTACCGCCAAATCGCTGTCGTGGGCGGTATCTGGCTTTTCAAACTCGGTCATCTGGCTGATCTTCGCGGCCTTTATGTTTGGTACCGGCTATGAGAAAACCGGGCTTGGGCGGCGTATCGCGCTGATGCTGGTGAAAAAGATGGGGCACCGGACGCTGTTTCTCGGCTATGCGGTGATGTTCTCTGAGCTTATCCTCGCCCCCGTCACGCCTTCCAACTCCGCGCGCGGAGCCGGAATAATCTACCCGATTATCCGCAACCTGCCGCCGCTGTATAACTCACAGCCCAATAGCGCCAGTTCACGCTCCATTGGCTCATATATCATGTGGATGGGCATTGTCGCCGACTGCGTTACCAGCGCTATTTTCTTAACGGCGATGGCACCGAACCTGCTGTTGATCGGCCTGATGAAAGGAGCCTCCCACACGGCGCTGAGCTGGGGCGACTGGTTCTTAGGCATGCTGCCGCTGAGCATTTTACTGGTGCTGATTGTGCCCTGGCTGGCGTACGTGTTGTATCCACCAGTGCTGAAATCCGGCGATCAGGTTCCGCGCTGGGCGGATGCGGAGCTAAAAGCGATGGGACCGCTCTGCGCTCGCGAGAAAAAGATGCTGGTGCTGATGGTCGGCGCGCTGGTGCTGTGGATCTTCGGCGGCGATTACATTGACGCTGCGATGGTCGGATACAGCGTGGTGGCGTTGATGCTGGTACAGCGCATCATTAGCTGGGATGACATTATCAGCAATAAAGCCGCGTGGAACGTCTTTTTCTGGCTGGCCTCGCTGATCACGCTGGCCACCGGGCTCAATAACACCGGTTTTATTACCTGGTTTGGCAAGCTGCTGGCAAACGGGCTGAGCGGCTATTCGCCAATGATGGTGATGGTGGCGCTGATCGTGGTTTTCTATCTGCTGCGCTACTTCTTTGCCAGCGCCACGGCGTATACCTCCGCCCTGGCGCCGATGATGATTGCCGCCGCGCTGGCAATGCCGGAAATCCCGCTTCCGGTCTTCTGCCTGATGGTCGGCGCAGCCATTGGCCTCGGAAGCATTCTGACCCCGTACGCCACCGGTCCCAGCCCTATCTACTATGGCAGCGGCTATTTGCCAACGGCGGATTACTGGCGACTCGGTGCTATTTTTGGCCTGATTTTCCTCGTGCTGCTGGTGATTACCGGTCTGGTCTGGATGCCCCTCGTTTTACTGTAAGACTCTGGTGGGGCGGCGTATTGCCGCCCCTTTATCCATAAGCTTCTCATATGATCGATTTCCCGATGCGCTGAGGCATACTTTTTTGTATGCAAACACCCTCATGCTGATAAGGGAAACGCTCTGGACACGGTTGCGCACGAGACACTCACACGGGGCTGGCAGGCCGAACTGGATCTGCATTTTACCCGCACCGGGCACAAAACGGTGCTCGTCTCGGCGCGCCATCAGGGTCCATTGACGGTTCAGCGCCCGTTTTACCCGGAAGAGGACGTTTGCCATCTCTATTTGCTTCATCCACCGGCGGGGATCGTCGGCGGGGATGAGCTCCATATCGCCGTAACGCTCGACGAAAACAGCCACGCGTTAATCACCCAGCCAGGCGCGGGAAAATTTTATCGCAGCCGCGGACCACAGGCATTGTTGCGCCAGCATTTCACGCTTGCCTCACACGCCACGCTGGAGTGGCTGCCGCAGGATACGATCCTCTTTCCCGGTGCCAACGCCGCTATTCAGACCGTCTTTCATCTGACATCCGCAAGCCACCTGCTGGCCTGGGATCTGCTGTGTCTTGGGCGACCGGTTATGCAGGAAGTCTTCAGCCACGGCACGCTGCAAAACCGTCTGGAAGTGTGGCGGGATGGGCAGCCGCTGCTGATAGAACGCTTGCAATTGCGAGAGGGGAATCTGAGCGGCGTCGCGCACTTTCCCTGGGTCGGCACGTTACTGTGTTATCCGGCCAGCGAACTCATGCTGGAGGGCACCCGCGAGCGGCTTACGTCACTTGGCGATTACGCCGGGGCAACGCTTAACGACTCGCTGCTGACAATTCGCTTTCTTGCCGACGACAACCTGGTTGTTCAGCGCGTTATGCGTGACATCTGGCAATTTCTGCGCCCGCTGCTGACGCACAAAGCGCCCGTACTACCGCGAATCTGGCAAACCTAAGAGAATCCTTATGGAACTGACCCCCAGAGAAAAAGACAAGCTGTTGCTGTTTACCGCCGCGCTGGTGGCGGAACGTCGCCTGGCCCGCGGGCTTAAGCTGAACTACCCGGAATCGGTGGCGCTGATTAGCGCTTTCATCATGGAAGGGGCACGCGACGGGCAAACCGTGGCCGCGCTGATGGAGGACGGGCGTCACGTCCTGCGCCGCGATCAGGTGATGGAAGGCGTGCCGGAAATGATCCCGGATATTCAGGTTGAAGCCACCTTTCCGGACGGTTCGAAGCTGGTCACCGTCCACAATCCGATCGTCTAAGGAGCGGCAATGATCCCAGGTGAATATCAGATCGCAAAAGGCAATATCGCGCTCAATCAGGGACGGGAGACCTGCACGATCGTGGTGGAAAATCATGGCGACAGACCCATCCAGGTGGGATCGCACTATCACTTTTACGAGGTGAACCCGGCGCTACATTTTGACAGGCTGGCCGCACGTGGCTTTCGTCTGAACATTGCGGCGGGCACAGCGGTACGTTTTGAGCCGGGGCAAAAACGCGAAGTCGAACTGGTGCATGTAGCCGGCGCACAAAGGATCGTGGGCTTTCGCAGCGAAGTGATGGGCGCGCTGGAGGCAGATAATGAGTGAAATTTCCCGGCAAGCGTATGCCGACATGTTTGGCCCAACCACCGGCGATAAAGTGCGCCTGGCGGATACCGACCTGTGGATCGAGGTGGAAAAAGACTTCACCACTTACGGCGAAGAGGTCAAATTTGGCGGCGGAAAAGTGATCCGCGACGGCATGGGCCAGGGCCAAATGCGCGCGCAAGCGTGTGTGGATCTGGTGATTACCAACGCACTAATCGTCGATCACTGGGGGATCGTGAAAGCGGATATCGGTATCAAAGCCGGCAGGATCTTCGCCATCGGCAAAGCGGGTAATCCCGATATTCAGCCCAACGTCACGATCCCGATAGGCGTGGGAACTGAAGTCATCGCCGGGGAAGGCAAGATCGTCACTGCGGGCGGCGTAGATACGCATATTCACTGGATCTGCCCACAGCAGGCCCAGGAGGCGCTGGTTTCCGGCGTGACGACGATGATCGGCGGCGGCACCGGTCCGGCGGCAGGAACTCACGCCACCACCTGCACGCCGGGCCCGTGGTACATCGCGCGTATGCTGCAGGCGGCAGACGCATTGCCGGTTAACATCGGTTTGCTGGGCAAAGGCAACGGCTCAAATCCTGACGCCCTGCGCGAGCAAATCAGCGCGGGGGCAATTGGCCTGAAAATCCATGAAGACTGGGGCGCCACGCCTGCCGCTATCGACTGCGCGCTAACCGTGGCCGACGAAATGGACATCCAGGTAGCGCTGCACAGCGACACGCTCAATGAGTCCGGTTTCGTTGAAGATACGCTGGCGGCGATTGGCGATCGCACCATTCATACCTTCCACACCGAAGGCGCGGGCGGCGGCCATGCGCCGGATATCATCACCGCCTGCGCACATCCGAATATTCTGCCCTCCTCCACTAACCCGACGCTGCCCTATACCGTCAACACCATCGACGAGCATCTCGACATGCTGATGGTTTGCCACCACCTCGACCCGGATATTGCCGAAGACGTAGCCTTTGCCGAATCACGCATTCGCCGGGAAACGATCGCTGCCGAAGATGTTCTGCATGACATTGGCGCGTTTTCCCTGACTTCGTCCGATTCACAGGCGATGGGGCGCGTGGGCGAAGTGATCCTGCGCACCTGGCAGGTGGCACATCGCATGAAAGTTCAGCGTGGTCCGTTGGCAGAAGAAACTGGCGACAACGACAACCAGCGCGTTAAACGCTACGTTGCTAAATACACCATCAATCCAGCGTTAACCCATGGTATCGCCCATGAAGTTGGCTCCGTTGAGCCTGGCAAACTGGCCGATCTGGTGCTGTGGTCGCCCGCCTTTTTTGGCGTAAAACCGGCGACGATCGTCAAGGGCGGGATGATCGCCTGCGCGCCGATGGGCGACATCAACGCCTCGATCCCCACCCCGCAGCCGGTGCATTACCGCATGATGTTCGGCGCACTTGGCGCAGCGCGGCATCACACCCGGCTGACCTTTATTTCGCAAGCAGCTGACGCGCAAAACATCCCGCAGCAGCTCGGTTTGCGAAGCACTATCGCCGTCGTCAAAGGCTGCCGGACGGTGAAAAAGGCCGACATGATCCACAACGGCCTGCAACCCAATATCACCGTCGATGCTCAGACCTACGAGGTGCGTATTGATGGCGAACTTATCACCAGCGAACCGGCAGACGTTTTGCCGATGGCGCAACGCTATTTTCTGTTTTGAGGAGTGACGATGATCTACCTGACCCAACGCCTTGACCACGCCCACCGCGCCACCGCAAGCGTCACGCTACCCATTGATGTTCGGGTTAAAAGTCGCGCCAGAGTGGCGCTGAACGACGGTCGCGAAGCCGGGCTAATGCTACCGCGTGGTTTGCTGCTGCGCGGCGGCGATCTGCTAAGTACCGAAGATGGCAGCGAAGTGATCGAAGTGATCGCCGCGCCGGAGTCGGTTTCCGTGGTGAGCTGCGCCGATCCTTTTCTGCTCGCCAAAGCCTGTTATCACCTCGGCAATCGTCACGTTCCACTGCAAATTCTCCCCGACCAACTACGCTACCATCACGATCATGTGCTGGACGACATGCTGCGCCAGTTCAATCTTGAGGTGACGTTCGCCCAGTTGCCGTTTGAACCTGAAGCAGGCGCTTATGCCAGCGAATCACATGGGCATCATCACGGCCATGCGCACTGATGCATAACACCCAACAGCTACGTCTGATGCAGCTCGCCAGCAGCGCTCTCCCGGTGGGGTCGTTTACCTGGTCCCAGGGCCTGGAATGGGCGGTGGAAATCGGCTGGGTGAAAAGCGTCGATGACTTCTCTGCCTGGCAAATCCAGCAGATGGAGCAGAACTTTTTTACCGTCGACCTGCCGCTGCTGGCAAGACTGTATCGCGCCTGCGAGCAGGACGATCTCGCCGCCGCACGCCGCTGGAGCGCTTACCTGTTGGCCTGTCGCGAAACCCGCGAATTACGAGATGAAGAACGCAGTCGGGGCGCGGCGTTTACACGGCTGGTCACCGACTGGGAAGCGGACTGCTCGCGGGAGTGGCGCGCGCTCTTTATCGACAGCCAACTCTGCGGCATGGCCTGGCTGGGCGTGCGCTGGAAAATCCCCCTGACGCAGTTGGCGTTAAGCCTCGGCTACAGCTGGATTGAGAGCGCTGTCATGGCCGGCGTCAAGCTGGTTCCCTTTGGACAACAGGCGGCCCAGCGTTTGATTATTGCGCTCTGCGATCGCTATGCGCAGGGTCTGGCACAGGCGCTGGCGTGTCCTGACGCCAGCCTCGGCTCCGCAACGCCGCTGGCCGCTATCGCGTCTGCCCGGCATGAAACCCAATATTCCCGATTATTCCGCTCCTGAGGAGAAAAAATGAGTAATAACAAGCATCCCCTGCGTGTGGGCGTTGGCGGCCCGGTTGGCTCGGGCAAAACGGCGCTGCTGGAAGCGTTATGCAAAGCCATGCGCAAGAGCTATCAGTTGGCGGTGGTGACCAACGATATCTACACCAAAGAAGATCAGCGCATTCTCACCGAGGCAGGCGCACTGGAACCGGACAGGATCGTCGGCGTGGAAACCGGCGGCTGTCCGCATACCGCCATCCGTGAAGATGCATCGATGAATCTGGCTGCCGTAGAAGCGCTGAGTGAGAAATTCGGCAATCTGGATCTGATTTTTGTGGAAAGCGGCGGCGATAATCTGAGCGCCACCTTCAGCCCGGAACTCGCGGATCTGACGATCTATGTGATCGACGTTGCTGAAGGCGAGAAGATCCCGCGTAAAGGCGGGCCGGGGATCACCAAATCCGATTTTCTGGTGATCAATAAAACCGATTTGGCCCCTTATGTGGGCGCCTCGCTGGAGGTGATGGAGCGCGATACCTTACGCATGCGCGGCGAGCGTCCATGGACGTTTAGTAATTTAAAGTCCGGAGATGGCCTGGAAAAAATTATCGCGTTTCTGGAAGAGAAAGGAATGCTGCGGATGTAGCGTATTGCCCGGTGGCGCTACGCATACCGGGCCTACGATATTGTGAACTTATGCTGCCGGTAATTCCGCCAGCGGCCAGCGTGGACGCACGGTCACGCCAAGATCCGCCGTTGCGCCCGCTTTAAAACGCACCATGCCCGCGTAGGCGATCATCGCCCCGTTATCGGTGCAAAATTCCGGACGCGCATAAAACACTTCGCCACGACGTTTTTGCATCATCTCTGCCAGTTTTGCGCGCAGCGTACGGTTCGCACTCACGCCCCCCGCCATCACCAGACGTTTAAAACCGGTTTGATCCAGCGCGCGTTTGCACTTGATCATCAACGTATCAACCACCGCATCTTCAAACGCACGGGCGATATCTGCGCGGGTCTGATCGTCATTTTCGTTATTACGAATGGTATTCGCAGCGAATGTTTTCAGACCGGAGAAGCTGAAATCCAGCCCCGGACGGTCGGTCATTGGACGCGGGAAAACAAAACGTTTTTCAACGCCTTGCGAAGCCAGCTTTGACAGCATTGGGCCGCCAGGATAATCCAGCCCCAGCAGCTTGGCTGTTTTGTCGAACGCTTCGCCAGCGGCATCATCAATCGATTCGCCGAGTAATTCATACTGACCGATACCGGTGACGCTGATCAACTGCGTGTGACCGCCGGAAACCAGCAGCGCGACAAACGGGAAAGCAGGAGGATTATCTTCCAGCATCGGCGCCAGCAGATGCCCTTCCATATGGTGCACAGGAATTGCCGGCACGCCCCAGGCGAACGCCAGCGAACGTCCTACGGTTGCGCCAACCAGCAGCGCGCCAACCAAACCAGGACCTGCGGTATACGCTACCGCATCAATCTCTTTTGCCGTCAGCCCCGCTTCTTTCAGCGCGGCCTGGATCAGCGGTACGGTTTTACGTACGTGATCGCGCGAGGCCAGTTCTGGCACTACGCCGCCGTAGTCAGCGTGTAATTTCACCTGACTATACAATTGGTTGGCTAAAAGACCTTTTTCATCGTCGTAAATGGCGATGCCGGTTTCATCGCAGGACGTTTCAATACCCAGTACACGCATGACTTGTTTTACCTCGCTTTATTACCGCGCAGTGTAGGACCAATGCGGGTTGATGTAAAACTTTGTTCGCCCCAGGAGTTTCGCTCGTGTATACTCCTTGTCCTTATAAAAGTCCCTTTCAAAATCGCGTCGGTGCTTTACAAAGCAGCAGCAATTGCAGTAAAATTCCGCACCATTTTGAAATAAGCTGGCGTTGATGCCAGCGGCAAACCGAATTTATTAAAGGTGAGAGTTACATGCCGGTAATTAAAGTACGTGAAAACGAGCCGTTCGACGTAGCACTGCGTCGCTTCAAGCGTTCATGCGAAAAAGCAGGTGTTCTGGCGGAAGTTCGTCGTCGTGAGTTCTATGAAAAACCGACTACCGAACGTAAGCGCGCTAAAGCTTCTGCTGTGAAACGTCACGCGAAGAAACTGGCTCGCGAAAACGCACGCCGTACTCGTCTGTACTAATCCATTGAGAGCTAAAGCTCTCAATTCAGACTGAGTTGTAGTTGTAAGGCCGTGCTTCCGGAAGGAATGCGCGGCTTATTTTCGTTTATACACGTCATCATTCAAGCTGCCTCTGCGTTGGCTGCAGTCGTTCACCCCAGTCACGTACTTATGTACGCTCCTGAGGATTCGCTCCATTGCCGCCTTGATGCATCCTGAATGATTTTGTGTATATGAGTCATCAAAAAACAGGGGCTTATGGCTGGACGAATTCCTCGCGTTTTTATTAATGACCTGCTGGCAAGAACCGACATCGTCGATCTCATCGACGCACGGGTGAAGCTGAAAAAGCAGGGCAAAAATTATCACGCGTGCTGTCCGTTCCATAACGAAAAAACCCCCTCTTTCACCGTAAACGGTGAAAAACAGTTTTATCACTGCTTTGGGTGTGGCGCGCATGGCAACGCCGTCGACTTTCTCATGAACTACGACAAGCTCGAGTTTGTGGAAACCGTCGAAGAATTGGCCGCAATGCACAACCTTGAAGTGCCCTATGAAGCAGGCAGTGGCCCCAGTCAGATAGAGCGCCATCAACGGCAAAGCCTTTATCAATTGATGGACGGCCTGAACACTTTTTATCAACAGTCTTTGATGCAACCCGCCGCTACCCCCGCGCGCCAGTACCTGGAAAAGCGCGGATTAAGTAGCGACGTTATCACCCGTTTTGCTATTGGTTTTGCGCCCCCCGGCTGGGACAACGTCCTGAAACGGTTTGGCGGCAATGCTGAGAATCGCAAATCGCTGGTCGATGCGGGGATGTTGGTCACCAACGATCAAGGACGCAGTTACGATCGCTTCCGCGAACGGGTGATGTTCCCCATCCGCGACAAACGCGGTCGGGTCATTGGTTTTGGTGGACGCGTGCTGGGCGATGCCCTGCCGAAGTATCTCAACTCCCCGGAAACCGATATTTTCCATAAAGGTCGCCAGCTGTATGGCCTTTATGAAGCCCAGCAGGATAACGCCGATCCGCAGCGCCTGTTAGTGGTAGAAGGCTATATGGATGTGGTGGCGCTGGCGCAATACGGCATTAACTACGCCGTGGCATCCCTTGGGACGTCAACCACCGCAGATCACATCCAGTTGTTGTTCCGCGCGACGAACAACGTAATTTGCTGTTACGACGGCGACCGTGCCGGACGCGATGCAGCATGGCGCGCGCTGGAAACCGCACTGCCCTATATGACAGACGGACGCCAGCTACGCTTTATGTTTTTACCTGACGGCGAAGACCCCGATACGCTGGTGCGTAAAGAAGGGAAAGAGGCCTTTGAAGCCCGGATGGAGCAGGCGTTGCCGCTCTCCGCGTTTTTATTTAATAGCCTGTTGCCACAGGTGGATTTGAGTACCCCGGACGGACGCGCACAGCTCAGCACGCTGGCATTACCGCTGATTACTCAGGTACCAGGCGAAACGTTGCGCATTTATCTGCGACAGGAGTTGGGAAACAAGCTCGGCATTCTGGATGACAGCCAGCTTGAACGTTTAATGCCAAAACTGGCAGAAAATGGAGCTTCCCGTCCTGTTCCACAGCTAAAACGTACGACCATGCGTATACTTATAGGGTTGCTGGTGCAGAATCCGGGCCTCGCCCCGCTGGTTCCACCGTTAGGCGCACTGGATAGCAATAAGCTGCCTGGTCTTGGCTTATTCAGAGAACTGGTCAACACTTGTCTGGCTCAGCCAGGTCTGACTACCGGGCAACTTTTAGAACACTATCGTGGCACAAATGATGCTGCGACCCTTGAAAAACTGTCGATGTGGGACGATATAGCAGATAAAGATATCGCAGAAAAAACCTTCACCGACTCACTCAACCATATGTTTGATTCGATGCTTGAACTGCGCCAGGAAGAGTTGATAGCTCGTGAGCGCACACACGGTTTAAGCAGCGAAGAACGCCGGGAACTCTGGACGCTGAACCAGGAACTGGCCAAGAAATAAGCGAAAGACAAAACAAAGACAAAATCATTCGCGTTGTATCAAGGCAGCAAGTGAACGAACGCCAGGGAGTGTACATAAGTACATGACCAGGATGACAAATCCGCCGGGAGCGGATTTGAACGCTGCTTGCGGCGGCCCCGTAAGGGGCGAGGCTCAGGATGAGCCGAGTAACGAACGCAGCTAACGCAGAGACAACGTGAAGGATGAAGTATTTAACGGCTTAACTGCCGAATATCGATCGGGAAGCCCCCGACAGCCGCACGGAGAGGCAGCGGCAAAATATAAGTATGCCCTCGTTTTGCCGTTGGCGGTTTTACCGCCCAACACCAATCAAACGAATTAAGTGTGGATACCGTCTTATGGAGCAAAACCCGCAGTCACAGCTGAAGCTTCTTGTCCAACGTGGTAAGGAGCAAGGCTATCTGACCTATGCCGAGGTCAATGACCATCTGCCGGAAGATATCGTCGATTCAGATCAAATCGAAGACATCATCCAAATGATCAATGACATGGGTATTCAGGTGATGGAAGAAGCACCTGATGCCGATGATCTGCTGCTTGCTGAAACCTCCAACAGCACCGATGAAGACGCGGAAGAAGCGGCTGCCCAGGTTCTGTCCAGCGTTGAGTCCGAAATCGGTCGTACAACTGACCCGGTTCGCATGTACATGCGTGAAATGGGTACCGTTGAACTGTTAACCCGTGAAGGCGAAATCGACATCGCTAAACGCATCGAAGACGGGATTAACCAGGTTCAATGCTCCGTTGCCGAATACCCGGAAGCCATCACCTACCTGCTTGAGCAATACGATCGCGTAGAAGCTGAAGAAGCGCGTCTTTCCGATCTGATCACCGGCTTTGTCGATCCGAACGCGGAAGAAGACATGGCGCCAACGGCGACGCACGTCGGTTCTGAACTCTCTCAGGAAGAGTTGGATGACGATGAAGACGAAGATGAAGAAGAAGACGACGACAGCAGCGATGACGACAACAGCATCGATCCTGAATTAGCGCGTGAAAAATTTGGTGAACTGCGTACTCAGTACGAAATCACTCGCGACACCATCAAAGCGAAAGGCCGCAGTCATGCTGCCGCGCAGGAAGAAATTCAGAAGCTGTCTGAAGTGTTCAAACAGTTCCGCCTGGTGCCGAAGCAGTTCGACTACCTGGTAAACAGCATGCGCGTCATGATGGACCGCGTGCGTACTCAGGAACGTCTGATCATGAAGCTCTGCGTTGAGCAGTGCAAAATGCCGAAGAAAAACTTCATCACTCTGTTCACTGGCAATGAAACCAGCGAAACCTGGTTCAACGCGGCAATCGCGATGAACAAACCGTGGTCTGAAAAACTGCACGATGTAGCAGATGATGTTCACCGCGGCCTGCAGAAGCTGCAGCAGATTGAAGAAGAAACCGGCCTGACCATCGAGCAGGTTAAAGATATCAACCGTCGCATGTCCATCGGTGAGGCGAAAGCCCGTCGTGCGAAAAAAGAGATGGTTGAAGCGAACTTACGTCTGGTTATCTCTATCGCCAAAAAGTACACCAACCGTGGTCTGCAGTTCCTGGATCTGATTCAGGAAGGTAACATCGGTCTGATGAAAGCGGTTGATAAGTTTGAATACCGTCGTGGTTACAAGTTCTCCACCTATGCAACCTGGTGGATCCGTCAGGCGATCACCCGTTCGATCGCGGATCAGGCGCGTACCATCCGTATCCCGGTACATATGATTGAGACCATCAACAAGCTCAACCGTATCTCCCGTCAGATGCTGCAAGAGATGGGCCGCGAGCCGACGCCGGAAGAACTGGCTGAACGCATGCTAATGCCGGAAGACAAGATCCGTAAAGTGCTGAAGATCGCTAAAGAGCCTATCTCCATGGAAACGCCGATCGGCGACGATGAAGATTCGCATCTGGGTGATTTCATCGAGGATACCACCCTCGAGCTGCCGCTGGACTCTGCGACCACCGAGAGCCTGCGTGCCGCAACGCACGACGTGCTGGCTGGCCTGACCGCCCGTGAAGCGAAAGTTCTGCGTATGCGTTTCGGTATCGATATGAATACCGACCACACGCTGGAAGAAGTGGGTAAACAGTTCGACGTTACCCGTGAACGTATCCGTCAGATCGAAGCGAAGGCGCTGCGTAAACTGCGTCACCCGAGCCGCTCTGAAGTACTGCGTAGCTTCCTCGACGATTAATCTCGCCGCATAAGCATAACGCCACCGCAAGGTGGCGTTTTTCTTTATAGTCCTCGCCTGAGCAAGGCGTCATTCACTTCCCGATACGCCTCCACCAGTTTATCCAGCGTGATCCGGCTTAACCCGCTGGGATTCGGCAATACCCATATTTGCGTCGCGCCAATGGTCAGCGTCTGTTTCCCCCACTGCGCCCCACGCTGGCTAAGACCCTGCTCAAATGCCTGCTTGCCAAGGATCGCGAGCGCTGCAGGCTGATACTCCTCAATTTTCTCAATGAGCAGACGACCGCCGCTACGCATCTCCTGCGGCTTCACCTCATTGGCTTGCACCGTTGGTCTGTCGACAAATTTAGTCACGCCGCAGCGGAAGTCCAGCAGGTGCTGTGCCTCTTCAGGTTTTAGCTGACGATCGGTAAATCCCGCCTGATGGATGACCTTCCAGAAGCGATTAGCGGGGTGTGCAAAGGGGAATCCTGTACCTGCGGAAGACAGCCCTGGGTTAATGCCGCAAAACACCACCCGTAGCCCCGGCGCCAGTATGTCCTTAACCATAATTACTCCGAACAATACATCAAGGGAACAAGTATAACGGACTGAAAATACATTGTTTATAAAAACAGCATCCGTACGCTTATGTCTGGATTGCAACGCAGAGTTACTTTATAATCCACCGCCACGGCCCCTTAGCTCAGTGGTTAGAGCAGGCGACTCATAATCGCTTGGTCGCTGGTTCAAGTCCAGCAGGGGCCACCAAACTTCAAGGACTTGCGAGAAATCGCAGGTCCTTTTTCTTTGGGTGCCATTTGGGTCAGGAAAGTTATTGCCTCCGAGTCCTGTTCATCTCGCTGCCAGCGTTCGCGTAAAGTGCAGGGCGATGATGTCATGCAGTTTATCGATCGGTACGTTGATGGCCCCGGCTTCTGCCGGCTCATACATGAATACTTTGAAGAATAATCTGTCGTCGGGTGAGCGGAAGCAACGCCAGCGATTGTTCTATGATCTGCAGGCCGTCAGATTTATTCCTACGGGATCTCAGCGTGAAAAATCATTACGCTCCGGTAATGGACGTAGGGGATTCACAAAAATAATATCTATCTGATATTATTTTTGGTGCATATATAATCGTGATTACAAGCCCAGCGCTCTATCATCTCAGATAAAAAGATTGATAGAATCTGAATTTGTAGACAAAACAAACAGGACCATGGTGTGACACCAGGCATTCATATTATTTGAAACTTTGTTTAGCACGTTCATTATTTAGCCATTGCTTAAGCGCTGTAAGCTTAGCCACACCATTTCTTCTATAGACGTATACAGACTTTGCCGGGAGTCCCAAAGTTTGAGAAAAATTTTTCACTGTCTCTCCTCGGTAGTAACGGATGGCGACAGCCAACTCCCTTAAAGATAACCTCTTGATTTTTCTGTTTTTATATTTAATCCCTTCACTGAGAATTGACTCAACTCTGATAAAGTCCTGACTCAGGAGCTGTTCACAGGATAAATTAGCATCCGTGCAAAAAACTTTTGACAAAAGGGTTTCATTATTAATCAGCGGGCTTAAAATAAAGCTAACCCATGCAGGAGGAAAATCAGAAATAATATATACTGATGAACTACACTTTGTGTTGCAAATAATACTCGCTGTTTTTTTCAGCGCACTAAGAATAGTATCAATATTACCATTCAGATACACAAAAATGCATACTTCACCACTCTCTGGAAACAATAGCAATTCATCACCGGAGAGATACTCCTGGTCACAGGATATTCTCTTAGGTGCCTCACTCTCATGCATGAAAAGTGCTGTGGCGCCTTCACAAGCATAACTACAACAAGAGATGATATAATAGTGATTATATTTTTTAATTGAAGGCAAAGATGAATTACAAATCATATTCATTCCCTATAATAATAGTTATAATGAAAAATTGACCAGGAATCTACCCAATAATAAAAATGTTACCTTTTTCTAATAAATGTAACAAAACAATGCTTTAAAACTTAATTCAAGCATAACAAACATAAAACAAGAGGACCACACAATTATCAACAAAAAACATCAAAAAAAGCCATTACCTTTAACCCTTAGTATAAAAGATAATAAAGATCACATCACTTATCATTATTTGCCATGTACATTTCTGATCTTATTTCGCTGCAAAATAAACCCAATAATCTACAGCCCATTTTTGGAAAGTTGGCATACCAGACTTCGTGTTTCCCGTATAAAATATCACCTTATGATCAGAATATGATTAGATATTAAAAGTATTATTATTATTCTCAATGTATAATAAGTGGCGACTAACCATCTGAAAGGACCAATATACCAACGTTATTTAAATAATTAAACATAGGGGCTACCATATGGAAACAAAAATTTCCCCAGAGGCATTGCTTCATCGAAGAAACCTTATAAAAGCTAACCCTAAATTTAAAGAAGCCATAAGAGAACACTATCAAATCAATGATAAAATTTATAAGAAACAACCTTTGTTCTACAAAGTAATGCTTCAGGAATCAAGATTCAACATCGCACTCTCAATGTGTTGTTTTGTTTTTGGTAACCAGGCATCATGTATATCAGAGATTAAAGAGCTCTGCTCCAGATATCAAATCGCCAGTCCTAATAGCGTTATTGCAATCATTACGCTATTAAAAACAACGAACAGAATTAAAACATGGCGTAGCCAGGAAGACAGAAGGAAAATCCTGATCACGCCAACGCAAAAAGGAATCGATGAACTTAAAAGATATATGTCTGGCGCGTTTTCGCCGTTGAATCTGCTCTACCCTGAATATAATATTTCAGTAGATTCACTGGATGATGAAGCGCCACGGTATGATTTTTTCAAACGCGCATCCCAATATCTTTTTCGCGGAGTAACCTTCAAAAAAATCCTGCCTGAAGTCGGGATATTTATTGAAAAAGATGGCGGGCGAATGATTATGCTTTATCTTTACTTGCAAGCTATAGAAAAACTGACCAGTCGTGGTGCAGTCATTAATTATTCATCAAATGTACTGGCCAAAGAATTCTTTGTGTCACGGATTCATGTCAGCAGGATTATAAAGGTTGCCCAGGACACTGGTTACCTGAGAGAAAGAGCAGACGGATTGATTGAGATTTATCCTTCATTTATTCAGCTTGTCGAAAACTATGCAGGTCTGTATTTTGCTTATGTCATGCACTATCTGAATATACATCCTGAAAAATAGTTAAATCCCCCCCCATTCTTTCGTGCTAGCTTGTGGTAAGTTACAAGCGATCGATTTGCGTCGATCGCTTTTTTTTTATCTTTCGCGTAATGCCTCTTTTGCTTTGTTCAATGGTTTTAACAAATAATCAAGAATCGATTTACTACCTGTTTTTATATCAACAGTTGCAATCATGCCAGGAAATATAGGAAACTCTTTACCCTGCTTATTTTCAAGATGATTAGTGTTTGTTCTGATATAGACACGATAAAAATAGACATCACGTTTTACATCATCCTGAATTGTATCCGGTGAAATCATCGTCACTTCACCCTGCAGACCACCATAAATAGAATAATCATAAGCGGTAATTTTAACTAACGCTTTCTGTCCTGGGTGAATGAATGCAACATCTCTGGGAGAGATTTTTGCTTCAATAACCATTTGGTCATCCAGTGGAACCAAAGTCATCAGTTTTCCATTCGGCGGAATAACACCACCGACTGTCGTCACATCGATATCTTTAACAATACTTCTCACCGGTGCATTGAAAGTCAGTCGGGTTAATGAATCCTCACGGCCTTTCATTACAGAACGTTGCGCTTCAATTTCGGCATTCGCTTTAGCTAATTCTTCGCGTGCGCGCACAACGTATTGATTCTGCATTTCTGTCACTTTATTATCTAATTCGTTCTTTTGCCGTTGCAGACGAAGAACTTCCACATTACTGGCAGCGCCCTGCTTTACCAAAGGCTGAGTGAGAGCCAACTCTCTTTGAATCAACGCCATTCCCTGACGCAATCCAGCAACCCCCTTTTCCAGACTTTCGCGGCGTGAAGTAAAAAGTGCTGTCTCTTGTCTGACCAGGTCGACATCATCATCCAGTTCAGCCGGAAAAGTAAGTTCTGTACCATTCACTTCGGCAGTCAAACGTGAAGCAGTTGCCAGCGCCGCATTTAACCGGGATTCACTTTCCAGAACACTGGATTCTGTTTTTGTGCGATCCAGTTGCGCAACCTGCTGCCCGCGTTCAACGATATCGCCTTCCTGAACAAGCAATTTATGGATGATTCCACCTTCCAGCGACTGGATAACCTGCTCATGTGAAGAAGGCACTACTTTACCGCTTCCGGTTGTAACTTCATCAAGTTGAAACCACCCCGCCCATGCGATGAAAACAACAAGCATAGACACCACGCTCCATACCACCAGACTCGAGCGAGGAAGATGGGGCTCCTGAAGACGACTGTTAAAACGACTGAAATCGCTCATACGCCCTCCTCATTAACTACCGGTTTTTGAGAAGTGGCTTTTTTCATTGTTACCGTACGTTGGCCCGCTTTTTGTGGAGCCATACCATGTTCACGAAGAATGCTATCTCGTGGTCCATCCATAACAATTCGGCCGTTATCCAGCACAATGATGCGGTCAACCAGTTCAAGGATAGGTAAGCGGTGTGTAGCGACAATGAGTGTGCGCGTTTTTCCCAACCAGCCTTTCAGACTGCCGATAAACTGTTTCTCACTCACCTCGTCAAGCCAGGCCGTCGGTTCATCAAGCAGCAAAATATTAGGTGATGTTAAGAGTGCGCGAGTGAGCAATAGCGCCTGTCGCTGACCGCCAGACAGACCAGCCCCGCCTTCATTTACAATGTAATTCAGACCCATTTTCTGTTTACGAACGAAATCCAATGCTCCTGTTATCGCCAGCGCCTGATGGATCTCCTCATCAGTCGCTAAGGGATTGCCCATTATAATATTGTCGCGCACTGAGCCAAAGAACAGACGAGCCTGCTGGCTGAGTAGCTGCATGTCCCGGCGTAAATCAGCAGGATCAAGATGATTGAGTGAGATATCGTCAAGTAAGATGGAACCTTGCTGGGGTTCCTGCATACCCGCAAGAAGTTGCAGAAGCGTACTTTTTCCTGAGCCGTTACGTCCCAGCAGGGCAATACGTTCCCCGGCTTGAATTTGGAGACGTGATATATTTAATACATCAAGTTTTTCTTCCTCATCGTAATAGAAACTCACATCTTCCATGACGTAATTTCCACGCAGATGGGCTTTATGGACTTTCTTGCCGGATTGCGGATCGTCAATTGGCCGTTGCATCAGATCATCAAGCCCTTTGCGTGCAACTTTCGCTGACTGCCAGCGTGAAAGCACGCCGGAAATTTGCGAAAGTGGAGCAATTGTGCGCGATGCAAGGATAGAGGTACCCACTAACGCGCCGGTAGTCATATCTCCACTAATCACCAGATAACAACCTATCAGCAGCACCACAGCATAAACGATGGATTGAACCTCCTGGGTCCAGGTCAGGAGTAACCCCGTTAGCCAACGCTGTTTCATCGCCACATTAGCGGCGACATCATTGGTGTTATTCCACTGATTTTGAAAACGCTGCTCAGCACGCATCAGTTTGATATCTTCAAGGCCCTGTACCGCCTCTACCAATGTGGCGTTACGAATCGCCGACTCGCGCATCCCTTCGCTGGAGAGCCGTCCTAATGGACGTTGTACCAGCAGTCCAGGGATTAGCAGCAGCGGAACGGCCAGCAATACCACCAGCACAAGCGGCCCGCCGATCATCCAGAGGATAAAAACGAACAACAGGAAAAAGGGGAGATCGGAAATTGCCGCAATAGTCGTGGAGGTAATCAACTCTCGCACTGATTCCAGCTCGCGGATTTGAGCGATGAAAGAGCCCGTGGATTTTGACCGCGCACCATTTTTAATTCTCAGAGCATGAGCAAATACGCGTTCAGAGATCCGCAGGTCTGCGCGTTTACCAATTACATCTGAAAGATGGACGCGTAGCATACGCATGATGAACTCAAAGGTAATAGCCACCATGACCCCACCAAAGAGGACCCATAGCGTTGCTTCCGACTGTGACGGTACTACGCGATCGTACACCTGCATAGAAAACACCATGCCTGAAAGCGCCAGTACATTCGCGATCATCGCCACCAGCATGATATCGCCATAACGGCGCCAGTCTTTCAGCGCCAGCTGCCAGAACCAGTTTTTCTCATAAGGTTTGATATAGTCATCAACGCGTGCGTCCGGCGTTGACTCAAGAGGGCGAAGCACGAACCCCCCTAGCAGGCGCGTCGCAAGCTCCTCTCGCGTTAATACTGTTTCGAGACCGCTATCACCGCTGAATTGAAGACTAACATTCCCCTCTTTATCCATCCGGTTGATAACTGCAATTTGACCGCCAGTAAACTCAGCAATCAACGGCAAACGCCAGGGATCGAGTAATTCGGCATTCACCGAAACTTTCCTCAATCCTAATCCCAAATGGCGAGCCATATCTTCGAGGACCAGTTGACGCGGTGACTGGCTTTCGTGATTAATCACCACCCGGACATGTTCTAACGAAAAATCAAGCCGGTAATGTTTCGCAATAATAAGCATGGCTTGTAACCATGGCTCATAAAGCGGATGAGTCTTCATAGTGCTACTTCCTATCCAACAACATTGTCACGCATCGAAATTATGTCATTTAATTGATATATCAATACGAACAGAATCCTAATAAAAATGAAAAAAATCTTTATTTTTCTGTTTGTTATCAATTTTTATGTAAAGAAATGAATAGCTGCGAGAGTTTCTCCCCTCGCAGCTCATTTGATTACGCTAATAACAATTGATGATTTGCCAACAACGTGGCCAAATCGGTTTGCACACCATTAAGCGTCACGACGGTGGTCGGGTCGAACTGGCTACCCGTACCATCTCTGTCGATCTGAATCTCAGTGTTGCTCCCATTTTGTACCACCCGGATATAGTCAGTGAGATTGCTCGCCCCACTGTCCAACGTCGCCACGCCATTCACATAGCTCGCCGATCCCGTGCCGGTATAGCCGCTATCGGAAAGCAGATCGCGCAGGTCAATACGGTCAGTATCCGCCGTCCCCTCCCAGGTACCGACGGTAAAGCCGTTGACCACATCACTGCCATTGCCCCCCGTGGCATCCGAAGCGTTGATCAGCTTATAAAGCAACGTATCGTGACCGCCGCTGCCGATATTGAAAGTGTCATTACCGCCACGCCCTTCGAACTGGTTATCGCCGCTGTTGCCGGTAATAACGTCGTTGTAGTTGGAACCATTAATCCCTTCAATGTTAACCAGCGTCGCGGTATCGAACCCGGTACTCTGGGCCGTAGACCGCCCAAGATCGACGGTTACACCGGAAGTAGCATGGCGATAATCCACGACATCCATGCCGCCTGTACTGCTCCACGTGTCGTGTTCAGAGGTTGTCGTCCAGCCACCAGAACCGTTGTAGGTATAAGTACCCGCCTCAGCTATAAAGGTATCGTTGTATCCAGTACCTGTCAGGGTTCCGTGGTGCCCGCCTGTGGCAGCATCAGCCGTCAGGGAATAACTCTCTTTACCGTCTCCTGCCGTCAGTCCATCCCAGGTTGCATTACTTGCAACACCATTAATGGCACGAACCAGTACCGCACGGTAAGTTTCACTGGGGTCTAAACCGTAAAAACTGATGAGTGACGAAGAATCATTTATGCCGATCCCGGACTGAGCATTGATGATTTCGCTGGCGACCAACTGACCTGCCGAGTTGTACAGTTGGACAGTGTTGCCAAAGAAGGCGTTAATGCCTTCGCTGTCGACGATCTTCAAATGCAATGCGGTTCCTGGCGCAACCGTATTGGTATTACGCTCCAGTAAAACCGTACCGTTTTGACGGAAAATCAGCAGATCTTGTGCACCATCCCAGTCGTAATCCAGCAGAGCCGCTCCGGATACCTGGGTTGACGTAGCGGTACTGAACTTTGAAGCTGTAAAACTTGCTGTCCCCGCCAGTCCATCGTTGGTGTAAAGATAGGACTGCCCACTGTTCGCCAGTTTGATGATGTCCATGTTACCGTCGAGGTTCCAGTCCACCGCCACGCTGACGTTACCCACAAACTTATCCGTGGTCGCTGTTCCAACCGCAGTACCGGCAAGAAGGTTACCGCTACCATCGTTCAGCATTAACACGCCGCCCTGGCTGCTTCCGCTGGAGGTACGGGACATGCTCATATACAGGTCCATGTAACCATCACCATTAAAGTCGGCCCAGGTCATACTTACCGCACTGGAAGCCGCGCCAGAACCATAGCCGCTGTACATGGTATTGGTAAAATTTTGCCCCCATGTGAAAGAACCATTGCCCTGGTTAAACATGGTTGACAGCGCATAGTTGTTCACCCCATTGGTCGTATGCTGGGCAATATCCACTTTTCCGTCGTTATTCAAATCCACACCGGACGCTTCAATCAGGCTGACGTAGTTACCTACCGTCGAGCCTGATACAAAGTTGGTGTATGCCCCGGCCTTAGAACTACCGGTCAGCACACCTTTGTTATTGAGCATGAAGGTGCTGGAGTCAGGCCCCCCCGCATCGCCAATAACGAAATCGGTGTAACCATCTCCCTGAATATCAATGGCAACCACCGCGCCATACCACACCGCAGCGCCCATATTGGTCAGCGTACTGGAGGTGTATGTACCATCTCCATTGTTAGTTAGCTGCACCATGTACGAGTAGCTTGTCCCTTCAGCCAGCACGTCTGCCAGCCCGTCGCGGTTGATATCTGCGTAAGTACCCGTGGTGTAACTCCCCGTCATAGAGAAATTACCTGAAACGGTGTAAGAGTTACGGCTACTGGAGTTCGCCGAGGCGAACTGCTGATTAGCGATAATCGTCCACAGCCCATCCGAATCCAGCATATAACTGGAAGAATAGGAATAATTCGCGGCGGTAAATGACCAGGCTGGTGTCAATGAGGCTTCATTACCCACGACCAGGCTGCCGGTGGTCAAATCAGCAGTATTACCGTTGCCGGCGCTACTTTTCACCTGTGCGGTGACATCATAATTCTTCACGCTCAGCGCATCGCTGTCCGGGATCTGCAAATACCAGGTGTTATTATCCGGATCGACCACTACCGCACCGCCTGATTCAGAGGTGTAAGTTTTACCGTTCACGTTGATAACGAGATACTCGCCGTTAGTCAGTTCCGCCGATACCAAACCACTCAGAATGGGGGTAGTGTCTGTCGTCGTTTGGGCGGTGATGCTCACAGTGGTAGTAGGGATGCGAGTGTCCACTTTCAACACGAAATTATCTGAATCGGTGTGGTTACCCGCCAGATCGGTGACACGCAGCGTATAGGTGTGATTACCGTCATTCAGACCACTGTCCTGGAAATACCAACTGGCGGCACCGCTCATCGTCACCAATCCCAGCAGCACACCATCACGATACAACTGCACAATCTCGCCATTGTCCGGCGCACGGTTAAGTGTCCCGTTAATGACTGGGGAACTGTCATCTGTTGCCACCGATGCGCCAAAACTGCCCTGGCGTTCACCTTCTCCGTCGGTATAGCTGACGACTGTACCGACCGTGGCTGGCGGCGTGGTATCGACCGTCACCACCTGCGAAGAGGTCGAGCCGACGTTGCCTGCCTGGTCGACGATCCGCACCTGGTAAGTGTAATCGCCGTCAGCCAGATCGCGGGTATCAGTGTAGCTCCAGCGCTGGTTAGTTACGGTTGTGTCAACCCAGGTATTGCCGCCGTCGAGGCTTATCTGCACGCGCTCATCGCTTGCCAGCGCGCTGCCCAGAGAACCGTTAATGGTCAGCGTGGTGTCCATGGTGATGAAGTCGCTGCTGGATTGCCCGGTATCTTCGCTAATGCTGTCAATAGTGATGCCATTCTGCGGTGCCACGGTATCGACAGTAACTACCTGAGAGGTCGTCGCCCCTACGTTACCGGCCTGATCCACCACGCGAACCTGATAGCGGTGATCGCCATCGCTGAGCGTGCGGGTATCGGTATAGCTCCAGCTTGTTCCATTCACCGTGGCGTAGGCCCATGTAGCCCCACCATCAAAGCTCACCTGGACATACTCATTTTTGCCAGGTTCCGCACCCAGCGTACCGTGCAGAGTGTATGACGTTGAGCTGGTCAGGAAATCATTATTATCGAAGCCAGTATCAACAGTAATGTTATCCACTGTTACTGTGATAGCCGCGTCAGGAGCGACCGTATCAACGGTCACCTGTTGATGCGCGGAAACACCGATGTTTCCGGCAACATCCACTACCCTCACATAATAATCGTAGGTGGCGTTTTGCAGCGTGCGCCCATCAACGTAGTACCAACTGTTGCCAGTCACAATTACGTTCTGCCAGGTCACACCGCCATCAATACTGATCTGAACGTATTCATCAGCGGCCAGAGTCGCCCCCAGCGAACCGTGCAGCGTCAGCGAGGTATCGTTAGTGATAAAGTCGCTGCCGCTCAGGCCGGTATCGTCGCTGATGCTATCAATAGAGATCGTTTTGCTGGCGTCAGGTACGACGGTATCAATGGTGACCACCTGGCTTGTGGTCGCGCTGACATTACCTGCGTTATCAATAACTCGCAGTTGATAGTTGTAATCACCATCGGCCAGCGTACGGCCATCGACATACGTCCAGCTCAGACCACTGACGCTGACGTCAGTCCATGTGAGACCGCCATCCAGGCTAATCTGCGCGTGGTCGCCATTGCCCAGCGCCGCGCCGAGCGTCCCTTTCAGGCTGATCTGGTTGTCGCTGGTAATAAAGTCGTTGCCAGACAGTCCGGTATCCTGAATAACAGAATCCACAGTAATGGTCGTGGCCGCTGGCGCAGTCAGGTCAACCACCACGTCCTGGCTATCCGTTGCGCCAACGTTACCCGCATTGTCGATCACACGAACCTGGTACTGGTACGTACCGTCTGTCAGGGTGCGGCCGTCGGTGTAACGCCATTGCAAACCAGTAACGGTCAGATCAATCCAGGTCGTACCGCCATCAAGACTGATCTGCGCTTTCTCGTTATTACCAAGTTGTGCGGTCAGTGAGCCGTTAACGATGACCTTACTGTCGTTAGTGATGAAATCACTCGCGCTCAGGCCGGTGTCGTTTTGCAGCGAATCAATGCCGATCCCCATTGATGGTGCGGTCAAATCAACTGTCACGGTGTGGTCGGCGCTGGCGCTGTTACCAATGGTATTGCTCACCACGGCGTGAATCACATATGACCCGCCGTCTGCCAGCGCTGTCACGTCCGCGCTGCCAACGGTGTAGCTCCAGGTGCCGTCATTCTGCACAGTTGCGGTGTAGGTTTTGCCGTTAAGCGTAATGGTCACTGTCTGACCCACAGGTGCGTCGGTGGTACCGCTGACGACCAGAGGCGTACCGTGCTCCGCCGCGCTAACGATGTCATCTTCAGCAAAGGTGTTAATAGCAATCGTCGGCACGTCACCGCTCAGCGTCACGTCGTGCGTGGCGCTGCCCGGGTTGCCCGCCTTATCGCTCACCGTCGCGGTGAGGGTGTAATCCCCATCGGTCAGGCCGAGGAAATCACGGCCCGGTACGAAGACCGACCACGCACCGTTCGCCGCCACGGTCGCCTGATAGCTATGCCCGTTGAAGGAGACCGTCACCGTCTGGCCCTGTTCCGCCGTAGTGGTACCACTGATGGTCTGGCCCGCCAACTGCTCGGCGTTGTTGACGATATCATCATCTGCCACAGTGCTGATGGTGACGGTTGGTGCCACGGTATCAACCGTCAGGGTATGCGTGGTCTGGCCGTTGTTACCGGCTTTGTCGTTCACCGACGCGCTGACGGTCAACGCGCCTTCACTCAGGTTGGCAAGGTCGGCTGCCGGAACATTGAGCGTCCATGTGCCGTCGTTTGCGACCGTCGCGGTATAGGTTTTGCCACCCAGCGTCACGGTCACCGTCTGGCCCGCTTCCGCGCTGGAAGAGCCGTGTACGGTCAGCGGCTGCTGCACCTCAGCCGCATTCAGAACATCATCACTGGAAATCGTGGCAATGCTGACGACTGGCGCCGTGGTATCCACGCTGATGCCATGCGTTGCCGAAGCACTGTTGCCTGCGCTGTCCCGCGCCGAAACAGAGACTTGATAGCTCGCGCCATCGGCCAGTGCGCCCACGTCTGCAGCCGGTACCGTTGTGCTCCAGGAACCGTCGTTTTGAATGGTGGCCGTGTAGTTCTTGCCGTTCAGGGTAACGGTCACCTGCGTGCCGCTGGCAAACTGCGCGCTGGAGCCATTAATCACCAGCGCATTGCCCGCTTCCGCCGCGTTGATCACGTCATCACCGCTGAGGGTGTTGACGGTCAGCGCCACGGAAGCGGTATTCACCACGACATTGTGCGTCTGGGTGCTGCTGTTACCCGCGCTGTCGGTGATAGTTGCGCTGATGGTTACGGTGCCGTCAGTCAGGGCAGAAATCACGCTGGCCGGTACGCCCACGCTCCAGTTACCACTGGCATCAACGGTGGTGGTGTACTGGTTTGAGCCAATGGTGATGACCAGCTTATCGCCGACGTTCGCGCCGGTTGCTGTCCCGCTGACAATCTGCGCCTGGGTATGCTCCAGACTGTTAATCACGTCATCGCCCGCCACGATATTAAAGCTGACGGTTGGCGGCGTAGTGTCGAGCGTAATCGCTTTATTCGCACTGCCGGTGTTACCTGCCGCATCGCTCACGCTCACCTGTACGGTGTAACCGTTGTCCGCCATAGCCGTCAGGTCACCCGCTGGCACGTTAACGCTCCAGATACCACCCTGCAGAACCTGCGCGGTATAACTATTTCCGCCAAGCGTCACGGTCACCGTCTGACCAACTTCGGCCGTTGTCGAGCCGGAAATTGTGACACCCGTCCCCGCTTCACTGCTGTTGATCACGTTATCGCCCGCAACCGTATCGATAGTCACGGTTGGCGCAGTCGCATCCACGCTGTACTCACGACCCGCAGAGGCGATGTTGCCGTTCACGTTGGTGACACTCACCTGCACGCTGGCGTCGCCATCTTTCAGTCCGGTGAGATCGGCGGGCGGCACGGTTGCCGTCCAGTTGCCGTCGGCATCAACTTTCGCGGTGTAAGACTTGCCGCCAAAGGTGATGGTTACGGTCTGGTTTTCTTCCACGTTGGACGTGCTGCCCGAAAGCACCAGTTCCGCACCTTTTTCAGCCGCGTTGATCACGTCGTCGGTGGCAATGGCATCGATGCTGATGGCTACCGTCGCCAGGTCGACAGTGACGTCATGGCTGATAGTCACCGGGTTACCCGCCGTGCTCTGGCCTTCTACGGTGACGGTTACCGTCCCCGCAGTCAGGGCGCTGACATCTGCCGCCGGGATTGCCGCGCTCCAGGTGCCGTCTGCCAGCACGGATGCTGCATAGGTTTTGCCATTGATCGTTACGGTAAGCGTGGTACCAACAGCAAGACCGTCGCTGGAACCAGTGATGATCAGGTTTTGACCGTGCTCGATGCTGTTGATCACATCATCGCCCGCCAAGGTGTCCACACGCAGACCCGGTAGATTAGCGTCGATAGTCACATCACGCTCGCCAGAACCGGTATTGCCGTGGCTGTTAGTGACGGTTGCTGTAACGGTCAGTTCGCCATTCCCCAGCGCCGTCAGGACGGCCTCAGGCACGTTAACGGACCAGCTCAGATCGCTCTGAACCGTTGCGATGTAATCATTCCCACCGATAGAAACCGTTACGCTACTGCCCGCCTCTGCGTTGGCGACTTTACCGCTAATAGTCTGGCCTGCAGCCACTTCGGAGGCATTGATAACGTTGTCACCCGCAATGGTATTGATGGTGACGGTTGGCAGCGCGGTATCCACCAGCAGGTTTGCGGTATTGCTCACGCTGTTACCCACCGCGCTAGTCGCCGTCGCGCTCAGAGTGTAATTTGCTTCACCCAGAGCAGTCAGATCCGCCGCCGGTACCGTCAGGCTCCAGCTTCCATTTGCAGCGGTTGTCGCCGTGTATTGTTTACCGTTCAGCGTCACTGTGATCAGAGTGCCTTCCGCCAGGTTGGCGCTGGTACCGCTCACGTTCAGCTCCTGGCCTTTCTCCACTGCGTTCAGCACGTTATCGCCGCTGAGGGTGTCGAAGCCAACTGACGGCAGCCCGGTATCAACGGTTACATTGTGCGTACCGCTGCCGGTATTGCCCGCCGCGTCAGTCACTGACGCAGTGACGGTCACGCTGCCATCGCTGAGGCCGGCAATCACGCTCGCCGGAACGCCCACGCTCCAGTTGCCCGCCGCGTCCAGCACGGTGGTGTAAGTCTGGCCGCCAATGGTGACGGTGACTTTATCCCCCGCTGCCGCGCCGGTGGCGGAGCCGCTGATAATCTGTGCCTGATTGTGTTCAGCCACGTTAATGACGTCATCGCCCGCGATGGTGTTGATCGTCACCGCAGGCACGGTCACGTCCACCGTCAGGTTGTGGTCAACCGACGCCGGGTTCCCCGCCTTGTCACTGACGCTCGCGGTGACGGTCACGCTGCCGTCGGTTAATCCCGCCAGGTCCGCCGCCGGAACGTTCAGCGTCCAGTTGCCGTTAGCGCCTACGGTGGTGGTGTAGTTTTTACCGTTCAGGCTCACGGTCACCGTCTGGCCCGCCTCGGCGGTACTGGTGCCGGAGATGGCGAGGTCTGACTGCGCTTCCGTGGCGTTCAGGATATCGTCAGCCGCAAGGGTACTGATGGTCACGGACGGTGCGGTCGCATCCACGCTGTACTCGCGGCCCGCAGACGCGCTGTTGCCGTTGACGTTGGTCACGCTCACCTGCACGCTGGCATCGCCGTCTTTTATGCCCGCCAGGTCAGCCGATGG
>NZ_JAOWDP010000006.1:0-90867 GCF_030334595.1 Citrobacter sp. Ce104
TAAACCAAGGTATTGGAGAAGACCAGCCACGTCTTTTCCGCTCAGATTCGTCAGCGTACTGTCTAACGGCTGCTTCCCAGCCAACTTATTAAGCATCGTGGTAGCAAAGTTGGGATCATTGCCTAATGCTTCAGCTAACTCTGCCAGTGTATCCAGAGCTTCAGGAGATGAGCCAACTAAGGCAGCGACCGCAGCCTGAACGAACTCAGTATTCGCAATCTGCTTGTTGCTGACACTTAATGGCGGAGTTGGTACGGTTGCAATCCCTGTCAGGGCTGGATCATGTAGCGGAGCCTTCAGCGCCAAGACAGCATTAAGTGTGTTGAAGAAATCAGGATCATTGTTAATGGCATCCGCAATTTTCTTCAACGTATCCAGACTCACTGGCGCATTATCTACCAGTTCTTCAATCTGTTTTTCTGTTTCGTCACGAGCTGCTTTTACTGCTTTTTTTACCGCGTGAGATGATGCGCCAATATGATCGGCATCGCTGTCTATAGCGCCACTCAGCGTAATCCCAACCGTTTTATTCAGGCGGCGAGAGATATCGATCATCTCTTCGGTAAGCTCAGGTGCGCCTGCTGGCACAGTCACGGTGCATAGTTCCAGCTGATTTTGACGAAGCGCGGTCCCTTCTTCCAGGAACTTTATTTCGGCCGCTTGAACTGCGGATTTACAGTTAACTTGATATGTTTCTTGTCCCAAAGCATAGGTTGCTTCAAGAACGACAATAACCTTTTTACCTGCGGTTACAGGCATAGTTACATCAGCCTGTTGGCGAACCGTCATCTGGTAGTACTTATCGATGTTAATCGATGCGGTACCGCCCTCTTCCCCTGATGAAATTTTTAAATTTAGTCCACCAGCCGGTGACGGTAAGAATCCACCATAAAAGCCGGGATTGACTATCCCTCTAAATTTTCGGTTAAGGGCCGCTGAGCTATATGGCTCGTTGAACTGCAGATCGCTAACGAGCGCCAGACTCGTTGCATCCGGGAACGACTTGATCGAGGAAACTACAACATCAGCAACCATTAGCTCACCATCGTATTGATTTCGGTGACCGTGACATATGATTTACCGAGGTAAAGGCTGTCCTGTTGGCAGCAAAGAACAAGACATGCTTTACCTAAGTTGTCGCAGACTACCAGGGTGTTAAAGGGATAGCTGACGTTCGCCTCCAGTTTTGAAGAGTCCAGCTCTGCGCGCAGCGTTATGATTCCCGAGTCGTATGACGTGAGGAATTTCTTGTTGGAGTTACCGCCTGGATCACCTTCTTTGGTCGACGTGGCCACCTGAGAAGTGAGGTCGGATAGATCAAAGTCTGCTGGGATATCAGCAATGTCATATATCCCTGAAGGATTGCTCGTAACGAGGCTTGAAGTGCCAAAAATGGCAGAGGTCAGCTCGAAGCGATCGCCGATGCCTATAGACGACTCTGCGCGGCGTTGGTAGTAATAATCCAGCAGTTTGACCTTAGATAGTTGGTCAGAAACATTCATTCAGATCCAGCTTCCTCATTAAGGCCCCGGCGCGTATTGCAAGCGGGCGCAGGGGCATGTTGATTCTTAATGCGAGTCTACTGAAAGTTACATTTAGCCTGGGTGCTGTTTTTCTTTCTTCCTTGCCCTATTCGATGGGTTTATGGCTGCCTATATCCTCACGGTCGCGAAGCTTAGTAACGATATCAGGAGCCGGGGCCACGAAATCGAGGTGATAAAGCGTATCGAGTACAGCGCCGTCATGACGGGTATGATCAAAGCGTCTGATTCCTCCAGGTACGGTTGAAGTAGGCTCAGCCACCAGCGGTGCCATTTCTGTACCTACACTGACCAATACAGGTATGTCAGCGAGATCCTGACTGGAATAAACCATCTCGGACGTTGAATAGGCATGCCAGCCAATATCCGGAGTTTCATCGATATGCAGTTTCAGCATCAGTTGCATGCCATCGAAAACGATATGTAATGGCAGCAGCGGTTTAACCACTTGCTTAAATTTGTTCAGAGCTATTTCCGTCAGCTCTTCGGTAGTTTTGGCCTCACCTAATATCAGGATCAGCTTCTGCAGGTCGACGATCGACACGCTGATAACGCCGCGGCTCGTCATAAATAACTCCCCGAACGATTCACCAATCGAATTCAGGTCATTTTCAGCTATGAGCTGTGAGCCATAAGGGTATTTTTCAACGTCTACCGGCGCGAACAACGGTTGCCAGGTAACGGGAATCCCATTGAATTCACGATAGAACGTTTGGGTTATTGGCTGCGCTGTACCCTTAAAGTGGATTTCGTCCAGTCGCTGCTGTAGCAACATAGGTTTACTGGAAGCATCAGATACTCGGATCGTGAAAAACTTCCCCATTTCCCCGATACGGGTATCGAGGTCTTCATCAGCCATTGTGAAAAAGGATTTACGGGCTGATATCCGGGAGAGAATGGGCTCCACGACCTCTTCGAAGATATCCTGGATGATGTCAGCAAGGCTGCCGTACATCTCCGATACGCGTTTCGAGGGCGTAAGCTGGTTTTTGAACCAACCGGGTTTCATCAGTTATCCTCCGGCTCCGGGAAAGTAGAGTTTTCGACATCGAGGTAAACGAAATCGTTGAACCCGTTGGATTCCTGCATACCGTTTACCTCGATCTCGAATTTCGAGAAATAGCCCTGCTGGTCGATGAAGGACCAAAGATCCTTCACTTTGATCACCTCGTAGCTGCCTATGTCGTCGGGGTCGAAGTATTTTGAGTCTTTGCCGAAACGCGTTTCCAGAGCCTTTTTGAGCTCAGAAATCACGACGCTCAATGTCAGGTTGCTTGGAATAGTGCCCGAGAGCGTGATGGTGAATGGTTTTTCTGCGGCTTCGACGTAGACATAGCGCTTATTCAGCGGGTTTGGCACATTCTTCAGCGTTGTCATTATCAGTTCGCGGAGCTCCGCCTGGGTTTTCCCCGGGAACCAGCCAGAAATGAAGATCCGGTTGATGAACTTAAGATCCATTTTTCCCGCTATTTTTTCCTGCTGTTCCTCGCCCCAGGCCGCTAACCAGGTGGTGGCTGGCAGGTTTCGCTTCAGGTAAAACGTGTAGTCTTCGGACCAACACACCTGGTTGTCATAGGACAGGTAATACATCGCCCGATTGCGAGTTGCTTCAATCGACTCAACATCGGTACCGCCGGTGATAGAGGTTTCCGTTTTTGCCGTGATGTAATCAGCCAGGAAAGCATGCTCGTTTGACGGGGTAAGGTCCTGGTTGGCCAGCAGGGTTATATCGCCATTGCTGCACCAGACCTTCAGTTTTATCGTCGCGCCAACGGGTAAGATCATGCCAATAGTGCCATCACCGAAGCGCACACCGAGCTGATCTGTTGGTTTGTAGAATTCCACATAGACTTTACTTGTCGATGTGGCCATGCGGAATTGAGTACTTTTGATCCACTGAGTTTCAACGCCATCAATAGTGATCAGCACGTCGAGTTTGTAACAGACTTCAGTCAGCGCGCGACTGAGCAACACGTGATAAAAAGCCTTTTCTTCGGTTACAGTCGTAATGACATCAATAATTTCCATTTGGGTCAGTCCAACCGTCGCCGTCCCGCCTACCGGTACAGTAACGACATCATCAGTCATATACGGGTATTGGTCATCGGATAAGAAAGTTGTGTACTGAGGCAACGACATTGCTTGTGTCGAGGTGTTGGTGACTAGCGCCCTCCCCTTACTGGGAGTTACTCGCGTACCAACATAGTTCCTGTCTTCTGACGCCGCCAGTATGCTGGCGCGCTTTGTCGCTGTAGAGATGAAGCCCTCTGCTAACGATGCGGAAGCGAATTGCAGGCAGCGATATACCATTTGCCAGATAAGAGTGGCCAGCATGTTGACGAACTGAGAACCGGCGAACTGGGACCACCAGCTGTTACCGGCGATGAGCTTGTTAAGCTTATCTTTGATTGTTGAGAGATCGAGTGTTGCCATTATTTTGATACTCCTGAGCTGATAGTTCCCTCGGGAAGGCGAATAGAGATAATGGCAAGGTCAAATTCCTGGCCGGTAAGTGAAATGCCGTTGATCTTGAGCGAGGGTAAGTCTTCGGCCAGCTTTTGAAGGAGTTTGCTCTCTATTGCCACCTGAACATGGTCTGAACCGATGGGATCATGCTTGAACTCTGAAAGGATGTTTCCCCAACCCGGGCGGCCATAAATGGAGCCTATAGGAGTATCGATCCATTCCTTCAGCATGGCGGCCTTAGCTTCGAGTGGGGTGTCGTATGTCCGTAATCCTGTTGATGTGAGCGTCATCAGGTAGTCGATTTCGTTATTCATTGCTTACCCTGAGCGGTAAATTGAATTGCCTGAGTTGACCTGAGCCAACCTAATCCTGGGGTGATTGTATGGATAGTTACTTTTGGATTGTGCGGCCGTGCTGATTTCACGTGATTTTGCTGTGTGAACAGATGCTAAAAAGGCCCCGAAGGGCCTTGAGGATGATGCCGGAGTTAGTTATTCGCGACTTCGTTTATCAGTGGGTCCTCGATAGACAATGGAACGCTCGTTCTTGGGGCTGGTTGTGGCGTATTGGCTTTAGGTGAGCTATCTCCTGTTTTCTCGGCCGTATCTTTAGTGTGGCCAGCTATTTCATCCAGGCGTTTAAGGATCATGTCCCAGGTCTTCGTAAGCGATTTTGGTAATGCCACTTCGTTAGCGACATTCACTGTCGGTTTCATCTGGCTTGCTGTCATATCCTTAACAGACGGGATTTTTGACGGTATGGCCATCGCTGCTGGTTGCACGTTCTGTTTGGATGGTGTCGCTTTTGCAGGTGCAATGCCTAATTGCATATCCTGAATTTCAGAGGCTGACGCCTGGTGGCGCAATCCCTCTGCATTAGCAATTTTATCCCCGCCATACTCACTGATGATCTTCCCTACAAACTCACCACCAGGGATATCTTTTAGCGACTGACTATCGGTAGGGAGTTTTGCCCGGGAGAACATTGAGCCAGTGGCTACGGCAGTGGCCTGGGCTGTGGCTTCTTTTGCCTCCTGAACTTTTTGCTGACTCTGTGGTGTTTGGCCACTTTGCAGCGCAAGAATATCAGCTGCGGAAACCTGGTGACGGTTGCCCTCAGCATTACGAATATTATCTCCACCAAGCTTATCTACGACGGCTCCGATTGGCGTATCGCCGATAAGTGATTTTGCTCCCGCTTCGTCTGTAGGTAACTTACCGGGGGTAAATAGAGGATTATTCCCAGTGGAAGCAACGGGCTGAACCTGTTGAGCTGGTGCTTGCTGTGTGGGATCAGTTGTAGCTGCAGCTACAGTGCTATCGTTGGCGCCAGTCGCCTGAGCATAGTTAATTGCTGTGGATGGTGCAGCCGCGCCAGCCGCCTGCATCGCTGCAAATACTTTAGGCGCGTACTCGCGGGTTTCCTTTGGTGCAGCCCCCATGCCCTTACGCTGGATATTACCTTCGCCCCAGTTGTAGGCAGAAAGCGCCAGGCCAACATCTCCGTTATAAAGCTTAACCAGGCCGCTGAGTTTTTTAGCTGCAGCAGCTGCTGACTTATCAGGGTCGTAAACGTCCTCACCAATCAGGCCGTATTCTGCAGCAGTTTTTGGCATAAACTGGAACATGCCTTTAGCGCCAGCACGTGAAACAGCTCCATTATCTCCGCCTGATTCAGTTGTCGCTACAGCTCTCAACAATCCCGGAGGTAATCCGTGCTGCTGTTCGAGTGCGGCGAACTTGCCAGCCATAGTATCCAGCTGCATCTTGCCGGTCGACGACGGCCTTGGGACCTTAATATCGCCTACAGCGACCGGGCCGTTATTCGGTTTACCTGTGAATATCTGGCGAGTAGCTGAAACTCCGTTGTCCACCAGCCGGTTAATAGCATCGATGGTATCTGATGCACCCTTCTTAACGGTTTCGACGAGAGTCTTGTTGCGCTCATCGGCATTTTTATCTGAATTAGTTATCCCGATAGCATCAGTTACTGACTTAACTACAGAGATTGAATCCCCTACCCCTTTATCAATCAGTTTGGCGATATCTGAGGTGTCAAAGTCCAGTGCTTTGGCAACACCGTCCAGACCGATCGCACTGGCACCGGATGACAGAAGGCCAGCAGCACCTGATACAAGTCCTCCCATATCCAGAATATTGGCAGCGGTGTACTCAGTTTTTTGGCGTGCAGATACCTTCTGATCTGGTTCCAAGCCGAAGGTATTTTGCTGGGCTTCCGTATCTCGCCAACCGGAAACAGCATCAATACCAGCACCAACTAATGGTCCCAATATGGGGATAGACCTGAGCGCTACCTTTCCCGCTGATTTTGCAGCAACTGTAGCCCCAGCTTTAACCGCTAATTTCTCCCCGCCCTCTTCCGCAGCTTTTAACGCGCCCTTTTCAACTGCCTTACTTGTCCCTTCTTTCGCAATTGCAGTCGCCTCTTTACTGGCAACCTTTTCTGTTTTAGCTGCTGTAGAGGCCTCTTTCGCTACCGTTTTTTCTGCCGGTTTAGCCCGTCCAGGTTCTTCCTTCGCTACTTTATTCTCGGTAGTTTTCTTTGGGGCTTCTTTGCCCTCACTCTTGTCTGCAGCATTAAGGTGGTCCATTGCCTCAGAAGCGGCATAGCCGGTTGCTGCGGTGGCTGTTACGCCTGTCGCTATCTGTACTCCTTTGTTTCTAAATAATTTATTTAGTAAACCTGGCTTCTTCGGTTTCTTTGGTGCGCGGGGTTTCTTTTTCTTGCCATGACGACCGTTACCATCGGGCAAACTGCCGTCAGCAACATCAGACAGTGTGCCTGCTGCACGGCTCCTGGTTGCCAGCGCAATGACTTCAAGAAGGATTTTTTTACCCAGCGTAAACGCCGATTTCATGACGGCGGCCGCTACTATAAATGGCGCAGTTATAACCGCACCGAGTAGTTTTCCAACGGTCTTTATTGGCTTGATGAACGCTTTGCCGAACAAGGCTCCCATCGTGCCCCAGATACCCTTACCGCCATTGCCGCCGCCCTGCTTATCGACCAGCTCATCGAGACGGTCAATAATTTCTTTATTGCCTTCCTTAATCTGTTCCGTCTGCTTTTCGGTTGCGTCAACCTGCTGTTTCTGGACCTGGCGTTCAATGACATCTTTGCTGCCGTCTTTTTCTTTTCTGGAGAATGCCCGGCGCAATAAACTTGGTTTCTTCTGTCCTTCGTCGTCTTCACCCTCGCCCGCGAGAAAGTCTTTCATCTTTTTACCGGTATCGAGAGTCCCACCGCCGACATTTTTAGCCATTGAGTAGACTTCATGACCAGCTTTCCAGAATGAGCCGCCCGCAGCCGTCCCCGCTGCATTTGTGGAGTCCGCTTCCATGGGGTCGCCCAGTTCGGACATCATCTTCCCTACCCGGGTTAAAAGAGCATTTTCTTTTCGGTCATTCTCTTCCTGGGCCTGGTCTCGGCGCTGGCGGCTACGCGCCTCCTTATCGTCATTTACTTTGTCTTTAGAGGTAAACCGCCCTTTTTGGTCGCGTGTCGCTTCCTGGCGTACTGGTGAACGTAATAACTTCAGCGCGATCTCACCATCCTGTTTTAAGTTTGTCGAATGGTTGTTATCTGATTGCTCTTTGGTTGGTCTGTCGGTTTTTACTGCATTTTCTGCTTTTTGGTTGACTCTTGGTTGTTGAATGGTTGTTTTTTGTTTCTCTTTCTGAGGTTTAACCTCAGTTGATTGGTTTTTTTGATTTATGTCTTTCTTATGGTTGTCATTTGCTTGGGTTTTGCCTTTTCTGCGCCTTACCTCATCTTGCTGAGCCTTTCTCTGCTGGTTCAAAACAACACTTCGTGGAATATTCGTATCTGGCGCTGGTGCTGTGTTACTGGCTCCATTCTTCGCCAGCCCCTCGGACAGGCTTTTCTCGATGCGTGCAAGTACGGCCAACTCCTTAGAGCTGGCGCCATCAACCGAGTCGATTACTTCTTTAAAGCCGGGTATCTCTGGCTTATCCCCGTTCATACTGCCTCCGGTTTGGGGGTTGGTTTACCTCACGGAGTGTATTGAAAGTTACATCCCAACCCGTCACATTGGCTTACTGGGCTGCACTGTATTGATAGATTCCCAAAGTATGTCCCTTGTCTTTCCATTGGATGTATTAAGTACATCCTTAATGCATCCATAGTAAATCTTCAGGATGCTGTGAAATTGACGGCTTTTACTGGGCTTAAGCCGATAATCTTTTCTGTGATAACGGTTTTATGTGGGATGTACTAAGGATTTACTATGGATGTCTATTAAAAACACGATGGATGCCTGTTGTACGCATCATGGATTTATGTAGTATGTACATGGGAAATCAACTAATAAAGCGAGTGTGATAATGGCAATTTACGCTATAGCCCATAACAAAGGCGGCGCGGGTAAGACCACCAGCTCGGTGCATATCCTCGGCGAGCTAGGGGCTGATGAAGTATTGGACCTTGATATTCATACCGGCATTTCTGTTATCAATACCCTACGGCCAGACGATAAAAAATGGTCTGTTACGGTCGTTAAGAGCAAAGAGGAACTGTTACAGCTACTGGAGCAGTTCGACGGTGAAGGTAAAGACGTCTTTATCGACTGCGGTGGTTTTGACTCTGATTTGAGCCGTACAGCCGTCGCTGTCGCCGACCTGGTTATCGTCCCTGCAAACGATAGCGTTCCTGAACAAATCGGACTGGTTACGTTCGATCAGACGCTTGAGGAAGTAAGTCAGCAAATGGGTAAAGACATCCAGGCCTACCTGCTGCTTTGTAAAACTCACCCTAACCAGAAGAACTTCGCTAAGTTGGACGATGTGCTATCCAACATGAAGCACATTAAGCAGCTTGAATCCAAATTGCCGTGGCGTACCGGCCAGCATGGTTTTCAGGATAGCCTGTCCTTTGGGTTGGGTATTACCGAGATCAAACATGGTCGCAGCTCGACCGCCGGTAAGGAAGTTGTTGCCCTGGTTAAAGAACTGAAGGCTTTAGTCAAAGAAAACATGGCTGATTGATTGGATGTATTAAGTACATCCATTGTGCATCCTTTGTGTGTATAATAGATTTACATTAGATGTATTTTGAGAATCTTTGAGGTATCCGTAATGGCTGATAAAAAATCGATATTTGATGCCGTCAGAAACAACAACGTCGGCGGTGATGCCAAACTGAAAGTAAACCAAGCGGCAGCACCAGCGCCGGAACGCAGAACCCGCGCGAAGACCATTAAGGCCATAAATGAAGAACTCTTCGAAGCTCACGCGCGACTGGTTAAGAAGAATAAGACGAACCTGGACGTGTCCAACTACATGAAAGAGGCCTTTCGTGAAAAGCTGGAGCGAGACGGGGCGTTTGAAGAATAACATCAAGTAATCCATAAGGCATACATTGAACCTCCTTTGAATGCCTTATGGATTTCCTTTATACATCCCTTGTATATCCTTTGTATTTCCTATCTTTTCCTCGGATTATTCTTCGCATATAGCGCATCAGCAAAACGTAACGCATCATCAACTGACATGCGCAGTATATCGCTGCGCGGTTGCGGGCCATATAACGCCAGGTTGGAGACTAATGTCTGCAAGGAGTCCAGTCCCAAGGTTTGGAATGAAGAGTGAATTCCGAAATCGGGTCAGCAGGCGCGTAGTAGGGCGTTCTGCTGACTCCTTATATTTCTCTGAGGTGCATTGGTGTGGCGGCAACACAAGGTCCGATTCGCCTTTGTCGAAACGAATATAGAGGCCGTGCTGCAGCTCTTGCTGCATGATTTTGACGTTGGCGGCCAGCTGCATTAATTCGGTGCCGACTGACATCTGGCCAATGAGTTCGAAACGAGTTTGCGCGGACGTATCAAAGTCAGGTTCGAGGTCATACACGAGTTTTGCCTGGTACGTCAGCTCCCATTTACGCAGTTGGGTTATCGCCTGTTTGAACTCATCCTGTTTGCTGGTAGGGGGGAGGGCGGCGCGCATAATTTCAAGACGCTCCATCGCGTAACCGTCCAGAGGTGAAAGCGACCATTCATAGGGTTTTCCATCGACAGGGATTGTAACCTCCCGGTATGGCTGAGTGGTTAACACGCTCAAGTCTTTAGTCAGTTTGAAGACGTCGCAGTTATACCAGTGGTCCTCGCCGCAATGTTGGCAGGTGTAACAAAAGTCGATCACTGTATCAGCACGTGAGTTAATGAATATCCACCATAACGCAGTTCGCCGGTCGCTGGCCGTCCACGTCCGGGAGTCAGAAAAGTTTTCTTTCTCCTGCAGCATGTTCAGGTATTCGGTTGTGTCACGTTCTTCCGTCGCTTCGGTTGATTTACAGAAGTAGATGGCATCGTCGACTGTTGGCCCTCTGAACGCGATATGTTTACGCGGGCGGGAGGGCAGGGGAAAGGCAGGGATTAACAAGTTTTACTCCTATACCTGCGGAAGGAAAATATCGGAGAAATCACCGAATGTTTTCCGTTGAACGAATGAGAGGGGAAACGACATATACTCGCTGACCTGATCTTTCGAAAAGGTCATTTCACCGCATTGTGTCGGGATGACGCTGAGTGATTCCATCAGTGTTGGTACGCCGGTGGTCTGCAGCCGGTATATGCGAATATCCATTAGATAGGCAGACTGAAGGTTTATCGTTCCGTCATCGTTTATGACGCTCGCCAGGCAGCTTTTGAACGTGTCGTAGATAAGACCGGCATTAGTGTCACGGACCACCATGGAAATAGGCTGTGCCGTCCTGGAAATAGGTTGGTTATACTCATTTGCCCCGAACTTCTTGGGCTCCGTCTCGATGGTGTATGTGCCCCAGGTGATGTCCTTCATGAAGAAATCTATTCCCATGCCGCCAATACCATCCACTTCAACGGCAAACATCCACCCCTGAGCAAACAGGATTTTGTTCAGCGCCAATGCCGTGAGCTTATTTATCTGGGTCTCACCGAGACCGGCGGCGAACATAAACGATGGCAGCGCGCCAACCATCGACTTTGCCGCAGTGGCGATCAAATCACTTACGGCCATCAGTTAGCCCCAGCAGGAGAAAACGGAAATTGCCTGCGGGATTGCACCGCGCGTCGACATTTCGTTTTCTAGGTCAGTTCTTCGCTGCACAAGGGCGGCTTCGTCCGGGATGTTTGAGGCATCAAGCTTACCCGCTATGGAGACGCGGCGATCGAGCTCTGAGTTGGGAATGGCGATAAGGATCTCCAGGTAATCCTTAATGATGCCCACGGCCACCGGCGGAACGATTCCTTTATCGAGGTCTAATTCCGACAGGTGAACGAGGTATTCCATTCGGAGTGGATATTTAAGGTACTGGTCAGTGCTTATCTCGACGGTACCGTTGAAAACGTCGCAAGATACGTAATTGCCGGTCGCATCTTTGACGACCACCAGCTCAAGATAGTCGTCAGGGCAGGGGGTACTGGTCCCTTCCTTTATCTGAATAGCTTTTATGAATCCAGCGCGGTCCTGGTACTCAGTCAACGCCTTAATGAGCAGGGAGTCGAGCAGGTCTTTTTGGTTTTCAACCAAGAGGGTGAGAAAGCGTTTCTTCACTTCCTCCAGTAGTTCGCGAGGTGTGGCCATAGTGCCTCCTGTTTAAAGGCACTATGTTAGGGAAAGTTACATCTGAGGTGTTTCAGTGGTAACGCGAGGAGATGGCGAAGGACTTTTGAGTACCCACGCAATTTCTCCATTTTCTAGGTGAGTTGGCAGAGCAAAGCCATTGTAGTAATCGAAGACACCTTCGCTTTTAGCATTTTTAAAGAATTTTATTAAGTCTTGCTCGTTTTCAATTTTGGGACCTTGAACAAATACCTTATCGAGAGCGGCGAAAAATTTATCAAAATTTTCTTTGGCTGCAAGGTTACTCGCTAACTTTGCTTCTAGGTCTTTATTCTCTTGTCTCTGTTTATTGATGAAGTCTGTGAGATTTGCTTTTTGGTTATATAGTGCCTGAGCTTTTAATGCAGCCCTGGCCAGTTTGACCTCTCTTGCCGCGTCTGCTGCTTTCTCGGCGGATTTTATACGACTACGGGCGTCTGCTACCAGACGGACATAAAGCACTATAATCCATGGCATGATGAACGCTGCTACTGTGCCCCATAGTATGGGAGACCAAAAATACTGGGTTAGAAAATCAGGCTGCGAAGTAATATTTTTAATTGTTTCTTCTATTGGCTTCTTGGACTTGAACAACATAAAAATATTTTGCCAATTACCGATGAAGAACGCCGTAACTAAATAACCGTAAAAGCCATCCTTCAATCTGTCGGAAACGACATTTGATGCTCTTTTTTTTGCGTCTTCTCTGACGTCTGCTGAGTTATCGCTCATTACATACCTTTTGTCGAAAAATATGATGGGTGCCTAATGGATGTATCAGGGATATCCTTGGTGTTTACATGGGATGTACGATGATGCTACGTGGTGGGAGAGCCCGCAATCCGCTCATTGAAATCTGAGAGCTCCGGAGCACTGTCTTCATACTGCGAAATTTTATCGCATAGGATGTCCACCAGCGGGCTATCAGGCTGGTGCTCCAGCAGATGTTCTACGGTCTTCAGGGCCTCTTCATAGCCATGCTGAGAGAGATTACCAGCGGCATTAATTTCGTGCGCGTACTTCACCTGTTGTACCTTTTTGAATTCGTTAACCTGACCTGTTCGCTGCTTGTTGAATAAAGTAATAAAAAGCCCGCCGAAGCGGGCTTATAAATTATGCAGCAAGTATGTGCTGTATGCCTAAAAACATTGGAGCAGCGCCATAGGCATTTGGCGGTTCCGGCAACTGGACGAACCCCAACCGCGCATAGAAATTTATGGCATCAGGGTCGGCGTCCAGGTAAACACCTTTGATTGGTAATGACTGGTGAATGACTTTGACGTGCTCGAAAAAATCGCAAAGCAAGTCTTGGCCATAACCTTTCTTCTGGTAGTTGGATGCTATTCCAAGCATTACCAATCTCACGACACCGATTTCAGAGGGCAGGGAGCCCTGCAGAACACCGGCAACGCGCTGTCGTTCGAGTGAGTACGCTGTGAATGTACACACACCGATAAGCTCACCGCTTTCAGAGTTGATAAGAGCTTTCGCGGCGCAATCGCCGTTGGCCACACTTCTCTTTAGCGAAGAGCGTACAAATTTATCGATTACGGGATTACCGCATTCGAAGTGCTTCTGACTCTTATAGGTGATGTCTGCTTGGTAGTTGCAGGACATCACCAGGTTTACTTCATCACTACTGTCATGCTGATCGACCATGTGTATTCTTCCTTCTCATCAACGCTTGTAAAGCGAGCGTAGGCTGAGCAGGTTCAGACATGAGCTGATTCATTAATTCCCAGCTCTGGTTCGAAAGCTGTCGGCGGCGCTGGTTGTCCAGCACACTTTCAGCTCGTTCCATCGCAGCACTGAGAATGAATGCACTCAGATCTAATCCTACAGCTTCAGCTGCTTCTCGAAGCACGTTTTTGGCGTCCGGGCTGGTTTTTAATTCAACCCTAGCGTTTTTCAGGGCTTTTTCAGCACCTGGCAGTGTTGCTACTTGACTTGTCATATTGTTTTCCTCTCGTTTGTTGATGAACCTCCTTCGTTTTTAAAAAAGGACCAACCAGTTAGTGGTGGTATCTTTATGATGTTTTTGCATTTTTAATGCCTCACTCTTTGTTTTTATCAACTAAGTTAACATCTCACTAAATTAGTAATATCTAAATTTAAATACGGCTATTGGCCGTATGCTCAATCTATACCCAAATATTCTTCACGTCAACATGTACGGCTATCAGCCGTATGCTCTACGCATTAAAAAACCCGCCGAAGCGGGTTTATCTGTACATCATCGATAGCGTTATCGAGCTGATTACTCAATAAAGTTATAGATGATACGCAGGTTAGGGCGCACCATGGCGGTGACGTCTTCGGTCGAGAGGTCGGTGCCATCCATGTAGATTTTGCAGTCGTACAGGTTGACCTTCAGAGAGTCCGGAGACTTACCACCCAGTGATTCCGGGGTGGCTTCAACACGAACATCGAAGTAGCTTTTGCTTTTCACCGCGTCCACGATGAACTTCAAAACAGGGCCCTGGATGGTTTCAACAACCTGGCATGGCATCTCACCCCAGTTACGGACTGGGCCGTGCTGGTTGAACTTCATGCCATTAGGACCGAAATCTTCGACATCTTCACGAGTGCGCTCAGGGAACTGGGTTGTACGGAACAATACAGAAAGATGCTCAGCGCCGATGATCGTTAACTTAAACTCGGAGCCATTGAGCTTTTCACCCATTGAGCGGTTGGCAATGTATTGTTCCTTCAGGAACGCAACGTTGCCAACGGCATTAGCATGACCAGGCATAAGGTATTTTCCTCATTAAATAAATAGTTTCTCGATCTCTGAACGGTTTTGCACCGCCATACCAGAGAGTTGAAGGTTGACTACGTTGGAGATGTAGCTGCCGTCAAAGGCTTTGGGTGCATCGATGTTGTATGAGACATCCTGAATAACGACGTCGGCCAGAATGAGGCGACGGCCAATATTCAGCGTGACAGCGTAAGGGCGGCGTCCACCTGGTGTCGTATCATTGAGCTCCGGGGAGATCATTTGACATAACCGGGTGATTGCGCCGTTTACTTCTATCGCTGGGTTATCAATAGCCAAAAATTCGAGTGGCAGGGTAAAGGCGGGCGGTTGTGATCCTTGCCATACCATAAGGCTGTTCCATCGAGAAACAGAGGTTGTTGCCGTCACGGATTGAGCCATGTTTGCGACGGTCTCTATCCCGGCAATAGAACCTGCGTTATCGCCTTCGAATGGGCTATTCCACGCAGACGCTATCTGCATTGATGCACCCTGTCCGATATAGCCAACCACGCAGTATTTATCTGACGTGATATAAGCTTTCAGAAAAGGGCTCACGCCATCTGGATTAATCGCACCAAAGTACTCCATTGATACCCCAAATAGGCCACCATTGCTGGTGGCCGTATCCGTTAGCCAATGCGCTTGGCGCGCAGTTTCATGGATTTTTTACGGTGCAACTTGCCCTGGGCCGTATTGGCTTTACGCTGAGCTTTCTTAAGAGCCATGCGCTGTGCCGATGTACGACGATGCTTTCTGAATGGTTTGCGGATCAGCTTCACCTTACCGTTGCGCACAACCTTTTTCAGCGCTTCGGTCATGGTGTCGTCGCCGCTTACGGAGTAAGTGGCCACCAGCTCATCCTGTTCATCCGGATCGATGTCGCTCAGTTGGGAAGCAATGCTGGCGCCCATCTCATCATCAGCATCATCAAAGAATGTTGTCACAGCATCTTCATCGATGCCGACGCTGACCATGAAGTTGGCCATCTCAGCCAGGATGGTGTAGTAATCATCCATTTCTTCGTCGGTTGGCTCATCGGTATTGTCATCAATACCGGCCAGAGACTGCGCGAATGCGTCCAGGTTGTCGTAGGACGAATCCTCACTGCTCGCCCAATCAAACACGGCTGTCGCAGAGTCGGCGAGGCTGGCGCTGGTCACCTGAGCTGCAACGGCCTCAAGAATCATCTGGTGGGCCTTGTCCGGAGTGAGTTCAACTACAGGCTGTTTAGGCTCTTTTCCTGAACCATCAGTGTCGGGCTTATTGCCGCGATTCTCCATCATGATAGAGGTATGAGGTTTGCCACCCATTGCGATAGTAGTCAGTGCATCAGCCTGGCTACCGCCATTTTGAAAGTAATTATTAGCCATAATATGCCTTATCGAATAACAACAGGTTTGCCGAGTAAACGACGTGCCGAACCAGTCGGGCATGCCCACCAAGTGACGGACCAGTAATCGGACTCAACTTGCTTAACAACGAGAATGAATGGAGCGGTACCGTCGGTTTCAGGATCACGCGGAGTGACCAACGCACCGGCAGCATGGAAGCGCTCTAACACTTTCGTCATTTCACGCGTCAGACTGTCCTCGGTTACACCGTCCGGTTGGTGCTTCAGTTTGCGGCCCAACTGGAAGAAGAAGCGGCTGATCGCATCAAAGGTCGAAGGTACATGCTGGAAGCGCAGGTAGTTCTCTTCACTGTAGGTGGTCAGGGCGTCGTCAATAATCATCTGGCCGGTAGAGCTGGTGGCCACCTTATTGATGCGTGCGGTGTACATCGCATCGAAATCAGGAGTACCGATACCGTCGATCGGTTCGATCTGGGCACGGTTGATGAGAGCGCGAGTTTCGCCCGCTGGGGAATAGTGCCAGCCACCAACGTCAGTGTTGAGTGCAATACCGCGTGCTTTTGCCGCGTATGCTGCACCAGACAGGCCGTAAGCGATACGGGCTTGTGTCCACTTGTCTTTGCAGGTGAAAGGGAAGTGATACATTGAGCAGGACGTGTAATCGACGCCAAGAAGGCCGGTTGATTCCGACTCGGTCACTGCTTCCGCATAGGTCAGCGTTGGTTTTAAATCGAAGAAACCATCGATACGACGATCTTTGCAGATATCAGCCAGCAACGTATAGGATGGAGTGCTGTAGCAGCCAAGCCCCAGAACGGCGGTATAGTTCACGTTGGCGTTGTTCAGGACTTCGATTGCTTTTGCATACTGCTCGTCAGTGATATTGGCCTGATCACCATTGGTGCCGCCAATAAACTTAACGTCTTGAATGTTGCCGAGGTTAACACCTTCTGCAGCAGTCAGATCACAAGTCGCACCAAGATACGCGGAACGGGATTCCAGTGCCGTAGTAATAAAGCAAGGACGGCCCATTGCATCCATCTCATCAGAATTGAGAGATACAACAATGTTTTCCAGAACGGTCACGGTACCGAGTTTGCTGGTTTCTTTCAGTGTCAGGGTTAAACGGTTTGGGTTGGTTTTATCCGGAGTGAAAGAAATGCTGCGGTTCGTAGATGGATCGCCGTCGACCGGATAGATCATCAGGAACTGTTTATCTTTCAGCTCGGTCTTCTGGCCATATGCTAACGCGCTGTTGGCAGGAACCGCGTTGGTTTCGCCGGAGGATGCGGATTCCTTAGTGAAGCTGATAATCGGGAATTTTGCATCGGTCGGGACCACTCGCACAACATAGCCATCGGTCTGCTGCACAGCTTCATAGACGTGACGCATTGGCTCGAAGTGGCTACCTTCCTGCGGGCGAATAGGATCGCCGAGAACGTCCATATAGTTGGATTTGGTGACTTTTAACGCCTTGAACGGTTTCCCGCGAGCGAACACACCCACGCCAGCCCATAAGGACTGATTCAGGTTAGAACCCACAGTCGCTGTTTTGCTTGCGTCGATAGCGGCAACCGCAACAGCAGAAACGTTAGTCAACGTAAAAGGGATACTGTAGTTAGAATTCATTCAGTACGGTCCTGATTAGCGCCCCAATGGGGCGCGTTGGTTGAAAGCGTTTGATTAGTTGCTGGAAGAGGACTCAATCACGCCGCCGGTGCGGAAGTTCAGGCCGCCAACTTTGAGACTGGTGAGGGTGAACAACGTGAAGTAGTCCTGGCCGTTTCGCGGATGGATACGGTTGATGGACGAGCCCCAAAGGGTGGTACGGTCCACCAGCGCCGGTGTGGTCGGATGCTTGAACGGAATAACCGGAACGGCATCGCCGGTGATGAAGCCAGCTTTGCCCGGGTTTTCGTCGCGGCAGTAACACAGGATGTCGTAGGAATGGAACTCGATACCGCTGGCGGTGAATGCGGTGCAAACGCCAGACGGGATTTCGAACACTTTGATGCCGTTGAACAGCGTACCGATGAAGTGAACGTACGGAACCTGCGTGTAGTTCTCCGCTGCGGTAAACATGGTCGGCGGCAGCATTTTGATGAAACCAGCTGCATCCGCGCCCGCAAACATGCCAACAGAGCCGGTTGTGCGAGTACGTTCTGCGATGTCGCGGAACACCTGCTGCACCTTACCTTTGAACATCATGGTCCAGACATCCAGGTTGGTATCCTGCGGGATAGCCACGTCGTAGGTGTCAGTGTGCTTGCAACGGCGGATCATGGTACGGAGGCGCAGCATGTCCTGTTCGTGGGACAGGTAGTCTTTCAGCGTACGATACTGCAGCGAGCCAAGGTCAATGCCGAATTCGCGTTGCGCATCGTATGCTGCCATCACGCTATGTTCTGCAGCCAGAGCATACTGTGATGGGAAAACGGTCCATTCCCGCATTTCCTGGTTGATAACCGGAATGTATTCAGGAGCCGCTTCGATGTTGATCTCAACTTCAGCTTCCAACTCAATGCCTGAATCGAGTGGCTGGGTGAAGGTGAGGGTGATCTGACCTTTGCCGTAGTCGACAACGCCAGTCAATACGTTCTGCTGGCCATCTGCGTTGGCAAAGCTGTAAATGATCTTCCCGGTATTACCGCTAGCGGCATCTACATCAGTTGATTCGTTATTGACGTAGATGACGGAACGGCCCTTACGAATAGGGATTTCTTTACCGTTTTCAAAGTCGGAGATTTTGAAGGTGAAAGAGGTTTTTACACCATCGCCTTTGGTTGGCAGGACATAGTTACGGCGCATCTGCGCGTACTGGCCAACGGACTGCATGTCCAGCTGGTCGCCCTGTTTGAAATCACCGAAAGTGGTACCGGCTACGTTGATGATTTCATAAATCTTGGATTTATCGCGCGGTACCGGAATGAAGGTACATGCGTCACCGGTTTGTGCGCCCAGGGCGACAGGCAGAATCATTGCCAGGAAGATTGGCTGACGGATGATACCGTCCTGACTGGACATCACTTCTGCGTTGATGGATTCCAGCATGATATCGTTCAGCGATTTCTGGCCGGACTGGACGTTTTCCATCAACAGGCAGTTTTCGAGAGTCTGGTGAGCAGCTGCCAGTACTTCAGGACGAGGTGAACAGCGGTGTTTGTTGGAGTATTCCGCGATCGCAGAACCCCACGCAGACAGTACAGAACGCTGTACGGACTCAGGAACCCCTTCGAAGATCGGATCTGCTTTCGCTGCTTCCATCATGGAGGTGATACGCAGCTCAGGGTCCTGGATGTAGCCGTTATGGTCGAATTGCGCATCGGAACAATAGCTGGTTACGAGATGAGCATTCTTCGAGATCTCGGCAATGCGTTGGCGAAACTCTTTGTTGTCGGACATAAATCAAGCCTTTGTGGTTTTCAGTCGGCTCAATTATCCGGAAAGTTACATCTCGATTATCTATTGCTTAGTAGATTCCGTAAGAAAAAGGCGCTTTCGCGCCTTTGGTTTTGCCATGTACCGATTAACGCCTAATGCTTAAGAGAAAGGCGTCTTAATAGACGCCTTGAAGGAACTTGCTACGGTTGCTTCCGCAAGGAAACAGGCAAGAGCTGTGAGAATACTCTAAAAGACATGCAACGAAAGTAATTTAAATTAGTATTTATTGTTTGTCTACCGTGGCCGCTCCATTAAGACGGTTCACTGTGATGTTATGATCGTTTGTGATCTCCAGGCCCAGCCGTATTGCTTCAATGTAGACCGGATAATCGCCATAAAGATTTACATCGTAGGCGGGCATCTGACACATCGAGGCGCTAACACCCGCTGGTGCTGCATTAACGTGAATACTTGGCGTTGAAGGCGTCGATTGATTCCCGCTGCACCCGGATAACATCATCGGGAACAGGAGCATTAGCACATACGTTGTTATCCTGGAGTTCCCGAAGTTTTTGCTGAAGAACGTTACTTTTTTGCTGATATTCTTGAGCATGTTTTGCATTCATTTGACTCTCTTGGTTAAGTATCTCGGTTCTGGCCGCATAGAATTCAGCTTTCTTTTCAGCCGCGAGGCGGGCAGTGTCGAGGGTTGATATCTGCTGATCTTTGCTTCCAATGGTTTTATTGAGGTTATTTATGGCCGTGGTTTGCGTCTCTACAGTAGTGAGAACGCCATCAAGCCAGCGCCATCCCAAATAGGCCGCGATACACACCATGACGATCAGGACCAACATCGAGACGCTTTTCAGGCTAGGGGTCCCAACCCATCCCTTAATCAAAGCCCACACTATGAATCCCCTTTCAATGCGTTAAGCACAGTAGCCGGTGTAATCGCTGTGATAGCGCTGGCGACCGTGCTGTCATTAACTGAGGCGTTTACCAACGCAACGGAAATCGCATTGCTATAGGCTGTCTGAGCCGTATTGCTGCTGCTGGCCGCGTCCTCATAGATGGTTTTCAGTTCATCACCTGCAGCAGTGACATTGGCCATTGGAATGGTGAATCCCTCAACCGCATCGTTTAACGCTTTGATCTGGTCATCCGTGAGTGTTGGGCTGGTGGTCCCTCCTGTTTCTCCGCCACCAGTCTCTTCGCCACCGGCGCCAGCAGATAACGCAGCATTGATTGCATCCATTGCTTCTTTAAGAGGGGCGGTATTGAGCGCAGAAAGAGCAGACCGGAGGTTTTCCGGATGAGTTTCGTCAGCTATGGCCCGTGATACCGGTAGTTCGGTTGCTGCGAGATCATTAGCGCGGCAATAAACATCCCAGCCGATAGACAGCTGAATAAGTGCCGATGGATCGGCGTATTCACGTAAAAGCTTCACATGCGCGTCAGTGGATTTTGCTAATTCAGACAGAAAGGAGGCCCAACTGGAGATCTGCGCTGTGCTTGTGCTGATTGTCTCGGGGTATTCAACGGTCGACAGGAACAGGCCTGTCAGCAAGGTGCTAATTGCTGTTGCATTGGTGACTACTTCGACGCTTTTTTCGATACTTGGCGGTGTGGTCATCCCACCGGCAGCGGTGAGCTCTTTGTAGGCATCAAGTTGATTTGTAGTTGAGAGCATAATTTATCCAACCTTAACGAGCGGATCACCGCTGGTGACAGTCGATCCACAAGACACAGGGTCGCCTTCGCATACAACCGGCTTGCCTCCGATGGTGAACCAGGGGCGGGTAGAAACGGCATTACCTGGGTGAGATGAATTACCGTCTGAATGCGCGGGGTAGGCGTTACCGTCCACCAGCACGCCAATACCGTTTACCTTAACGAATTCGACGGCCTCAGCTGGTGGTCTGGAAGGGAATCCGCCATGTCCGGAACAGACAGAGTTTTTTACTGCGATGTTCGACATAAAAAAGCCCACAGATTGATGATTCTGTGGGCAGTGTATGGAAAGTTACTTCTCAAATAGGGTGTTATTTCTCGCCGTTAACCCGGCAACCGCGTGCCACGCTTTCGAGATCTGAAACGACAGGGATGAAGCGCGGATCATCATCAATCCAGATGTTAGGTTTCCAGCCGATCTCTTCGCAGAATGCTTCTTTTTGCTTACCTTCGGTGAAAATGACCGGCACATTAAGTCGTTCGCCCCAGGTGATAATGTCGCTGTTATTACCTGTCGAAAAACGGAACGTCACAATGCGCACGTCGGCACCGTATTTAAGCATCGATCCGACCAACTGACAGAAGAGTGCGGTATTAGCCGTAAACGTCCCGTCGAAGTCGACCGCGATGTTCAGCGTCTCTGCTGCGGGCTCATGAGACGATTCGCTATCCCTATTTTGCATCATATCTCTACTTTAAATCCCCGCAGCTTCGCCATTGCCTTATCCAGTTCGGCCATTCCATCCACCATCGTATCGAAGGCTTTTGTCACTTTCTGATGTGCCTGGAGCACTTCACGGCGGACTGGTTCCAGCTGTTTGGTGATGGCATCGCGTGCGGTTTGGGCTTCTTTCGCTTCCTTGGCGCGGGATAGTGCCATTTCAGATATTTTTAGTAACTGCTCAGGCGTAAAACCGGCGAGAGGATCGGATGATTGTTGATGAGTGGAATGTTTAGCTAACATGGTTTCTTCTCTAAGACGTTTAAGGCAGTGACTGCAAGTTTCCAGTGGCTTGCCGTAGTTATCAGGAAATTCAGAAAGAGGTTTGCTTGTGCCGCACGACATGCACTGATGTTTAGGGGGAGCTTCCTCCCTCCATGAATTCACAACCTCTGTAACTGTTGGTTGTGCTGGGACGACGCTTGCAGCCGGTAACAGGCTAACCTTGTCCTCTGGAATGCCGGTGAATCTCATATGCTGAAACCAGAGCTTTTCCTTCCCAGGTTTACCGGAGCGAGTTACATGGAGAGCGCTGGTGGATTCGATAATGCCCACCAGCTGCTGTCGTTCTTTTTTACTTAATACTGAAAATGAATCCACCTTATACAGATCGGACTCTTCTACGCCGTTTGGGTAACGCAATACGTATGCTTTTACCCGGCTAAGAGCCCGCTCTAAATGAGGCGGGGTTTTTCTGGCCATTAATCAAGTACCCCCAAAATATCAGTTGTTATCTCGCGTGAGTTGCCATTGCTGGCTATCGACTGGCGGCGAGGTATGTGATGAATAGTGAATCCCGCGTCATGGTAAAGCTGGTCAATAGCTGGTGCGCTGGAATTGGATATGACAATTTTGGCTCCGCGCCGGTGAGCTGCGCGGCAGGCCTCAACGACTCCTAATTGATCTTCCCATTTAAAACCGTCAGGAGTGTAATTGGTGAATCCCGCCTGGCCTGGCATCGGTTCATAAGGTGGATCGCAGTAAACCACGTCACCCTCTCTCGCAAGGCCAATGGTTCGCCGGAAATCACTGAGCATGAACACGTAGTTATGCGCATATTTCGCGAAGGCTTTTATTTCTTTTTCTGGGAAATATGGGGCCTTGTAGTGTCCAAAACTGGTGTTGAATCCACCTGAATTGTTGTACCTCATGAGCCCATTGAAACAATGCCTGTTCAGGAACAGGAATGCAGCCGCGCGCTCAGGACCGGATAACTGCTGCTCGTTGAAGTCACTGCGAATGGCAAAATATCCGCTTTCAGAGTTCATCTTGTCGAACATTACGCGGGCCAGCTGGAGAACGAGATCCGGCACAACGGTGAGCATTTGATACATGCTGATTAGGTCAGGGTTAACATCGGCCAACAGGAAGGAACCGTGCTTATCAGAATTGGTGAATACAGAACCTCCACCAACAAAAGGCTCAATTAAGCGAAGACCTTCAGGCATGTGGGGAAAGATATGCTTGAGCTGACGCTGTTTGCCACCAGCCCATTTCAGGATCGGATTAAGCATGTGGCGCGGTCCTTGTTTGCTTCGAATATCGCTCTGGCGAATCCTTCAGGTGTTTCGCTGCGGAGGTTCGCCCGTTCAGGGCCTGGCGCTGCTGTATGGATACGATTATCGGGATAGTCTGTGTAACCGGGAAAGGTTACCGGGAGTTTTCCCTTTGGGATCATCCGGCCATATTCAGCGATCACCCCTTCGATAGCTGCACTTACCGCGGGCAAAAGCGCCGGAAAGGGCATTTGCATGCCTTGCCCCGTCCATAAGCAGGTGCGTTTGGTGTAGTTATCTTTGGCTATGTACGCAGTGAATTCATAGGGATCAAACAAATGGTCTGGCTTGCGCCAAAAAGTCGATATTCTGCTGACCGGGTTTTCAATCAGGAAAGGGCATCCAATGAAGCGGGCAAGGTCATAACACTGCCAGACAACCTGCATAGCCTTAAATTGAAAGGCTGGATCTTCCTCTGCCTTTGAAGCGAACCAGCGAGAGCCGGAAGTGGCTAAATTTGTGCAAGGAGGAAAGCCAGCGAGGAATGTAATACGGCTCAGGTTTTCCCTGATAAAAGCATATACCTCAGAGCTATCGATGATGGCGCTAATACGCGTCAAAGTAGCTCCAGAGGGGTGTAATTCATCGCTCGTGACCTGGTGCTGTGGATCAACTATTACAGCATCGCAACCGGCTTCCAGCCATGGACTAACCATTTTCCCCGTAAAATCGCATAGGCTAACCACCAGCGCGCGATTACTCATCGAGAGGCCTCGCCTCCGAGGGCCGCTACAATTTTAGAGGTCAGGCTATCCAGCTCACCGGCCAGCAGAATGATATCCGCAGAACGGCGCTGCAATTCGTCTTCAACATCGATATCAGAGTTTTGATCAAGCAATTCGTCGGAAAATTTAACCCCGGAGAATCCAGCGCCATCATTAATAGCGAAGTTTACCCTGTCAGTGCAAAGCGACAGTTTTGTGACCAGCTTTCCGGCCGCAATCATTGTTTTAACTTCATCACTGGAAAGATCCTGCTTATTCAGCTTGGCAGAACCTCCGTCCTCCAGGATGGCTTTAAGATCGGCTTTTTCACCCAGGGTGTAACCAGCTGGTGGAGCATCATTACGCACCCATTCGGTCAGCGTCAGTTCAATAGGGTTTTCGAGCGTAAGTGGCACAACCGGGAGAGAACCCAACGCTTTGCGCAGCATAGCCAGCGCATCCTCAGATTTGCGAGGGCCGCTGTTGATATACAGCAGGTTTGTTTCTGATGAATAGAGTATCTGGGTCCGGTCGGTGGCGGTAAAGGCGCGCGGAAGTAGTGAGTGGATCACTTCGTCTTTGAGCGAGTCCTTCTCGGTTTTTTTGAGCTTTCTGCCTTGAGTGGCTTCGAGATTACCAATTTTTTGGTTGAGTTCAGCTTTGATGACATGCCCGGGAAGTAATTTCTTCTCACGCTGAACGGTTAATGCAATGAAGCCGCTGGCCGCAAAATACAGCATGTCGGAACCCAGTGGACTGGTGAAGCCGGTGCGAGCCATATCCTGGCTTCCACATGGTGAGAACTGGTAGTCAGGTAGTGCCGTTTTGAGCGCTTCCTCATCGAGCTTCATATCGCGGCTAAGGCGATAAACACAGAAGTTTTTGTATTGCTTAAACATCAGGAGGACGCCTTAAGGTACTGGACATGGAAGCTGAGAACGCCGCATTCACGCAGGAAATCAGCGGGAGGAATTATGTTGGACCAGGTGCGGCGATCGTAACCGATTGTGCCCAGCACCAGTTCGGTGCCATCAGCGCAGCGGGCGACGATGTAATGCTCTTTTCCTTCAACATAGATTATGTATTCGTCGAACTTCCCGGCTGTCATTTCACGGATGAAGTTCGCCCGATTTAGAACGATTTGGGCCATTTAGCATTACTCCGATAAATAGAATCTACAGAGTATACTAATTTATTAAGAAAATGATATTGATTCAAACGGTAGCTGCTTGCTTTTGCAGGATAATGACGGGTTACTCTCATGGTGGTTAACGGTCAGAACGGAAGCTGATTCCAGGTGGTTGGTACGTGTTGTATCGTACTCGGTGATTACTTATGGATGTATAAAGGATTTACTAAGTAAGTACAAAGTACACCTTTCATAAATCTATTGGATGCACTTTGTACGCTACCAAGATTAGCCTTTGTCAATGGCGACTTCTGCACCCTTAATGGATATTTTACCCGCGGCGCTCATGTTGATATTGGCATCTGATTTGATCGTCATATCATTAACAGAGTGTACGAAAAGCGATAGCTGACTACTAATGTATAACTGACCTGAATCATTCACACCCATGGTGGAACCCGAGGCTTTATGAGTTATGGACCAAGATCCGCTTTGGTTCCTAATCTCTAATAACCCGTTCCTGTCGCTCACATAGTCTTTACCCGGTGTAGTTTTACCGGCTGCGGGCGCACCTTCTACAGCTGGTGGTACATAAGGTGAACCTTGCCCGGAGGCTTCTGGGGCTGAGTTAGGAACGCCGCCAGGGGCATCTGTAGCGCGCCCAACAACACGCGGGCGTGTACTATCCCCGCTATATGGGAAGTCCACCCAGACATCATCACCGGCGAGCAACGGAATGAATGCGCCATCATCCGGAGGCATACGCTCAGCCCATGGTAGATCTCCGTCAGGAATGCTATCCCATATGCCCACCAGCCGCACAGACACTCTAAGCAGACCGGCAGGATCGTCGACCGTTACCACCTTCGCCCGCTGCGGGCCGTTAATTGGTGCCGTCATAAATCACCCCTAACAATGCGCGTGTTACATATCCAAATCGGTCTTCCTGATGAGCTGCAAGCTTAACTACTAATTTGGTAGGCACAGATTCATCAAGTCCGCTTTCAGTGTTGTAGTTGTGGATCAGGACCTTCATCGGCAGCCCGGGAGTAATAGCTGAGTTGCCGGTAACCTCGATATCGATTTTGGGTAAAAGGAACGTCGAAAGGTTATTGAGGGCTGTCTGATCATCAACGCTCACCATCTTTACTGGCCACGACTTATCTCCGGACGTCAGGAGGCCTTTAGTTGGGCTGTATGCCATTAGCCGGTATTGGCGTGAGCGGATGTATTGATCGTCATTGTTTAGCTTGGCGAAGCGGTTAATACGTAACGCGGCCTTTGGGTTATTCGCTTCATACGTTAGTGCCGGTGACTGCCTGGATAACGTGGCCATACTTTTAACGTTAATCGAACCACGACACACCCAACAAAGGGCACCAGCTTCCTGAGCCATCTGCGCCAGCACTCCGCTGGGTTTTTGCCCCATGTTCAGATGATACGTACCCAGCTTTTTGAAATTGTCAGCGTTAACCGTCAGGCCTGTGGCCAGAGCGCGCACGATATTAGCCGGTTGCTTCTTAACAAAAAACTGAGGCTTTGAAGCCGGAACTTTGAGTGTTTTCACCTTTTCACTGAAAGCAATAATCGTGACGATATCCGCCGACTGGGGGGCTTTCAGGACCTCAAATGTATCGGTCCAGGTTGTGTTGCCTATGCCCTGTGGATCACCAAAGCTGCAGGTAAGAATCGTGCCTTTTTTAACGCCTAATTGATCTACTACGTAACTGGAATTATCGCGAACCTCCAACTGCAATTGCGGACCGGTCAGATCGGCTACCTCAATGTAAAGGCAGCGCGCAATCATGGAACGGGGGATTTCCGTGTTCCCAATCTTTACGGTCTGTAGGAAGAGCTGGGAACGCTTCTCTGATGAATTGCTATTAGCGGCCATTGGTCACCCTACCTGATTCAGGCATAACGCCAGAATCATTACCAGAGAGGACATCGATGGTTTGCGATAATGGCGTACCTTTCCACGCGGAATAGAGTGGGGCGATAACAGTGAAGGATATCGCTGAGGCGAACACTCTGTTCGACGCCAGCGGTAACGTTAAATTGTCGACAATGACTGCCTTGGGATCACGTATCAGGCAATTCAGCTGCAATGCAGCTCCCGCAATAACGGTCTGGAAGGTGAAATTTGTATTTCCAAAGTTGGAGAACTGGCGGAACCAGGACGCATAGATACCGGTTAACGCGTTCAGAACCTCTTTTTCGTTGGCTAAAACCATCAGAGAGTATGAGATCTCTATGGGGGTATGGCTGAGTAAGGCTGTCGGCTTCCCATCCTTATCAGTGATATACCCGGCATCATATTCATCTGTCACTATGGTGTTGTCGTGTAACTGGAATCCCGGCGTTCGCCCCAGGTTCAGTACTGGCAGGGAATTGGTATTCACTTCCGGTCGATTCGGGTTGAAGCGACGACCGGCACCCGCAGAACGGTATGCCCGGAGAAACGCTTCCACATCATCAAACTCACCAAATTTAAGCTGATCGCTCTTTTTACGGGACAGAAATTCGACAAGAGGCTTGGACCACGGCCGTGTGTCGGTTACTTCAATGTCTTCCAGTGCCGATAAAAGCGCATTACCCAGACCGGCATCCACATCGCTGGTGGATGAGAGCTCACGCTTACCCGTGGGCATCAACATAGCGCTCTTAAAGCGCATCAATAATTTGTCGTTATTCACCATCAGATACGGATTCCTCAAAGGTGCGGCAAGGTATGCAGACGAATAGCGTGCCCACTGCAGCTGTTCCATAGTTAAATTTGCGATGAACGTACCACCAGCGCCGGGCCATTTCTCCGGATGCCAGTTCCTCATTCCATTCGAGGATCGAACCTATTGAGATATCAAGGGCGGCCACACGGAGTATCAAAGAGTCTTCCTGATAGCCGGTGTTGTCGTCCTCTTCGTTCATGCTCAGGAAGCTGTCCATTTCGTCCGGACAGTCCAGGACTTTCACGATTTCAGGCTCGCCGTAGGAGAGCGTTTCCTGGTTTGGATCAAGGCGTTCCGCCTGCATTACCTCAAAACCCTCATCATCAATAGGCGCGTCTATCGAGTTGGCGCGATACAGGAGCGCGTCGAACGACAATGGGTCTTTGATGATGGCTAAAGCCCACGCTTCGCGGTAAAGGTCGTTGAAACTCTTGTGGCCAAGAAATCGAGCGCGCATATCACTGTTAGCAGGTCGGGAAAGCATTGCAGCAGTAATTGAGACAGGCGCTTCAGTTGGCTCTTTGGTTTCGTTGGGTAATTCATGTTTTCCAGATGGCTCATCTATAGGGTCTGCTACCGGTTCCAACGTCTCAAACGTGGTAGAGGTTGGGTTTTGAACTGCTACAGTATCAACAGGAGAAGGGACGCCATCAGGAACGCCACCAGCCACTTTGATATCGTCGTTGTTATCGATGAGATCGTCATAAAAACCTGCCATTATTGTTTACCTTGTTGGGAGGCGAGCCATTTCTTAAATGCTGTCTCTGCCTGTTGATCGGTCATGCCGGTTATCTTCAGAGCCTGAATGAAGCCTTGTTTCTTCAGCTTCAGTTGCTCCTGTAATTGAGCCTTCATCGCTTCCTGCTGCTTTTTCAGCAGTGCGTTCTCTGCCCGGGCGGTTTTAAGCTCTGCTGCTTTGCGCTTAAGTGAGTTACGCGCGGTGGAGGCCTGTTTTCTCAACCTATCGATCTTGTCTTTCTCGGTTCGTTGTACCTTGGCTAACCCGCGTTGGGCGGCTTGGTACTTTTCGAACTCGCGGCGGATCTTCGTCTGGTCTGTTTGATCAGAGCGGTTACGGGCTAAAGCTTTCAGTTCTTTGTCGGTAAAAACCTTTGTCGTGCGTTTCTTGTCATCGCCAAAAGCTACTTGCTCAGCAGCTTTCTTCATCTGTGTGCCCAGCTGGCGTTGCCAGGTAGACGACTGAAAACGGGTCATGACATGGAGGACGTGCTTGCAGGCTGCGCCGACGAGATCAGGGTTGCGTATTTTGGGGAAGGCATACTCAGCTGGTGGCTTCAACGCGTAGTTACCGGCTGTGGCCATGTAACGGAACCAATACTGATGGCGCCCGCAATCACAATCGAAAGATACGCGACCTTTAGCGAGGTTTTTTGCCAGCGTGGCCAGACTTACTTTTTCATCGCCGACGTCTTCAACGTAGCGGTCCCACTCTTCAAAGCGCACTCGCACCAGGTGGTTATCGTCGACCGACGCATCAGATGCTGTAACCTTCACATCGGCGATGTTATGGCGTATGCGTATAAACAGCGCCGACTTAATGCCGGTGCCATCATCTACCTTGTTGTTGGCGCGCTTAACATCGATCTGAGTCGACATGGCCACCAGCTGAGCGTAGGTAATCCCCGCCTGTTCGCTGCTGAACTTCGTGCGATGGCCAGCGCGTTTTTCGATGAATTGCTTTAAGTCTTCAGGAGTAAAGAATGTGCCGTCTTTCTTCTTGCCGAGCTTAAGAATCTCATCGACGCTTTTATTACGCAGTCCTGCGGGAGTAAGCGTGCGGTGTGCGCCTCTACGGCTTGCGCGCTGACCTTTACGGATTTTGTTGAAGACCTTAAGGAAGTCAGTTGCAGAAAGGCCATGTGTGGCGTAGCGGCCATTCTCTTTTTTCTCAAAACCGGTAGAGGGCATCAGTTATGCCTCCGTTAAGTTGTGCTGCATCCCGAGCTTATCCAGCACAAATGTGATTCGGGCGCGGGCAATGTTTACGTACTCTGATTCGCGCTCAATGCCTATGAAGCGGAAGCCTTCAATAACTGCGCCCTTACCCGTTGATCCGCTACCCATGAATGGATCGAGAACAAGTCCGCCAGCAGGGGTGACCAAGCGGCAAAGATATGCCATCAGTTGAGTAGGTTTTACTGTTGGATGTCTGTTCCCATCGAGCGAGGCATTCATATTCTCAATGTTTCGTAGGGTGGAACCGTGCTTTATTGGGCTGGTGGTGCGCACAAGCCCTTCATGCCGATCGGCTGGGCTAGTTTTAGGGCAATAGAAAAATCTGGCCGTTGAACCACTATCTGTATGCTCGATGCTGATATGGTTGTCATGGAGCCAGTCAGTGTTGCTGACCTTAGCCGAACGGCTCTTCTCACTGCGTTTGCCGGTGACACTGCTTTGCGGAAACTGGCTTACTACCACCTCACTTCCATCGTGTAATACGTTGGCTGGCCAGCGGCCAGGGGCGTCATAATCTTTTTGTTGTCTTTCAAAGTGCCCGTAAGCATTTTTAGTTACAGGGCTATCGGTGCCAAACTTTGCATGGCTATTTTTAGCCTTGCTGGATTGCTCATCAGAGCCACCAGCGAAAGGAACTCGGCACAGGTCGATATTTAATGCCCCGGTACCATATGCAAGGACGTTTCTTGCTACAGTTCGTTTGAATGGTTTTCGGGCCATTACAATAGGCTCATGGGCTGGTTTTAGATTAGTTCCCATCCCATCCCAAGTTGATTCTTGCCCAGTGACATTCGGGTACATATCTGTCCCTCGCAACTTCACCATAGCTTTCCCAATATTCTGTGATTTTGGGAAGCCAGAACCGTACAACCACATAAGCTGATCGCGTATCTCAAAACCTGCGTCTTCAATGCGAACGGCCATTCGGTGATACGTGCGAGCACCGGCAAACGACAACAGGTGTCCTCCTGGTTTCAGCACGCGTAAGCATTCTTTCCAAATATCGACCGATGGAACGTCGTAATCCCATTTTTTCCCCATGAAGGAGAGGCCGTACGGTGGATCAGTAACGATGCTGTCAACTGATTCATCGGCAAGCGTCTTCAGGATGTTCAGGCAATCGCCCTCGTGTAGTTTTACTTGTTGCATCAGATACTCTGTATGGTGCCGTCTAATTCCGGCATGCTGGTGGAATAGATGTTTATTTGCTCGCGAATCCACGCCAGCTCCGGAAGGAATAGGGCTTTTCCCACTGGTAGCGCTTCGCTTTCATCCTCTTGGCCACAAACACGGGTAATAACCCAACGCAGCTCGTCGGTTCCCCACACACGCTGAGCAATGAGGTCAGGGCGATATATCTCGTCCTGAGCAATGTCGTGGGGAATCAGGTCAGAATCGTAGCTGTTGCACTTGGCCACTACGGCCTGGTGCATGTACGCGCGGATGATTGGATCGGATACGTTACGATCGTCGAGTCGGGAGATGCTCACAGGTATCTTCCTTTGCCCGTAAGCGAACTCATAGTGACTGATTTAATAGCTTCAGCTTCAGTAGCGCGAACAATTTTACGCAGAGGATCTAAAGGGTCAGGAGGCATTTCAACCGTCAACGAGCTGTACATTTGCTCGATGTAGGAAGCGCTGGCCACGTTCTGATAGATCGTACCGTAAACGCAAAGCAGCATCAGAAGGTGTTCGCTTTTGAGTCGCTCCCAGTCAATGCGATACACAGCCTGTCCGCGGGTATCATGCTCAACATCGATAATGTTGTCTGGGATGGTATAACGCTGGCCAGCACCGGTAGTTTTTGGGCGGATGATGGCCTTCTGCAGTGAGAGCTCTCGATAGAGATCCAGTGACTCTACCAGGATAGGTTTTCCGCTGGTTCCCGGGGCCGCAAACTGGATATGCTTTCCGCCGGTCGAGCTGAAAAAACCGCTGCGTTCGTCCACCAGCACGTCATCACCGTTTTTTTCTATCTCGTGAATGATGTTGGGAAGGACGTCAAGTAACCCCTTACGATCTGCGGGAAGGGTCTGTTCTGATAACAGGGTGAGATTTCCCTTATGCCAGACAGCCTCCACCAGCATTGGTTTGGAAGTGGAAAGGGTGATGGCACATATGGCCTTATCCATAGTCGGACTCCGCTGGTAATGAAGTCTCTATATTATAATTAGTACATTCTGTAAGGAAGGGCGAAATCTGAACAAGAAAAAGGCCGGTATAAAACCAGCCTTGAGGGATTGGGTAAACCTTAACTATTGAAATGCGAGGCAGCGACCATCATAGCTTCCTTATGACGATAGAACCAGTAACGCTTTCTGTTTATGTTGTGTTTTCTTTTCAAAATAAGCTCACAATTAGTTTTTTAAACGTTCAATTCCAGCACGTCTGTAAGCCTCTGCCAGCAGGTCAAGCTGAGTACCATTCGCTTTTTCAAACTCAGCGGGACCGCCAACATTGCCGTCGGCATGCACTGGTAACAACCATGGATATTGCTCCCGGATATCAGCCGGTGCTGCGTGCTGGTGGTGGAAATTACACAATGGCAAAACGTGAGCGTGGGCGTCAGGTGCTGTTCGGCCATCAATATGGTGCAAACTGATCAGCGGCGACACTTTTCCATGTATCAGGCATGCAATACATGGTAAGGCTCCGAGCTTATCCATGATGCGGCGTTCAGCTGCGGTTGGTGTACGTCCCTTATTACCACGGGACTTTATAGCCTTACGTGGTTTGGCGGATGTGTTGAGTGCCGTGCTTCTTTTGCGCGCAATAATCTCTCTGCGTTTCTCCCAATATTCAGGAGACTGCAACTGAAGGAGCCTCTTCTCGCGTTGGCATTCTTGTGCTTCGCGAACTTTATCAACCTGCTTTTGACGATACTCAGGGTCCGCGAGTTTTTCTGCATTGCGGGCTCTTTGCCGCTCAACGGCGGCGCGCTGGCGGGCGAATAGCTTTTCCCGGGCTTCCTGAGTTAATTCCATTAGATTTGGCCCAGCCATTTATAGCGTTCGGCCACTTCAGCCGGGGTCATTTTCCCTGTGCCCAGGAGAGCCAGCGAAATGTACAGCGATCGGAAGTGGCGGCGGGCACGCATTCCAGCAGTTATAAAGCCGCCTGGTTGGTCTGCTGCCAGTTGGGCTATATTCGCTTCCGTTACTGTACGGGTGCAGTATTCATTAAATACAGCCACGGCGACTCGGGAAGGATATTGCAGTGGATTGTTCATGTATTCTCCTTATCGGTGTTTAGTTCGACGCTTAGATTTATTGCGGCGTTTCAGGCCAGCCCGGATAGCTGCCTTGACGAGCTCCAGAGTGCTAAGAGCAAGGATCACAGTCACAGACAACTTGATCGCAATCAGCCACCCAGCAAACGAATAGTCGAGCGCTATATTTATGTAGTGATCAATCATGATGAGTAATAGGGTGATAGTTCATTAGAGGGATACCAGCTGATGTCGTGCTCGGCTGAGCTGAGGATGCGCCAGCGAATAGCGTCATTCACAACTGTTTTCGCGACGTGATACTCCTTCGCTAATTGAATGCTGGCCATCGCTGTAACAGCTTTAATGTCGATTGCCGCGGGTTTATCACCGTAAGCAGGGACGCACGCAGTGCGAAGGAGCTCTCGACAGCGAAACCAACATTGTCCCAGGTGCTCTTCGGGTAAGTTAAATGTGAAACCATGGCCAGCCGGTGCTGTCTGGATATGGTTATGTTTGGCCAGAGAATGAAGGCGAGTTGTCGACAGCCCCGGGAGAATCGCGGAACGCTCCGCTGATGCAATCCGTATGGCTTTATCCATCCAGTAGCCATCATCCGGGGTGAGCGTATAGCCACCATCGACCATTAAGAGAGCCTCCCGCGGAAGCTGCTTAATGGTGGCGCTGAAAATTGCGGTGATGATCTTGTCGTCGGTCAGTCTCATGCTCGTAATAATGACACATAAAAAAATAAATAATTAGTATTATCTGTATTGCGGAGGGGAGTTTGCCTTGAAAATGCGCGAGTTATTGGGATTTGAATTGCATTGCCTGTCTGGCTTTAGTGCATTAACATCAGCTGGTGCTTTTAGAAATAGTGATTGATTGATAAGAGCATGCAGCCCCTGGTTCGCCGGGGGCTGTTCATTTCAGGCCTGGTCCCTCTAATACACGTTCTTATTCCAGTTTTCGCACATGTAATTACTGCATCCGTCAAAATCATACGGGTTGAGTTGCCAGCTTATCCGACCGCAACACGGGCAGTTCCAACGAGTTTTACCGGTTGATGTGCGATCGCGTCGTTTCTGACGTTTCAGCCAGTCAGGCTGGCGCAGCCCGCGGGCCTGAATCATTTTTCTGCGGTCGAGCTTATTAATGCAGAACGTGCGGCGTTTAACTTTGTTGGCCAGATGGTATGGGAGCCAAATTAGCCCCTCGCTGGTAGTGACGGCGAAGGGATGAATATAGGCTTTCGTGAAATCAGTTGTCGGCAGCTCGGCACCGGCAAGCCAGTAAACGTCGTTGCCATCCCATTCTCCTTTCACATACGCCACATATTGTGTGCAACCTGGCTCTATTAACGTTTCGCTCGGCAGCCGCTGTGAGTCGACATGCCATATAGCCAGTTCATCAATACAGTCGGCCGCAACCGGCAGGTCGATAGGACGGCCTTTATTCCAGCTTTCCTGTGCTTCTTTAAGCGTATAAACATGTGCTGTATCGATGTTACTGCTGTAACCATTTCCGTTCTGGCAATGGAAAGAGGCATTTGTACCGACAGTTTCTCGAAGGCAGAGCATATAAAAGCGATCATTCATTTTCGGCCACCAGCTTTTCGTTGTGTTCGATTAACAAGAGCATTTATCCCAAGTTTTGCGTAAGCGATGGATGCCTCGGCATCAGAGGCACCAAATACTCGATTAACACCGGCAATAACTTTCTCTTCTGAGCGGCTTAGGCGGGAAAGGATACTGCGGCATACGAAGCGGTCCGCATGTGTGATGTAAGCGTCAGCCGTCTCCATTGATGGCATAGGCCGATCAACCTGAAGAAAGTGCAGTGGGTTATGGGCGCCATAGTTCAGCGTGCAAGCAACAACCGGCGTTCCGTTCCGCAACCCACTTTGTAGGTGGACGTGAACGCCATTAATCAGCATTGATTTTTTCATTTATAAAAATAAGCACATAATTAGTATTCTATGACCAAAACAAATCAGGTCCATGAGACGACGTGCTGTCTTCTTCCAGAATGATTTCCTGTGCCTTGAGCATGCCTACTTCGGTCAGCTGATAGGTATGAACTGGCGGTGTTTCATTGAGGGTATGCACTGTTAGCAGGTTTTGCTGCTCCAGCCTGGCTAATGATTGACGCACATTCTGTGTTCTGGCCTTACGACCTCCATAATGCTCATCGATATAAGCAGTTATAGCGAGCAGGGTTACGGGAGTAAAAACATGCTGCTCGATATACCTGCGTCCTATGCAAGATAACGCTAACTTTTGAATTGTTGAAAGCGCCATTGTTGCTTGTCTCCTTGATCTTACCGCTTCATGCGTTGGCTGTTGACAATATCGAGCATCACCGACTTATTGGCATCGATATAACGTATATAGCTCATGACCTGCTCAGGGCGTTTCCACGTCCCCTCATGCATGATCTGAGTGAGCTCTGTTCCTTTCAATGCCATATCCTGCGCTGCGCCCACGCGGGGGCTGTGCCCGGTCCAAGTTCTGTAGCGGGAGGATTCAAGAGGGGCTCCTTTGACCGCCTCCCAGGCTTTGGCAAATATTTTCTCTATATTTTTACCGGCCATGGGTTTTGCTGCTGGATGAGCATTGCCATAGCGGTCTACCTTGCCAAAGATAAAAGTTGAATCATCGGTGAGTCCGCTCGCGTTAAGCCAGTCACGTAGCCAACCGGCAACATCTGGCGCCAGCACCTTTACCACGCCAACCTCGTCTTTAATTGTTTTTGTATAACCAACATCAAGCGTGGCCGAACCATCCCGTTGAAACTGAATATCACCAATTCGTAAGCGTGCGACTTCTGACATGCGCAACAACGTGTTGTAGGCCACACCTAAGAAAGCGAGGTCCCGTAGCTGCTGCAGTTTGCCACTGGCCTGGGTAATTTCGGCCAACTGGAAAAGATCATCGAGGTGGAGAGGGATCGCCTGTTCTACTCGTTCACCACTGAGGACCGCTTGCCGACTTATCTTCTTCATCCCACGCGTTACCAGTATGTGTGATGCAGGTAAGGCGAGACCAGCCTCGCGATGGATCTTGTTAATCATCGATTTGTGCATCGCGATGGTGTTTTTTTTGCGCCCAAGAGTCTCTCGCAGGTAAATCAGGTATTCACGAACGTCGGCGGGCTCGGCCGGAAGCCACACTTTATTGAACTGCTTACACCATAATCCCCAACTGCGGAGGACTGACTTCATTTGCGCCCAGGTGTTTTCTGATGCTGCTTCCCGGTCGACAAAGAACATGTGTAAATTTTCGGCAACCCGTTCATCATATTTGTCCGCAGTAATCAGCAGTGGGGATTCGGTCTGGTTAACCGGCAAATTAGTCATTGGCATATCTCTCAGTTACACGGGTATGAGTAGTGACTCAACACAGAAAACTATCACAACATTAGTATAATCTGTTAGGTTTTTTATGAAATTTACATGGTTTTTTAGAAAACTGCCGTATTTTTCATTTAGCAGCACAATGGCCGCAACAAAACCTCAGATTTCACGTAGCAACGCGAATACTTGAGTTAACTGCAAGGTTATAGTCACAATAAAAACTAGTTCATGTGTTTTGTTAATCGCCCCATTTTACACAAAAACAAAGGTAATATAATGGGTGTTATATTACTTTTGTGACTTTTTAAGGGGGGATCGAATTACGAGAGTTCGTGTTAGGAAAAGCCTGTGTATTACGCGCTTTCTAAGCGACTGACTAATAAACGTACAAATCATACTTAATTTCAATGATTGCCTTTCTCTTACTTTTACCCCGGGCATCAGGATGATATACAACCCCAATTCGAAAATTTGTATGATTTTAGGAAGGATAAATGGCTAACAGTGATGAACTTTTACTCGTTAACACTGAGATAACGACTGCAATTCAGAAACTTCACCTTGATATTACTTCACGTCGTGCAGTTTCAACCCTCACCAGCCATTTCTGCATAGTCAAAGGATTGCATTCCAAACCCGCCAGTGAACTAAAACGCCTTAAAAAAAGTATCCAGTTTCAGATAAACACCCATATATCCCAAAAATTTGCCCCAGCTAACTCTGCTTATGGTCGATTTCTCTAACGAAATAGACTAAATTCTCCCTTAGTTTTTAGCTAATGGGCATTGCGCCCACAACCGGAGAATACTGATGTCAGATAGCCGTACGGGCGAAGCCGTCTATAAGGAATTTATAGAGTTCCGAGACGCGTTCCTGACAGATGCTATGGATGAAGCTTCTGCCTGGAGCACGAATAAATATGGTGAAAAGTTTAGGCCTGTGGTGCTTGTAAGCGCCCGCAGGCTTAAAAAATGGACTGAAGCTATCGAACAATGGAATAAGTTCGCACAAGAACTCAAGAAATATCCTCAGTTGGGAATCCCTGTTTCGCTATATGAACCAGCTCCGAAATTCATCTCCGGAGCTATACGCGTGCGTTGCTATGAGCTACCAGCTACTGAGGTAACGACCAAGGCGCGGGAGAAGATCCTTGCAGATTACGACCGGGAAATTGAGCGATTTAAGGCTATAGATAATACTAATCCTTACCTTACCCAACTGCAGGATGAACGGAAAACATTCGAAGCCTTACCTCCAAAAACGAAACTGAGATTACGCCGCACCGGCTACACGGATCTGAATTGCGCATACAGCACAACTGAAGAGAGTCAGATCATGGTGCGCGTATCATCCTCTGGTGTGTTCTTTGATGAACGTACTCTCGGGCAGGGTTTCACATTCGGGCCTAAAACCAAAAACAGTAAAGCATCTATTTACTCAGAATTGAGCCCCATTCCACAATCGCTATATCAAAGCATAGATATTTACGACATCGATACTGTTGAAAAGGCAAAAGCCGCACGCAAAAAGTATCGAGAAGAGAACGAACAAGAGATCAAACGTGAGCAATGGTCGCGCTATAACAAAACTCGTGCTGCCAAAAATGCAATCCAGGCTGATGCAGAACATGCGGCAAGCGAGAAAAACCCTTCAGGTAGCAGCCACGATTGACTCGGCCACCAGCGCGCAGCTGGTGGTGTGAGTTTAGCTTGCTCTGCGTCTACGCAACCATTCCTCGGCTTCAGAACGAGTCTCTTCTTCATCGTGGAAGGTCTCTTCGTTCGCCGGGGTAAAGTCCACCAGCTGCGTGAAGCAATATACATCCCAGTGATCCGGTGATTTGATGTTGAGCTTCTCGCGCATTTGCTCTTTCGGCACCATATACCATTGACCGGCTTCATTTAGGCCGCATGGGATCTTACATGCCTGGTCGACAGCCTTACCCCCTTTATCAAACTTGAGTCGTCCCTGCTGCACGGCCATTTTGGCCATGATGTTTGCATATGCACGCTGGTTGATGAATCGCTCTTTGTCCTTCTTGGTGTGCATCCTTTTACCCCAGCGGATTCGTTGGGCGATGATGCCGTGTTTTTCTTCCAGTACATCAGCAGTGGTCGCGCCTACGCCGTCGCCATCAATGGCGATCTGAATATTGGGGTATTTCTCCGGGTCACATTCACTGAATATGAAGTCAGCAAAACGTGACGGTGTAACAGTGGCTTCCATTTCCTTAACCAGATGAGGGACTACGCGCCGGTGTTTGCCGTATCCGGACACCCTGAAGATGCCCATTACTGATTTATCGCGGCCATTACCTACGTCACAGCAACAGATCCAGCCCCAGCCCATTGCAAGGGGAACCTTACGCCGCTGCGCACGTTCACACTCATCACGGCCAAGCAGATAGCCGGAAAGCGAGCTGGGGAATTCACCGCGTACCTTAATGAGGTATTCCGGTGACTCCCGGCCACCATAGTCCACCAGCTTTTCACGGATGAACTTCAGCGTTACGAGAGGCGATTCTTCAGAGTTAAGCTTAATCGCGTTGTATAGGCCATTCGGGTTGGCTTCTGTGCGCGCCAGGCGATGGTGAGAGTCATAGAATTCACCAGCAGTACGCGTCGGCTGCGAGATGAGCATCAGCCGGTTGTCGTCCTGCGTCAGCGCACCTTTGATAATACCGAATGCCTTATCCGACACGCCTGACGCTTCATCGATGATGTAAAGCAGGTGCTCTGCGTGCTCCCCGGCGAGTGCTTCTTCGTTCCCCAGTCGGAAGCCTTTAGCGATAACTTCCCAGCTACCCTTCGACGCGTTCTCGTAAAAGGTAACATCGGCCAGGGTGAAGTATTGGCCTAACCATGGGAACCGCTTCAGGCACTCTTTCCAGTTCTGCCGGATGTACTTAAAGATACCGGTTTTAACCTGCTGCAGTTTGTTGGCCACGATGATGATACGAGACTCTGGGAAGAACATCAGGTAGCACAAGATCATGATGGCGGTCATGTCGGACTTACCCGTACCATGGCCGGAGGAAACCGTCGTCCAGCTGCCGGTCTGCTGAACTGATTCGATAATTTCCTCCTGCTGCCAGGTGGGGATCTTATTGAACAAGACTTCAGCTGCGGTTACCCAGTCATAACGATACAGTTTAACCAGCTCCTGCCAGCGCGGGTCTTCAGTGATTGAGCGCCTAGTTATGGCTGCCATCATCGCCCCCGTACAGCAGGTTATTTACCTCATCATCTGGTATTTCGTCGTCGGCAAATTGTGCAGTTAGGTTGATATCGTTAAGAGAACCGTCAGCAGCGACATCACCAAACCCGCCACCATCCACCAGGAGATTTACAGCTTCGCGTTTCTCGGCCATAAGTTGTTCGTGCTGAGCATGGCGAATTGCGCGCGCCTCCCTGGCCTGGCGGTCCAGTTCTTCTGGGTCATAAGCTACTGCTTTAACCTTGTCGGACTCTCCTTCTTTCACCTCTTTACGTGCCATCTCCATGAGCAACGCCGGAACCTTATAGCCATGCGTCTCGATGTAGATCGCGGTATCAACAGCACTCCAGCCGTTTTCCTTTCGCTGCTGGTACGCTTGCATGATTCGTTCTGGCTCTTCTGTTTTGCGGTCGTGCAGCTCTTGCTCGCGCTTGTTCTTCGCATAGCTCTGACGAATGCCCGCTAACGATCGTGCGGTGTCATTGATGGCACCCGCCGCGGCCGCGGCAACAGAGAGAGCTTTCGTTATTGGGTTCGGTCCGGATTCATCATCATCACCTGATGCCGGTGGTTGTTCGGTAAGGAAGGTAAGGACCGCTTTCACAGTACGGTTAAGGCAGAACAGGTTAACGAGGGATGATTCGATGGCCATAGCCTCAATATCATCAACACCGGCTGCTGCTATCAGCGTTCGGGCTTCCTCCATGTCTTCATCGCTGGGGATTATGGATGCTTCCAGAATCTGGCTACCGGCCATGTACTGATCACGCGTACGTCCCGATTTCGTTTTGGTCGATACTGCATTGATCAATTTACCGACCAGCACAGCCTCTTCCGTTTGCCCAGCTTCGATGCGCGCGTGTCTTCCGGCCTCTTTAACTTGCAGGCTTAATTCATTGATTTCCTGTGATAAATTTTTATTCTGTTTCGAGGGCTTTTGATCGCTTTTGCGCTTACCTGACTTTTTTTGATCATTTGATCGTTTTACTTCCTTTTTAACGATCTGATCAGCTGATCGCTGGTCTTGAACCTTACCTAACTGAGTAGTGCCTTCCCCCAGGTAGCGACGTGCAGTATTAGGGTTTAAACCATAGGTAAGTGCATATTCCTTAATAGATATTTTCTCGCCAGCAGCGCGCATTTCCGCATAGCGATTTCTATGTTCTGACCAGTCCGTTTTTACTGCCACTGCGATCACCCCTTTACAACGATGATCGCAGTCTACTGATCGTTACATCTCAATTGATCACTTTTGATTGGTATTAGCTGTCATTTCAGCAACCAAAAAACATACATATTTATGTTATTTACTGGATGGTTTATTGATTTTCTCGGTGGTTTTTGTAACATGTGACTCGCTATTTCAATCAATCACAAGCAGTTAGCGTTAAACGCAAGGATTAACACTATGTCTAAATCACCAATTTTTGTGGCTGTCGACGGCGGTTCCGGCAATATCGCACTTCGTTTTGAAAATGAACAAGGCGAGCTGAAAACGCACATCAGCCCCGCGCTGGTTCGTCGTGGCCTGCTCCAGCATGGGACTCAGGAATCATCTACAACCTGGCGTACCGATGAAGACGAAATCTACTCGGTTACCAATGACGCAACCAGCATCGAGCTGGTCAACACCTGTGATCCAGAATACCAACTGAGTCCGGCCAACCGCGTGCTGGTGCTTAATGCGCTCAGCCGCGCCGGGTTAGGTGGGCGTGACGTGGTTCTGGCCGATACACTGCCAGCGGATCAGTATTACGGTGATAACGGCATCAACAAAGTACGCATTGAGGCCAAGAAAAACAGCCTGCTGCGTGCCGTCGAGAACTACTCCGGCTCAGCTGCTGCGCCGAATATCAAACACGTGGCCATTTACCCTGAAGCAGTCACAGCGTACGTCAGCGCAACGGTAATGCCAGACGGCAGTGAAAACCCCGCGTTCGAAGGCGTACAGCGCTGCATGATTGTGGATCTCGGTCGCTTCACCTGTGACATTGCTATCGTTACCAACGAGCTGGAAATCCTCAACCGCGTCACTACAGAACACGGTATTCACGTGATGATTAAGCGCCTTCATCATCTGCTGCAGGAGCACCAGGAGGCGCTCAATCTGCCTGAAGCCAAAGAGATTAGCCTGTCTGCCCTCGATGGCTTTATCGAACGTGGGTATGCCGGTAGCCAGGCGGCTTCGCGAGCGCATCTGCGCCGTGATATTCGCCATTTAGTCGAGCAAGCAGCGCGCGAGCTGGCGAACGATATCCGCAATGACATTCGCAGCCTGCACCGCAACATGACCGACATCGATATGCTGCTGTTTGTCGGTGGTGGCGCGAACTGGCTGGGCGGGAAACTGGACTATCTGCCAGACTTCTCTAAAGAGTGGCACGATTACACGTACATTCCGGATGAACCTCAGTTCGCCGTAGTTCGTGGCGTACACCTTCTGCTCCAGAACGCACAAACGCGCATTCTGCAAGATTTAGCGGAAACTGCGGAGGCTTAATATGTCAGGAAGCGACACCAAGGCGAAACGTGATGTGTTGTCTATCAACATCACCGAGGATTTGAAGCGATCGGCGGCTTCGTGTCGCTTCATTGATGAGTATAGAGCCACCAGCGACCGTAGTGCAAAGCGCATCAAAATTGTCAGTGCTTTGACAGCTGGCCAGATTTTGCAGGAATGCGATCTGATGGCCGTTATTGGCTTTATCGACACAGAGGCATTTGCCAGACTCGATATTGATCAAAAGAGAATGATGCTGCTGGCGAGAATGCAGGAGTTCATGGGGGTCACAGAGTCAGTTGCTGCGCCGGTGGTTACGACACCCAAAGCAGCACCTGTAGCGCAAACTAAACCAGTGGCCCCTGCTGTTAAGGAGCCACCAGCAACAACTACTGAAGAAAAGCAGGAAAAAACAGAGGAACAAGGTTCAGCTAGAGTGAGTCGCTTCGCTAACCGCTTGCCCGGTGCTTGATGTATTTCGCGATGTATACAGCATCAACCGCGTCAAATAAGCACCTGCTCTTTCCTTCTCATCCTCATCCATAAGCATTTTTTCACGGCGGTCCGGAGGGATTCTCTCCGGATTTCTGCAACGCCTGAAGAATGCATCATCTATCCGTGTTAAGTAAAACGTTCGTGGGCGTACAGACAGGTCTACTACGCAATCTGAGTTGTGCGACAAGGCAATAGATCGCATTCTCAGGTAAATATTACGTAACGATGAGTGGTATTGCGGATACTTCAATTTAAGCCCTTCAGCTACTTCTCTTGCTGTGGCCGGTCTACCAAGCTCAATCAGATACTGCGAAATTTCCCACGACGTTAGCCTATTGTGCTTTGCCAAATAGACACCTCGCCGAGACAACAGATTGTACTAATGCAAAAGGGATTCTACTGACGACATGCCTGTTTTTCAAACGACATTAATCACAGACAAGAAAAAGGCGCATTAAGCGCCTTGATTCATGGAATTTTAGTATGCACAAAGATTACCGATGGCTACTCACAAAAGAATCTTGGAATGGACTCGACTAAGCACATTACAAAACCCCTCAGAAGCTATGCCGCACATATCTTATTACAGAACATACTAAGCATTCAATGTATAAACGATCAGTTGCAAGAAAGCCCGCTTGTGCGGGCTGTATCCTGTCAGTCGTCTATCAGTTGGGTAACGCGGCAGTCGTACAGTTTGGCCAGTTTTTCGAGAGTCGCCTTTTGTGGCTTGCTTCGCTTTTCCATGTTCGCTACGCCCGCCTGAGTGATGCCTAGCGCCTCTGCTACGGCCTCCTGAGATAAACCGCGATACATGCGCCAGGCCGCTTGTAAGGTCACGCCTTTTTTAATCTGAAAGCCTACGACTTCATGAGGGATTGTCTCATCGTCGTTCGGGCCTTCTGTGTATGGGATGGCTTCATACAGCTCATCCAGATCAGAAGTGGCCACCAGCTTATTAAACAAATCAATCGGTATCACTACTGATTGACGTGCGCCGTTTTCGTCGGTCAAAAATTGTATGTTTCTCATTCTCACGGGTCTCGTAAATATTGGAGAAAGTCGCTTTCTCGCTGGGTTGGGCGGGTTTCCCCGCCTCGCCTTAGTACGTATTTGACTGTCTGCGCATTACCTCATCAATTCGGATTATCACCGGTTTGCCGTCTATCACTGTGAACAGCACCCTGTATACTCCCACCCTTACCCGATACTCTTTGTCTTTACTGCCTTGCATCTTCTTTAAGTCTAACTGCACATCGGGGAAGTCCTCTAACTCGCTAACCTTGTCAAAAATCATTTCACGGTAGCGGTTATCTATGCGGGAGAGTTGTTTCTTTGCCTTTTTACTCCATTCAACCTTCGGCACTTTGTATCCCTCTCGTCGAACTTCGAGATTAATTATAACTATATTTAGTTATAATGCAATTTATTTAGTTATGTTTTCGAGGGATAGTTATAGTTTTTTCTAAATGGCAGTGACTGAGATTCATACCTTTGACGATTTCATAGCCTTACGTAGCTTCTGCAGTTGGCTCAGCGTGCTGGATAATCCTGTTTGGGGGTGACATGCTGAGAGCTTTCCATCCAGCTCAGTCGTGTAGCTATCAACCAGGGCGCGCAAATGGGCTCCGAGCTGCGACCGCTGATAACCAATGCCGCCATGCGTATTCTCGATAGTTATGTCAGCATCCAGCAAGCCAAGTTCGATACGGTGAGCAATCGCCGCGCGCATAACCCTTTGGTAGGTTTTGCCTCCGGCCATCAGTATCGAGTTCACGCCGCAAGGCCATTCGATGGCGTCAAAGGCTGGTAACGCGGCAACCATCTCATCAGCTCGCGCCTCTGTCATGCGTTGCTCATACGGTTCAATGATACTGTTCGCCTCGATGAAGCCGTGCTTTGCCGACAAGATGACAATGGCAGGCCGGGTAGCTGGCGCGTTCGCGCGAAACGTCGAATACATAACCCCTTGATAGAGGTCCATTGCCGGGGCCGCCACCCTGCCCTTTGTCGCCGAACAAGCCATTAAAATCAGGTGCTTTACGGGTTGCGGGTTCATACTTTCGCCCTCGCAAGCGGTTTACGTAAGCTTGCAATCTGACGCATCACGTTTTCAAAGCCATTGTGGGGATGGCAAGCGCTGAATATGCCGTCCTGCTCTTCGGTGTAGCTGCCAGCCAGTTCAGCTAATAGCGCCTCAGCCTGTTGTAGCAGGGCAGCAGCTTCATCACGCAGGTCGGTGCGAAGTTCTTTTGTGGTCAGCGGAGTTGGCTCCCCGGCGACCTTTTTCACTCGCAGGAAGGACTGCGGCATTTCGTCCTCAACCACCAGCAGTACCTTTTTCAGTTCAATTTTAATGCGCTGCTTACAGGCTACAGCTTTAAGGCTCCCGGATTCCTGCTGATACGCGCCGGGGTTGTACGGAACTATCATAATGGACTCACCCAACGGCAGTTTATTCAGCGCGGTAACGGCTTGCGTGCGGGTAGCATAGTTTCGGTATAAGGTCATTAGATTGCCTCCATTTCGAAGGCTCTGGCGAACGCTTCCCATGTATGGCTGCTGGTGGCAGCAGACAGTGATTGGCGCAGGCGCTGCTCATCGAAACCATCAGCTACAAACTGGATGATTTTTCTTTCGAGTCGATCCTTTGCCTCGTACAGCTTGGCTTCTTTGTTGTTACGCAGGAAACGCAGCATGTAATCAGAAATAATCCGTACCGGCGTTGTGATGTCAGTGTTGGCCGCAGCGGCGGATTCATTTTCCAGCAAAGCTTCGGCATGTACTGCGTCCAGAATTTTCACCTTCATCGTGTCGCTGTGCTCTTCCCAGATGTCAGCCATATCGCGTGATGCCAGGAATGGCAGCGTTTCTTCAAAGGTGGCGTCACACTGCAGCGCGTCGACGTGTGCTGCTTCAATGCGCGCGGCGCGGTATTCTTCTGACCAGGTATTTTCCCAAAGGAATTGACGATTACGAAACTCTACTGGCTTGGTCAGCACATAGGCGTTATCCGCTATTGCGCAGTTACGCACTCCCTCATGCCCTAAAGCCTCGATATGGTCACGATCAAACATTTGTAACTTTGTCGCGGCATCAGCGTTGCTGTATGCCCACTGCTGGGCATACGCCATGGCCTGATCTGCTGTCAGAGACTCGAATTCACGAACAAACGTGATCTCCTTGTCCATTTCCAGCGCTTCGGCGTGGGATTCGATCACCACATACCGCAGATTACGAAGAGCAGCGAAGTAATCATCCTCTTCAGCGAGTAGCTCTTGTCGGCATTGCTCAATACTAAAACCAGTTTCCTCAGACAGGCGATGAAGTCTCCGGGCTGCAATTTCCTTAGCGGTCGCAATAGGCGCTACAGCAAAGGCTACATAAATCTGATCATCGCTCATATCTTCCAGCTCATGTTTACGCGCTTCGGTAGGTTTAACGCGGTCGTTGAAGAAACCAGAAAACAGCTCGTTGTGGTGTGCATCGCGAGCCGCTTGAAGGTGTGCAGGCCGCGGCGGGCAGTCGTTTAAAATTTCGCGTACTTTAACGCGGGTATCGTATTCCCCCATCAAGTCGGTCGCCGGGATAACATCCCCGATTTTCGGCAACGTGGTAACGACTGCTTTCATGTGCAGCTTAGAACCGCAGTAAACGACATCGCCTGGGTGGAAAAGGTTATCGACGCCTACCGAGCCTTTAATAGTGATTTCGAACTCAGCCGGGGCAACTGGCTGGGCCATGAACTCTTTAACGCCAGCTTTAGCTTCTTTGTATGCCGCTTTGAACTGGTCAACGTCACTCAGGTCGATCCACCAGCCACAACCGAAACCATCGTCGTAGCATGGGCAACCGTCATGACTCCAACCGGCAGCCGTAAGCATGTCATCCATTGCTTCCAGGGTGGCCGCAGGTGCGTTCTCGATAGTGAAATGGTGTTTGCGGCCGCGCAGGTCAGGGGTTGCAGTAGTTGTAGCGTTGCGAATCAGTTTCATCGTCTTTTCCTCAATTTATCGTGGCGCCGTCGCCAATGAGTAAATATTTACTCATTTTGGAGGTAAGATCAAGAGAAAAGAGTAAATATTTACTCTTAATTAATGAGAGGATATGATGTGCACCACCAAAGACAGCAGGAAATCAGCATGAAAGTGAACTATGTGAGGAAAGGCACCGGCACACGCACGACGATCGTTATTCCCGATCACCTATGCCAGCTATGGTTAGCAACCACACCTTCTGATGCAGTAAAACGCGATACGCAGCGCATTAAAGAGCGCCTGGAGCAACTGGATGTACCCAGCGAAGGCGAACCATTCCAGCGCTTAGCTGAGTCTGCGCTGGTAGCTGATATTGAGGCATACCAGGCCCGTTTGCTTGCCTCCGGCGAGCAGATGAAGGTTCGTGTCATTGATGCCCTATTACCGTGGCTGCAAGGTGCAGTTGAACCGACCGCCAGCGCGGGGGATGTGTTTAAGGCAATTGAGAAATTTAAATCTGTTCCGTGGGAAATTGAGGAATCATTCGAAAGTCTTGAGAACCAGCGCTAGCTGATTTAACTGTGCATACATACACTATTTTGCGTTAAAAAATAGAGAATTGACTTGCTGCGCATGAATAATACGGCACTCGATCAAATTTTCTATTTTTTTTCTCAATTATTGACATATCTGCTAGGCCTTATAAGACGCGCACTTAGCTATTATTCCCCTTCTGCAACCTCAATTTAACCTTAAAATCAACTCTTGTACTGAAAAGAATCCCTACTAGAATACTCACCATATAGCGTCTACTTTATCAAGCATCCACTACATGTAGTTTTTATTTTGGGTTAAGACCAAAATAGAAAAAGCCCAGTTGATGAGACTGGGCCTTTCAGTCAGTAGTTGAGTTTGCGGCTCAATTACCGTGCCGAATGTATCTGGCGACTGAGGGAAGCTTAACGAAAGGAGCAGCATTCTTCAATTTTTTTAGACGTAAAAGTCGTTTACTACTGATTTGAATGTGAATTTAGTTTGTCCAGGTTTTTGGTGATGCTTAAACCTCATTCCCACTAAATTCGTGTCGAATGTATCTGGCGACTACGGATACACAAACTGCAAAGGCAAGTGTAAGAGTGTTTGCAGCCAGGCACGGAGACAATAGAGGCTCATGCCATGTTTCTTCTTCTGCTGAAACTTGCGCACCCTGTAGCGGTCATTATCATGACCCTGCTGGAATACTGGAAAGATCGTTAATTTCAGTGCGCAAAGAGGTGCTCGCTTAGGCGGGCCCTCTTCTCACAATTTAGCTTTATTCCCTGTACACACAGTGTAATCTATGAGCATAAACCTCATGGAAATATGGAAATACTATGGCTAACTGTATTCCGCTGGACCCAAAATTGCCCGCCAGTTTTGACGTTACACCAAACGACAAACGTTCTAAGAGCCAGCTCGACGCCTGGTGGGACCATCCGTATGGGGTTACTCAACCAGACGGAAAAATTATGGTGCGGTGCCTTAATGGTGGAGCATGGGATCGATCTTCTTTCCTAGGCGTAGCTGACACATATGATGAAGCCTGCGAACTGGCAGAAAAAAAACAGGCTGAGTGGGTAAAAGCACGCGCAAAACCGACGTTCCTGTACTCGACAGAACCACCGTTCATTCTCATTCGACAGCCACAGCGTCCAGACCACCAGCAGGTCGTCATTGCTGAGTTCGCCACAGTAGAAGAAATGAGTTTGTTTAACTTAAGACAGGAAGGAAATGAGTTTGTAGAGGTCGCACCTACCCTCAACCATAAGCAAATGAATCTCCATCAGTTGGCCTGGTATAGCCATGAGCTTGAGCTGTCTATCTCTAAGCTGGGTAATGAAGCAAACGCGCTGCGTGAACTACGGGACGTTGTGTTTAAGCGTATGCGTGAAGTGCAGAACGGACAAAAAGGGAATACTGATAATGGCTAAAATTCAATACAACCGTGACTGGGGTAATTACCTGGAAGTGTACGACCACGACTCAGTTGCAGAAATGAACGATCAGCTACTTCAGCACTGTGAAGAGACAATGGGGGCTAACTCTCCAGATATAGTCGTTGAATATCCGGTATATCTCCGTGATATCTATTCTGTGAAAGAACCAGGGAAATTAACTCGCATCGGCTACGTGAGCTTGGTTTATGAGGACGCAGCCGACGGCTATGTGGTCCACCATTACACGCTCGACAAGAAAGAGCTTCCTAATGAATGGAGCGCCTTTAGCTTTTATGGCGGGGAATACGGGCTAAAACAAGCTCAGTAAAAAGACATGTAGTGAGGGCATCAATGGCGGTAAGGCTATATTACAACGCAGCTGATATGCGAACGAGGGCCAGTGATGCCTGGCATACTGAATGGATCAGTAAAAGCGGTTTGAAAGCGCGACTTTGGACTGATAAGGCTATCTCAGATTTTCTCGGAAAACCTCAGAAAGCAGGTCCCATTATGGCGTGGAGGCAAAAAGAAGTGCTGCAGGTTGAAAATACCCCGGCGTTTCAAAACTGGATGTTGAAACGCCGTACATGGTTAACCGCGCGGGGGAAATTACCTGCAGAATGATAGTTGACCATCTACCCAGCTTGTTTACGGCATTTTGGGCATTGGTTGTCGCAGTAATACGGAAAGCTATTATCCAGCTCGTCCACCCAGTGCTTGTGATCGTAGCAGTAGAAAACCTCCCACGGCAGACCATACTCAAACATCCATTCTTGGACCTGCGCTGTCATCGGTATTGGCGGGATCGTACTCTGGTTGGTGCTGTAGCAATTTAAGCGTTCTTCTGCCTCACGCAGCTGGCGTTCAAGGCTCGCTATTTGCTGACGCATCAGCCGCCGTTCTCTCAGCATTTTGAAGTAAATGCTCTCGTCAGTGACTGCCATCTTCCCCCCTGCATCCCGGACACGTCCCATAGGTATCGTGCGGGAAGCTACTACACAACTCATCAAGCCAGCGTTCGTGCTCATAGCACCAAAAAACCTCCCACGGAACCCTGTGCTTTTTCATCAGCGCCATCAGGTTTGTCGGCATATCTGCCGGTTGGCATTCTTCAGGAAGAAGTTGCCCGGAGAGCTGCCTTTCCATACGGTGCAGCTGGCGCACAAGTTCTGCGTTATCCCTCTCCAGTTGATCACATTTGGCCTGGAGTTCAGTTTTAGTTGGCATAATTTCCCTAAATTACGGGTAGCTCATCAGTGACTGCATTTAATGCGGAGTTGATGAGGAATGTAACGACTCCCATGACCGTTACATCATCAAGAGCATCCCCTTCAATGGCTTCGCCGTCGTCGGTTATCAACGCTCTCCCCATAACACGCGCAAAGTGAGTACGACCGCAGAATGAGATCAGCACCAGGTTGCGCTGTTTTGGCCTGAATGAGCGGTTAACAACGGCGTAGCCGGTCGATGTTTGTATGGTCAAACAGTTAGCATCGTTCTGGCAGATATCGTCTACGGTAAGACGGCGTTCGACATAATCATTAGCTGGTGATGGAAAGCCCACGGGAATACCTCGTACAACTATACTGTATATAAACACAGTATAGCCAAGGCGTCCGTGGTCTTCACATTCTTTTTGGATCTACTCACTCGGTGGGTCGATTCTGCGTGACTCAACAATAGCGGTAAGTGTGTCTCCATCGCGTATAACGCGTGAAATAACCTCAGCATATTGCAATTCACCATTAACCGACTTACAAAACCGGAGCTCCCCCTTTGCGCCAAAACTGTGATGCGTCCAGCCCTTGCATAACAACTCACCAGTAACATTGTTGAGAGCCTCCAAAGTAGAAGTCCTCAAGCTATCCTCTACCTTTGCACTGACACTGACACTCAAATTCATACCAGATAGATCCGGCGTAAAAGTGTTGTCAGTTAGCACTATTTTGTTCAGTGCTGCATGAGGAACCGCCATATCCTGGCGTAAACGTGATTCCCTCAGCATGTCTTCACGTTCGGATGGTGTAAAACTACGGTATAAAGCCAGTAGTTCTAACTCATGTGGTGTAAGCAGCTTGCCAGCCTTGTCTAGTTCTGCGCAGGTGGTAGCAGCCTGCGCTTCCTGATTGCCGTGTGCGCCATGAGTAAACATGCACTCCGGATCTTCCACGACGGTAAAGCCCTGCATTTCCAGACCTACTCTGATAGTGCGCAACACCGTATACGGCTCATCGTCATTGTCGAAAAACATGTGGTTTGGGATTAATGCTTTAGGCATTGATATTCACCTTAATTGAAAACACCTTCACTGGTTCGGCACCAAAGTGAGGATGAGTTATTGTCTCTATGTCATAGCCGTCATACGGAACAACTATGCGTCGCTCCGCATCGTCTTTGCGTGGATAGCCCTTGGTTATAATCAGGCGGTCATATGAGCGGCCAACCAGCCGCTTAGTCCAATAGTCAGTACACAAACGGTACTCTTTGGGTTTTTCTCCACGCTTCATAGCGTCAAAATATTCGCCTTTCACCGCCAGGTGGAGATCAGCCATTCTTTTTATTCCGGTTATATGAAGCACGTACCAGGCGAATAATTTTTTCTACCGTGACCCAGATAATCACGATGATCGTAGGTATAAACCAAACAAAAGCGAGTAATAGCGCCTCCTTTGGATTTCTTTCGAGGCCGCATTCCTCATCGCGCTTTAACGAATAGAAATACATGCAAATAAATCCCAGGCAATAAACAACCAGAATAGATAAATAAATGTGAATATTCATTTACCCTCCGAAGTAATGGCGTTTGCACATTTATCGCACCAATGATGATCCCAACCATTAAAATTCAAACGGTAAGAATCACCATGGCATCGAGGGCATTGGACCAAAATGCCACCAGCAATAATGGCTTCGCGGGATGGTATATGAGTGTCGGTAGGTTCGCGTACTCTGCGTTTGTTTATTTCATCTGGTGATGCAGGTTTCCATTGTATATGGCCGTTTTCCTTTTTCCGCGCCAGGGCTTTACAACGGTCCACCAGTGATTGTGCAGTGACTGTTAGAGAGCGAATTTCTCCCGGAGAATCATTGCCACACATAATAACGGCCAGCCGTTTTAGGGTCTCGCGCTCAGCACCTTCAGTTGAATGATAAAAGCGGTTTTTCATATCCAACATATAACGAGCAAGTAGCTTTTGCTCTGGCCACTTGAGATCAGAACCGTAAATGATTTCCATCAGACGGGCAGTTGTGAAGTAATCAGAATCCTCATCAGATGCCTTCGTTAGCGCTTTCTGTGCGATTTCACAAATAATATCACTTGCTTTCCCCCCACAGAATGGACAAGGGCGGAGTCCATTCTCATCAGTCGCTAATTGAGGCTCAAGCGCAATCATCACCGGCGCTGGCGGTATACCAGCATTTGGGTGCAATGCCCGGATACCCTCAGCTATCTCTGCTAACGTGTCGGAATATTCACGCTGCGCGTCGTTGCCAAACTCAAATGAACCAGTGTCATTGTCACGGCGACCGTGTTCGTTGTCGTAGGATTCGCGTTGCTGGTCTACCCACTTCGCTGCGGCCTCAATCCCTTGGCTGTATGACGGCGGCGCGGCGGCGTAAAGTGGGCCAGGTTGAACATCATATGTTCGTAATTCTGCGTGCGGCATCCTTCCGGATCCACCAGGGCCACCGCTGACTATATCCGCCACAGGCTCAGCGGTAAGCGCTGCCAGCGCCGTTTCAAGAATCTGCTTTTCCATTTGTGCCTGTGAAGCCATAGACACTGGAAACGTTGATTTAGAATAGCGGTCCAGCTTTGCAATAACGTGTGCTGTTACTTGCTCTTTGGTGAATTCCATTATTTTCTCCCCGGGTGGCAATAATGCGCCCCGTCCGGCCTTTGTGATACCACACCACAGCGGGAGCAAGGTTCAGGAGGCATGATTGATGCTCGGCACAAATCCCAAATGCCTTGCGCGTCAAAACCGCCGTCGCACATATCGCTCATGGCGTCCAGGACGTGCGGGGGAATATCATCTGGCGCGGTTAACGTTGCCAGTGTGATTTCAGCAAGGTGAAGATGAATTTTGGCAATCTCAGAGTTGCCCGGTAATCGGGTTACGGCCCCCTCCAGCACTTCAATATTTTTTCGTGCCTGTTCAATTAACTGCTCTTTGGTAAATGTGGTCATGCTGCACGTCCTTTGCGTTCATGGCCCAGCGCGTAACGCGCTTCTGTCGGGTCTTCTTCTTCGTATTCACAATTGACGCTTTTAACCATTGCTACACAGCACTCGTTGCAGCACCGATAGGACATGAGTTCTCCGTCGAATTTCCACTTTGCACTACGATGAATTTCACCCTTTACAATTTCGCCAGCGCAAATGTGGCATGTGTATTCACCGCGAGAGGTAACAATTCTGTTCGATAGTTCGGTATCGCACGGCGTACCGAAATCACCTTCGAAAAGGTCAAAGTCCAGTGCGTCGTCTAATTCCTGTTTGTTATTGTTCATATCTTCCACTCCCTACCGCATGACCGGCAGCTAATAACACCGTCCTCATTATCCAGTGCACCATGACCGCACTTATTTCTCTCAGCCTCGAATGAGGCCAGCACTATACGCGCCAACTCTTCCGCTTCTTCTGCTGGCATTACAATGTTGCTACCTGGTCCGTATGTTTCACGCCACGATTGGATTTTTAGAAGGCGTTCTCTGGTAATTTTTGGCATGAATTACCCCTCAACCTTCCTCAATCGGCTTAATGCTGTCCAACTTCAGACGACGCTTTGTATGCGGTGCGCCAATGCGGCGGCCAGTGAATTTGTCGTATGTCTCTCTGGGACCGGCGCACCAGGTTGTTGCTGTCTCACGCAACTTAATGCGTTTATTGCCGTCTTTGGTGACGACTTCACCTGTATGGGTTTTAGGTTGGCTCATTGGGCCTCCTGTCGTAACTGGGTGGCGAACGTATGCAGCAGGTGTTTTACAACACCGGTTGAGGTGATGGTGTCTACGCTCAGAACCTCCTGGATAGCCATCTCTACGCCCTGAGCTTTGATCGCCCTAATGGCAGAATTCAGCGCCGGTGTTTTTCGGTTTTGGATCAGAGTGGAAAACGCGAGCTGCAGGCCCACGTCAGGTAAGGCGGTACTCTTCAGAGCATCAAGAGCAAGAAGCATCGCGACGGAGTTATGTTGTGGAGCATGCTTTAGCGCTGCACCTTCAACCACCAGCTGCTTGAGGTGCTCTTGCAAATCAACACCGTCAGGACAACCAGAATTGGATTTGGCTTCGCGTATGGTGTTTAACGCCGCATCTAACTGGCTATAAACATTGGAGCGCACCCATACGCATTCAGGGCCGTCTTCACTTTCATAAATGGCTGCGATAAACCATCCATCGCCGCTAGGAGCTTCAGGGTCCCAGGTCGTGAAGGATGCTGTCGAAGCATATTCGCGCGCAGCGGCCGTATCTGGTTCCTGGTCAAATTGACTGACGGCATATTCAAGTCCGTGAGCGGTTAACCAGTTTTCTAACTCCGGGTAGCTGATCCATTCGCGACCAGCGCAAAAAGCTGTGTAGGCTGGATGGTAGTAAGATCCGTCGCTATTACGAACTACCTGCTCAGGAAACATGGCCATCAATTTTGGAGCAATCACAATGACACCCTCCGCTGCTGCACGCGGCCCAGTAATGAGTTCAACAACGCCTGGTTAGGACTACCGAAAACAGCCGTGTTCTTAAGAAGCTGGTAGTGATTGCAACCATTGATACGCTTACTTTCTACAACTCTCGCCACAACCATTTTTCTCAGCTTCGTACGGACACCGTTAATTGTGGCGCCAATGTGCTTTTGAACATCAATAGCCGTGGCGCCAGGGTTGGCTGACAGGAAGCTAACTACTTCATCATCATTGATAAACTTTCGGGACATAGTTTCCACCTTATGCGTTAGCCGTGTTAAAAGCCTGAGCGACGGTAATACCACTGAGACTGTGCAAAATTGTCTTCAGTAACGCGCTGTTCTTGCCCTCATCTTTCATTCCGACAACTCGCAATACATCCACCAGCTCTATCTCACTTAGCGGACGGGTTAACTCGTATCCGCCACCGGGACCACGTGTAGAGCGAACCAGGCCCCCTCTGCGCAAATCCGCGGCCAAATGCTCTAACAGAGTGAGTGATACGTCGCTCCGCGCGGCTATTGCTCTGAGTGAAACCCGGCCTTCAGCGATCGATGCCAGAAACTCCACTGCTACATTGTGTCTATTTGAAATTTTCATCGGTTACCTGCTTGGCTATAGAGGTTGCGCCGGTGTTGAAGTGATTTAACCAGCAACAACCTATTAATACTAATTTTGTGCTTATTTATTGAATGCTGAAATAATATTGCGCGCGACAGCTTCCCACGTAAAACCTGCGACCTTCTCAGCATTTGCTTGGCGATCAACAGCGACCAGTGCTTTGGGCCAGTCGATTTTTGATGTTATGACCTGGTGGTTTACCAACAGCAGACGGTCAGGAGCAATGCAACGGTCGGGGGTTAACACCAGTGCGCCGCACATCGCGGCTTCCAGGACTGTGAGGCCCAGGCTTTCCGGATGCGTTACGATAAAAATATCTGTCTGGCGCAGTTCGGCGGCAAACTCAGTAGCTGGTACTCCATTGCGCCGATATGGCTTCAGGCTAATGTTCTGCGGATCAACGTCGGTTAACCCATCATCCGTTAGCGTTCTGGCCATAAACGATATTCCCATGGCTGAGAGCTGCCGCAGGTTCATCATAATGGTCAGTGAATGGTCAAAACCGGAAACGTCGAATGCAGCGTGATCGATGAAGATACGCAGCTGCTCGCGCTGTTTCTTTTCGGGGTAAAAGAGAGAGCTGTCAGCCGCCCAGCCAACATATTTGTTATAGCGCTGGTGGCGGAAAAGACGTTGTTTGTTGTCCTGGAATTTCCAGGTATCGTCACGAACAGTGAAGGTTATATCCACCGGCGCACTGTCCAGTAGCGATCCATCATAGATCTGCGTTACCGGCACACCAGCAAAATTGCGTAAGCGTTCGCCTATAGTAAGCGGTATCCGGGTAAAATCGCGTACTCCAGGCGACAGAATTGCGGCTGGGGTGGTGATTTTAACCAGGCTGATAACGCTATCAGCAAAAGCTACCGGGTCTTCATCGGGAGCATATGCGCGGTGAAATACCAGCTCGACACCAAGCGATTGAAAGGCCGAGCAAAGATGATACATCCACATATCGCTGTAGCATTTCACATCTTCCAGGGAATTCTTCTGCGTTCCAATGATGAGCAGTTTCACTATTCACCCCGGGCAGCTTTAAAAGCGGATTGCATCAGGTCATACAAGTCACGGCCATCATTTTCCTGGTACAACTTCTCCCAGTTATCCCAGTGACGCGCAACGGCCATCCACTCAGGCCCACAGTCGTTCATTTTATAAATAATCCCCTTAAACTCAGGGACAGCCTCGACCATTTTCAGGCACCGGCCAAAATCATCTGGGTCCCTTGGATAATTAGGTTCTGGTTGATGTCTTCCCCACCAGTGACCAAAAACCCCGCCACTTAGAATCCAGGCCATGTAAAGGCTGCTGCTACCGGTTTCGTCACAGTTTAACCACGCCTCAAGCCCCATATTTGAAGACGCCGGTACATAAGGGCGGCCAAATTCAGCGACAATAATATTTGCGGCTTCGATTATCTTGTTGAAGCGATGATCAACGGCAATGCCTGGGTGTTGACGGCTCAGTTCATTAGTAATAGCGGTAATCAGATTGATCTGGTTTATCTGATAACTCTTCATAAAGATGTGCTCCTACGAATAGCCAGAAATTTATTGATGGCCGGGGTTAGTAACGTCTCCCGATCGTATGCCTGAGTAACATGTTTACTGACGTCCCGCAGGAAGCACGGGAGCATTTCCTCTCTGGTCATTTAGATGGCCTTACCTTTTCCATGAATGCTTTCCCGGCGTCGACATCACATTCACTCACGTTGATGTTTTCGGAGCCAACGAGCCAGGACGCAGATCGTTTACCGCCAGGGAAATTGAAATAAACCCGATGGCCTTCATCCCATTCCTTATAGGCATGGACATTAGTTATGCCGGGGAACCGGCTTAGCGCGTTCTCTTTAACCTCAGCTAATTTTTCCGCTGCTTCTGCACGTTCCTGTCGCCAGCGTTCTTCCTGGGCCTGATAGTTCTGCTGGCACTCTTTATCGCAAAAGATGCTTTGCCCGTCCCATACACGCTCCTTATTTACTTCAGCGCTGACCATCGAGGTGCAATACGTGCACTCTTGCCACCAGCCGAACTCTTCAATAAGAACTTTCATCGGGACCTTGTGTTCACCAGCGTATTTGTCCACCTCTGGCATCCTGCGACAGGATGTAACCTGGCCGAATTCAATGCCGAGCTCATTAGCCCCGTTACGACGTGCAACAACATTGCTACGAGCGAATACCACACATCCGTACTCATCGCCCTGCACGCTGTACGCGAACAGTGGCTTTTCATCCTCGTGAGAGTTTGTATCCATAACACCACCATAAATTAGTATTATCTGTAATAATACATGCAGAGTTAACTCGGTATCCATGGTAATTTTTGCGGGAAATGATATTTTTTTTTAGTACTTATCGCAGATCAATATTGGTAGAGGCCAACAGTGAAGTGATAGGAGTAATGTTGCTTCGCTACGGGAGCGCGGATATACATAAAACATACTTAGTACATCCATTGGCAATCCATTGTGTGTCTTATGTAATCCCATAAAAAAGCCCATCACAAAGGATGGGCAAAGACTACACACAGCAATTCAATGTCGTTGCAGCGCTGGGACTCGAACCCAGATAACGTCCGGCCGGACCGCATGAGATACCCCAGGTTATGATCCTTGGGTAGAGCTCAACTCCCCCTTCAGGGGGCGCTCTGTTCCAATTAAGCTACACCACAACTGGAAGCGCACTTCCAAGTAACAAACCTTCCCCAAAGTTAATAAAAAGGAGTGCGCTTTCATGTTGTGTGCCGGTTACGGTTCCGGCCAGGTCTCTTCCTCAACGGGGTGTTCTCCATACGGACTACCGTTTGTTGGTCGTTCCTTCGGTTATATTGTGGTGGCCCCTGCCGGATTTGAACCGGCGACCTATCGATTATGAGTCGACAGCTCTAACCACTGAGCTAAAGGGCCAAAAGTGCCGGAGCTTATCCCGGCGCGGCCACTCAGGCGATTGGTCTACCTGGCCGCTGGCGTCTTCTCATGGATGACAACTAACCCAACCAAACTTGCGTCACGTTTGCACCGTGAAAGCGCTACAAGGACTGCCGACCTTTTCGCGCCAGCGCTTCGACCATACCCAGACAAAGATCTGCACCAGGCCGGTACTCAGCGCTTAACCCCTCTTCAACAGACTTTTTAAGCTCTGCCAGAAGTTTATCCATACCATCAGCCTCAAATTGACGAATGGCTTTGGTAGTGGTGGTCGCATGGTTACAACCGCGCACTGCCAAAGACAGCCGTTCCTTAATAACCTCCGCACGATCTTCCTTGCCGTGCACAATATTCATCACAACTTCAAACAGGGCGAGTAATCCCGCCCCTTCTGCTGCGAGCTCATTACGCTGGCGACCGAGCTCATCAATACTTTTATGCACACGCGCCAGCGTATCTTCGATTTGGTTTTTACTAATCATTTCCTGCTCTGCGGGCTTCAACGATAGCAACCTTCTTAAGGGTGCTGAGGCGGTTTACTTCGCTTTTAGCCGGTTTATGCGGATAGTAAATAAAATTGTCTTTATGAATCCGCTCATCAAAGAAACGAATACGAAAACGCTCACCATCACGCCAGATAAGGCGCGGAACTAGGGTTTCGTCAGAGGCGTAATTCACATCGCCACGTTCAGTAAAAGAACAATACTCATCAGTGATTCGGCGGGAGCTTGTACCATCGCTTTCAAAGAGATGTACACGGCATTTATTGGTATCAGACAGGTAATGCGCATAGTGCTCAGCAAATTGTTCTTGGGTCGGACGATCCTGAAAGTGAACATAATACGCTTCCATATCTCCATAACGGTCGAATGGCTCAACGCTGATGCGCCATGGATAACCTTCCATCCAGTACTTGCTTTGCGACTTAATGAAGTTTTGAACCTTACGCAACGGGACTTCGATACCTGGAATACTGATTTCTTCAATGGATGGCATCGCGGCAATTTTCACCGGTTCTGATGATGCCTTAGCAACCGGAGTTGCTGGTGTATTAGTTGCGGGTAATTCAGGTGTTACTACGGCCGGTTCAGCTTCGATCGCTACAGCCGGTTGCTCTTCTGGTGCCGTTTGCGCGCCAGCCTTATTAACCATTGTCCAGAGCGTGAGGAACTGGAAGCCCTCTTCTGATGTGAGCGTTTTGTTCGTCATAATCGCGAACATATTCACTGCACGTTCCATTACGTCCAGGGTTGGAGCCTCAAGTTCTGGGGCATACATCTGCTGAGCCATCATGTGAATATCCTTCGGTTAATCTTTGTTTTATGCGACGTTGACTTTAACGCAACGAAAACCAACAGACAATACTAATTAATAGTATATTTTACAGAAGAATGCCTGCGTTTATTCAGCAGGCAATCACGTTATGGACTTACTGAAGTCCTTGTGGAGGGAAAGAGACGCTTAGTTTGCCGTTCTCTTTTTCCCATTCATCCACCAGCTTACGGCACACTTGATGCAACATGGCCGCAGATTTACTGCCGATCCCCTTAACCTTCGCCAGTTCTGGCTCGCTAAACATCAGAACATGTCGCAGATTCTGGAACGGGGTGTCATGGTTATGCAGCGCTTTCAAGACGGCGGCCGGGATGCCTTCAACATCTTCCAGGCTGACACTGTTAGCCCAATCAACACGCTTCAGTAAGTGTGGGTGAGTGGTGGCCATATCATCCCTGTACATCTCCTGAATGTCTTCGTACATGCCTTCTGGCCATACGTCAGCCACCAGCGGATCAATTCGATATTCCGGGCGCAGCCATTCGTTTAGATGCACTGTCGCGCCAATACCAAGCGTGCAGAGTATGTGATAGGTAAAATCCAACGTGTTCACATAGCGCGGATAGTCGTCAGGGTCCTGGTGAATCAGACTGCCACGGAAGAAACGATGCATAGTGAAGCGGATCGGCTGGCCATCAGCTTTTTTAGTGTCATAGCAATATTCCGCTGCCTTGCCGTTAGCTCTCTGCATTCTCCGCTGCAGCTCTTCGATTTCATTACGTGCAGATTCAAGGCCAGCCATTAGTACCGAGTTGTTTTTGGACAGCTCTGAATTGGTAATGCGCTGCTGGTTCAGTTTCTGGCTCGTACTTTTCAGCGTCTCTCGTGTCTCTCGAAGCTCTTTTTTAGCTTCGGCATTTTTCTTTTTGAGCTTATCCGGTTCCATAATTTCGAGCTCTCTGAGACGGCTCGAAATACGCTTTTCACGCAGGGCATAAGTTTCAACCTGCGACCGTAGCTCTGTAATTTTATTTTTCAGAAGTTCGTCAGCATGCTCCAGTTGCTGAATCCGAACGACATGATTCTCTACAGCCGTGTCTACTGCTTCCTGAATTTCCTTATCGAGATTTTCGGCACGTCCTGCGAGGATCTCGTTTTGCTCACGCAATGCGTCGTTATCCAACTGCAGCAGCTTTTGTGCCTCAAGACGCGATTGGGCAAGCTCAAGCGCTTCGTTGTATTGGTCAATGTCGTCACCGGCTGCGTCGGCAATTTCCTGAGCCAGCATACGAAGGCTGTCGATACAATTCTGGATGTAACGGGTAGACATATCGTCGCCCTTTACGCGCTTAATGGCGTAATCGAGCTGGACAATGCTACTTGTGAAGCCCTCATTGATCAGATCAATCAGGTTAGGCGCTTCCTCTTTGATATCGGTATTTACAGACATGGCAATTCCTCGTTAAGACAAGCTTTCGGCTTCTTTAACTGTCATTCGGCCCAGATGAGACGCTGATAGGAGCGGTGTATTAGGGGGAAAGTTCTCTTGCTGGGCAGCGACAGCTATCTCCATGGGTGTTAACCAGCGTTTCTTTCTTTTGCTCTGGTAGATGATGGATTGGAACCCTTGATCTGTGTAAAAACAGAGGGACCAAAAGTGATAGCGACGTTGAAAAAATTGAAACATGCTAAACCCTACAGACCATACTAATTGATTTGTGATGATAACGAAAAATTAGTATGGTTTGTAATGTTATTTGCCTATTTTTATAGATTTATGCCCGGGTTATTTATGATGAAGGGGAGGAATAGTGCAGAAATGGTGGTAACCAGGACTCACCGCAATCGTACGGCCGAGGCTGGCCGTGGAAAACAACCACACTCGCGGTCGCCGGAAGAGAGCCGTTGCCACGAGAATAACGCTCGGTAGCCCACTTACTCTCACCAAATTTAGCAATATCTGCTTTGTAGCTTACAAACAGTTCAGGGTAGAGATCCTGCCAACGTCGGCAATCACCAATAACACCCCGGATAAAACCCTGATCCCCCCATTTAGACGTCACTGTACACTCTGCAACATGACGAGCGGAGTCATTCCAGAACGTATTCCAGAGCCTCGCTTTTACGTTGTTAGGGATATACATGACAGAACTCATCAGGTATTCGGGGTGATAGAAATCAGTGAGCATCACCATGGTGTTGCCGGTAGTCTTCAGCAGTTTGCTAATATTGCCGACGATGACTGTATCGAGGTCAAAATAGAGCAGATCGTCAGTAATATCAGGACGGAAGAGATCTATCTTCGCCCACCAGCCGTGCATACCCCGATAAGAGTTACTCAGTGGGACACACTCCACGCGGTCCATAACAAACGGAGTATCGGTGAAACAGATAATTTTGTAGCCGGTCGGCAGCTGCGCTACCAGAGTTTTAACGTGATCGACGGTATAGTCACCACCGGAACGCAGCACCAGGGCTATCGTTAAGCGTTTTTTAGCCATTGTTTTAAGCTCATTTGTGGGATGGAATTCAGTTTCCCGCACGAGACAACGTTTATCTGCGGGAGAGCGGAGCGGAACAGTAACGGGAGATGAGATAAGTTATTCGGAATCCCTCCACTATGTACCCGCGGTTCCTGTGTGGCATCAACGCCAACAAGAGCGACGTTTTTAAACCCCAAGTGATACGCCAGACCGAGCGCCCCCCAGGCTGAGTTGCCGTTGTGGATCTTGGTCTCATCCTCAGAGAGGGTTTTCTTGGCTGACCACCGCCATAACCACCATTCGGGGCTGCCTTTAATACGCGGCTCAAGTCCCTGCTCCCCTACCCGCTCAAACGAATGAACGTGGTTGGTTACCGGCGCACCAGCTGAGCAATAGTGCACGTTACGACGTCGAATGCGCAGTCGACGTATGTTGTCGCGTGATGGGTCTAACGTGAAGAAATACGAGGCACGTGACAGCCAATCAATAGCGCCATTAACCGCTATAATTGGTACGCCGCGTGGTGGAACAAAACCAGCCGCTGAAGGGCCGGAAGCCACGATGATCACCCGATCACCGCCTCGAGGCTTTTTATAGGAAAGCATGTAAGTTCAGTTCTCCGGGAACAGTTGATTATGTCGATATGCGATAGCTCTTCCCGCACACCGGCGAATTCGCGGTGCCACTTCTTAACACTGAGTTGAGATGGATTACGTAAATTGCCGGTATGGCGCCCGTGAAAATGGACACCCCGGCGTATAGAGCAGTCATATCCGATCAGGTAGATATGTTTTGCTCCAAGACTGGCGGCAAACTGAATGGCCATTGAACCAGAATTGAATTCAACCTCTGGCGCGCCAAAGCGCTGGTATTCGATACCGTAGAGAACGCTTGCCGACCGGGAAGCAGTGCAGCGCCTGATATTCTCAGGAACGATTTTTCCATAACGACGCCACCAGTCTTCATCCCCAGCAAACAATGCATACGGCTGTCTGAACATGCTGTATGCGTTGTTAACTGCAACAACTGGGTATCCCCGTTCTTCTATTCGTTCACAATCCACTTTTTTCAACGATGGTCCTGAAGCGACACAAAAAACTTCATTAAACAACGTGAGCTCCGTGAAGATCAGGAGGATTGTTTTTCACCACCAGCATCGATGGAGATATTCGCTGCAGAGATCTCAACATGCGTCGGGGTCCTGATTTGTACCGGCTTGTCAGACACCACACTTACGCGGCCATCGCCGAAAATGGTGATGCTACTGCCGTTTGCTTCCACGTGAAGAGCTTCACGCTCAGGCACGCGAACTGTGATTACTTCAATCTCTTCCGGGATATTGAGAACAGGATCTTGAGTCATTAGAACCTCATTAGCAGTGATAGCGGTGCGGATTACAGCCGCACCGGTTGGATTAATGAGGGAATTAAAGCATAAGTTAACTCATAAAAATACTAAACATGAGCTTAGTTTTAGTCTGTCGAAATTGACTGCCCCGGCTCCAGCAACCAGTACCTCAACGTCATCTTCACCATCATTTCCCAGCCAACAACGATCTCATAGCAATACCCCTGCTCTCTCAATCGCTGTTGCCACTCCAGTTGTTCTGGTGTTGGTCGCCCTTTGCCAAACTTCAACTCAAGACGAAGGCCATGATATACACCGCGGGCGGCATCAAGCGTGGCGTCAGGATAGCCTTTCTTCTGGCCCTCGGCCTTCATGTCAAAACCTACCTTATCCGAACGCGCACCACCATTAGGCGTAGCGTGCAAAAGTTCGTAAATTTCGCGATGCTTCCGATGCATAAAATCGAAGTAACGCACCTGGTCCCAGTGCTCATAGTTGCCCTTGAGTAGCTCGGGCTTGTTCGCCAGCTGCGTCAGCGCTTTTGCATGAACTGACGGAGCAAGATCTTGCTCTAACCGGGCAATCACTGAAGCCATCTTACCCTTTGGTACACTGGTAATATCGGGTATACCGTCAGAACGCTTTTTCCCTAGCTTCTTCAGGCGGCCATTCTTATCCCGACCGGTGGACTCCAGCCAGCGCTCATCAAATCGAAGCACAACTTTTCTCCAGTATGTGAATATTTCTAATAATATTACTTGCTGCATACATATAATACTAAATAATCAGTAAGTAGAGTACATAGGCAAGATCATAACTTGACAATTACTATGTAAATCTATTGCCATAACCACATGAAATTTATAAGTTAATGGTATCGTGCCTATATGTTTACCCGGGATATAACAATGAAAAAACAGCCAACCGACATAAAAAATGAAGAAAACGAAAGTGCAGATGTTACAGATAACCAGGATGAACGACGCATTAGTGATGAATTACGTAAACAGTTGGAAGCATCCGATCCCCAAGGGGCATTGAGTAAAACACGTGGAGAATACCATCGACAAAATAGCTTGAGCGCAATAGTACGCAAACACTCAGAAGAGTTACACAAAACCCAAACTGAGAAATACGAGCACATGCGCAAAGAGCTCATTGAAATGCAGAAACAAGGAAGCTTTGGCGCACTGTATAGACAAATTGAGAATATCCAAAAACAAACAGGACTTGGCGGTTCATTGCATAAACAAATGGAAGAGATCCAAAGAAAAGCTGGTTTTGGTGGACTACTGGAAGGTATTTACAAGCAAGCTGGTTTTGGTGGGCTACTGGAAGGTATTCACAAGCAGGCTAGTTTTAGTGGTTTATTCCATAAACAAATAGATGAAATTAGTAAACAAACTAGTCCAGCTTGGTATCTAAGCAACCAAACCAAGAAGATTCTTGAACAAAATAGTTTGGGCAACTTGGTTCGAAAGCAGCTTACTGATATGCAAAAACAATTAATTTTCGGTAGCCAATTGCGAGATAGATTTGACGTAGAAAAGAAATTATCAGGCTTATATAGTGCCGGTTCACTGCTGAAGGATATACAAAAACAGGCTGGTCTTTTTGACTCAGTTAATTCTTTAAAACAATTTGAAAATATTTTTAATGCTTACATTAAGGAGAATAACCCTTCCCTGTCTTACATTATGGAGCTAGGGATATCTTCAGTAGCTAAAGCTTACAACGAAGGTGTTTTAGAGACCAATGATGAAGCAGTAACAAAATCAGACACTAGTTCAGTCTCCACCGAAAATAACGATTACGCAAAGTTTCTCAATTTATTTAAAGCACTCCCACAACCTATTCAATTCATTATCTATACAATACTTTCTCAGATTTTTTTAGGCGCTTTCATTGATTACGGAAAAGCTAAAGTTTTAGTTGAAATATACAGAGCTGAAACATATATTCAATCCATTTTTGAAAACAAACCAGTCACCAGAACAAATATATTGAAAGAAAACAAAAATATAGATTGGAACTCACTGAATGATTTTAGAATTATTACGGGTGAGAATATCCGCCTACGTGAAAAGCCCTCCATGAAAAGTGGGGTAATTGAAACCATTGGCAAAAATACAGTTGTTGCCATTTTGGACAAAAGCGGTAGGCAGTGGCTGTATGTTCAGGTGCAATCAGGTGATGAGCTTATAACGGGCTGGATTACTCGTACTTATACCAAACCAATTAAAGGATGAAAATTGCTTTAATTAGAATATAATCCCCATATCTAAATATGGGGATTATTCATATCGTCAACACTCAATGACTCATTTTTAGCCACTAAATGTTGCATAACTGCAATCTTACTCCTGAGTGCGGCCATCACTGTCAGACAGCGGGTTTTCACTCAACTCTTTGGATTTCATGATCAACGTCACTACTGCTCGAGCAGTTGGCTTCAATTCTACGGGAATACCTCCAAATCGTTTGTTAAGTACGGCTAACTCGCCGCGGCTTATTAGCTGCAGGTTCTCTGGCTCACAATTTAATGGATCGTTATCTTTGAAAGTAACGCAATGACCAGCTGCCAGTTTGCCGTTATGCTTTTCCCAGACAACACGCTGTTTCAGTTGCCATTTATTGGGCTCGGCCACTTTGATTTCTATGTACCCATCGCGATTGATTCGCTCAGCACCTACTGGACGGCTGTTAATCGCCGTTTGCCCCTTCTTAAAAGAGCCAGAGTTTGCTTTCATTACTCCTTTAGTTCCAGCGTTGGCCGGTACATGCCCTTTCTGAAATTGACCGGTTCTACCCGTTTTCAACCCCAACCTTTTGCGGAATGTATGCAGTTCTTTCGGGGTTCTGGCAGTACCAAAACGATTGTTGAACGCTATGGCCAGATTGCCCGCCGGTAGCATGTAATTAACCTTCATCCATGCGCACATCGCTGGTGTATGGACAAACTTCATTTCGATTCCAGCCATTTTTGAACATTTTTAACTCGACCTTCTCCGAGCGCTTTCTGTACCTCAAGAGCAAGTTTGCCGTTCTGAATGATCTGAGTTGCCACACTGGTTATTGCCTTCGTGCGATTCAGCTCCAGCTGGAGTTTCTCTTCTTTCAAATCCTCTTCGCCTAAGCGCTCAATTTGGGCAAAAAGATGATTATTAAGGTCCTCAAGTGAGTTCTTCATGGCTTTACTCCGCTCAACATAGTGGCACGGCAAACATCCCATATCTCCTGCGCACCGACATCACCAACCTCATAGCCGTCGCATAAGTCGATAATTTCATCACGTAAGGTTTCAGGGACCAGCTCTGGCATGTGCGCCTCCAGTTCAGCTATGCGTGTTTTCGCCTCGGTATATGCTTCACACATAACGTCAAACAGGAGTCCATCCTCTAAACAGGCCTTCAGCTCAGGCTTGTACCCTACGCAACCATCGTTTGGATCTTGTATGTTATGAATGTAGGTATCCAGCGCCCCCAAATGACGACCAAAGCCACCTCGATCATCCACCAACACTTGCCAGGCGCGTAACAGGAATAGCTTTTCCTCCCGTGACAGCTCTGTATCTGCCAGCGCATCTGCGATACCTGGCACGGTATTGGTACACCAGCGATCCTCGACTCGCTGAGCCGCGGAATACAGCTTCCAGAAATATTTCATTTCCTCTGCATCCGGGCGCGCCTGGCGGATCTGAATTACTTTTCCGTTACTCATTCATCTTTCCCCTGCTCCTTGCTTAGGAGCGCAATGTCGTAGATGTTCTGTTGAGCCAGCAACCACAGTGGCTCCAGACCACAGAACGGCCCCAACTTCAGAGCCACATCGGCAGTTAATGACTGTTTTTTGTTAATCAGTCGTGAGATGGTCGCAATATTCACACCTATTTCCCGGGCCGCTGCGGCGCTGGAAATGTTGCGTTGTTCAATGACCTTTTTCAGGATTTCCCCAGGGTGCAAATTCGACATATTTTTCTCGTTAAAAAAGCGCCACGAGGGCGCTTAATTGTGCTCAGCTGCTGCTGGCCATCTCGAAAATGGCATTCAAAAAATAGGCAGTGGTGAAAACAACAGGGAAGAGATAGGCCACGGTTTTCGCCATAGTGCCTACAGAGTCTTGAGCGGGTTTATTGGCGCGCTGCGCCTGCGGTTGGGTAACTCGACCAACATAATCGATCATGGTATATTCCTTTTGTTGGCTCAGGGGTCTGGTTTGGCGACTTCGCCCCCTGAGCGACAGAGAGGCTCGCGTATGCGGGCCTTTTTTTATGGAGCTTTTGGCTCCCCGTTATTACGCATTGCGTAACACGTAAGGAATATACCCTGGGAAAAACTTACAGACAATACTAATTTTTTGCTTCTTTATACTCATCTGACATGAGGTACTCAGCAGCCTTAGCTATTGCCACCTTCCATTCATCAACCCCGAGGTCGCGTATACGCTCGATTGGCTCATTCGTGGCAGGGTTGCGGAGGTATGTCCAACGCTCCCCTTTTTTAAGGGTGAAGATGCGCCACACCGGATGGTGTTCAACAAATTCACATCCATGTAACTCAGCCTCAGCTTGCAGCCGTCGCAGGTTCATAAAAAGCGGGGTGTAAGTCATCCATCCTCCTTACCGATTATGATCTGTCTGATTCCTGTTCAAGATCATACGAGTAATATTCATACGCTTCATCATCGGTCACCGGCAGCTGGTGGTATGCAGAATAAAACAGACCATCTTCCAGACGCATATTCTGATAAAGCGATGCGGCTACAACGGTTAACGAATCCTCGTCATAACAATATGTGCTGAGAACATCTTCATCGACTTCGCCGGTGGCGTCATACAGATCATTCTCAATCAGCAGCGATTTAATAGCTGGCCAATAAGGTCCATAGCTGCGGTAGTAGTCATGACGGTCATCGATGCACTTGGCGATCCCTTTCAAATAGTCGCTAACAAATTGCGACTCAGTTCTACCTGCTAACGCGCCATCACGGATAGCTGAAAGATAGTCGGTGGTAGGTTTTTGAGTTTGGTCTAATGAAGCCATAATTTTATTGCCGGTTTTACCCGGCAATCTCCTTTCAGATTAGTATTTTGCCACAACTTCGAGAATTTCGGCCTGACCATATTTGATAGGGATAAGCCACCAGCTACCAGCAAACTCTTCGCCAGCATCCCTCCCGTTATAATAACGAGCCCCAAAATCAGCCTTTAGTGCCTCTTTAGCGCGGAAGAGAGCCCCTTCCTTCCCTCTCGGGTCCTGCAATCCGTAACAACCACCAGGGGCAAAATTCAGACCATACTTACCGCGAAGTCGGGTAGTGTTAACCTGGATACGGAGGCCAAGTTCGTCCGCTTCGTTCTCAGTATTCCGTTTTTCCTCTTTGCGGGCATCCTCGCGCTTCTGGTATTCCTCGGTAGAAACGCCCAGGCGCTTAGCCTGATAGGTATCGCTAACCCGTTTTTTATCCTCTTCAGACATGTTGTAGTACAGCTTGTCGGCATCCCGGACCAGCTGACGGGCATCGTCTTCATGCACCAGCAACTCAGCTGTAACTTTAGACGGATCAAGCAACCCAATAATGACCATGGCCGCACACGCTTCAACAACCCGGAAGTAATCCTGGCCGTTACCGCCGTATGTGTTCAGGAACGAGCCAGAGCCGTCCAGTACACTTTGTATTTCACGGTCACCAGGCGCATAACCACTCTTAATCGCTCGGCTAAATTCCTCATAACGTTCCTGGGCAACACTCGCCACGCCAGTAATCAGCTCTTGCTGTGCCTGCTTCCTTAACCGTGGTTTCTCGGCCTCCAGAGCACTAATAAAGTCCTGCTTATTAGTGTAGATTGCCGGGACCTCATTGCTCAGCCACGCCAGCCTGTCCAGCTCAACAGAACGAACAAGACCGCTACGGATGTATTCATTGACGGAGATGTTAAAATCACGCGAACTACTCCAAAGAGAGAAGCTGGCGACTTTTTTCGCCACAAGCGCGGCGATTTCATCGGCGCTGGCCACCTCACCAAAACCAGCCATGACAGTCTTGTAATTCTCGCCGTACAACGCCAGCAAAAATCCCTGACATGAATTAGTAAACCGGGCTTGTTGACGTTCCTGAATGGCAATAGCCCGTTTGAGCTGCTCGTCGCTGCGGTCCGGGTAAACCAGCTTATGGCCATTCTGCTGGTACCATGCAATCGACTTGGTATCGGAAGAGCCATATCCGTAACCAGCGCTGCGTATATTGAGCGTTTGTTGGGTGTATTCCCCGCCATCATAGGCAACAGAATAATTATCGGTAAGCACCAGCTGACCAGTCTTAAGGAAGGTATAGAACTGATCTTTACTCAGCAATTCTGCAGCCTTGCGAAGGCTCAGGCCTCCCTGCAGCTCACTTAGCAACTCAAGTTCGCTTTTAGTCACATCACATGGATCACCCAGCAGCTGAACCGGCACATTCTTGGCATCAGGCGCACTGCTTGTGCCGTTCGCCGAAAAAATACCGCGAAGATTGGCCGTACGCGCGTCAAAGTCCAACCCGACGATCTTAGCGTAGGAAATAGAATCGTATTTCCCACCCCTCGTAGCCGTGTTGAAATGAAAATACTGGCCGACCTTATAGGTTTTTCCTTCAACCAGCAGAATCTCTTTGCCGTGGTCAATCACATCAGGATCAACTTTGAGCAATCCCTCTTTGATAGCCTTCAGGACAACCGGGCGCAGCTGCTTAATGTTCTGCTCGGCTTTAGCCAGGCGGGAGATCTTGCGCTGCTGTTTCATCAATGCAGAACGAGCCGACACATCCGCTTTACTGGCGTCGTTGAGTTGCTCGCGTCTGGTACGCAGCTCACGCTCGATTGCACGTGGGCGCCAGCTGTCATTGCTTTTTGATGTGCCAGCGGCTTCCCTTTCTTTAATCGCCTCGCGCTCAGATAAAAGCTCTTCGATTTCGTTACGGACCGATTCGAGATGTTTTGATGTCCGCTCTACCTCTCCCTCCAGGTAGGCGATCCTTTGCTGCTCTTTTTCTAAATCAGAGCCACTGGCATGCTGAGCTTTGATGTAGTTTTGCAGGTCAAGGTTCGCACGCTTAGTAGCGCGTTCCAGAACTGCAGCTTTAGCCTTAGCAACCTGTTCCGCAATACGACGCTCACGCTCTTCCGGGTTGGCCGCCAGTAGCAGCTGCATTTCAACCATGTTTCCGGCATCGGCGTTTTCCATCTCTGCTTTGTCAGAAGTGAGGATCTCGCGAATCCAGTCCTTTTTACGCTTCAGCGTCTGCAGGCGGAATTCATCGAACGATCCACGGCCACAGTAGTAGTGAACCTTAACGGAATCCTGAGTAGAGCCCACGCGCGCGCCGCGGCCGTTACGCTGGTCGATAGATGCCGGTGTCCAGGGCAAAGTAAGGTGGTGAATATCGGTTGTACCGATATGAAGGTTAATCCCGACCTCAGCCTTTTTATTACAGATCAGGATGCGTGACCGGCCTTCATTGTAGTCGGCCGCGATTTGCTCCAACCCACCAAGGCTAACCTCGTTGATAGCAGCAACATACTCATCGTACGCGGCTTTCTGCTCGTAATAGGCTTTAACCTGCTCTTCGGTAGGTTCGTCCGGGAGGTCCTTCGGCTGTTTTACTTTTTTCGGCTTGCGGCCTTTCTTACCAGCCTCTGCAACCGTAGTGGCGTTCAGGATACCAACGGCACTGTCATCAAGCCCCAGATGCGAGCATATGATGCGTTTGAGCTTACCGTGCTGGCTTTTTTCATCGGTGAAGATGATCTGTTTGCCTTTTTTCAGCCCCTCTTTCAGCCCCTCGATCAGCGCACTATATTTCGGGGTGAGCGGGTGCGAGACCTCTTTGGGATCAATGTCGAACGTTGAGAGACGTTTTATTACCTCCTGCTCGTACATCTCCGGGACCACCAACGTGCAGGTATTACCATCAACATCGACGGTAAAACGGCCCTCAGCATCGTAGTCCTCGTCGCTTTCTTCCTTCGCTCCCAGCGAATCAGGAAGGTCGGCCACCAGCTGCTGTACCTTGTCCACGTCTGCGGCAGGCAGCAAGAAAGTGATCTGATGCCGATACAGGTCCATGTCAGTACAAACACGGTCCATATCACGAATAATGCCGAAAATGGTGTCCTTCTCTTCGTCGGCATCTTCCGGTTCAGAGTCGAAATCCCCCATTTTGTCATTCTGTGAGAGCTTCTCGGCGCGCTGGCGCAGGTTCTCGTATTCAATCTCCTGCTCTTCCGACATCGGCGCTTCGACCGTACGTTCGTCGAGTTCCGGAATTTTGACCTGTTCGGAAACATCCTGCGCCGTTTTCAGTGATACCCAGCGATGGAAGATACCGCGCAGCCCTGGGAGGTTTCGGAAGCCAACCAGGCCCAGCTTACTTTCAACCTGACCAGACAGTTTCTGGACAAGACACATCTCTTTCTTGCCGAAAACTTTAACGAAATCATCAGGAGTGTAGATCCCCATGCGCTGCCAGTCGGACATACTCAGGCAGTGGGAGAGCATATTGAACGCATCGATCGGCGAGTTGACCACCGGCGTGGCGGTCAGCAACACCGGCCCACGGCCATTGTTCTTAGCCATCAAGTAGGCGTTTTTGACCGCCATATCGCGCGCAGACTGGGAAACTGATGGAACTGGCAGGTAAGCCAGCTGAGAGGCCTCACGACCGGCGCTATAGCTGTTACGGTAGTTATGCCCTTCATCGACGATCACGCTATCAAACTGCATATCTTCGAAATAAGGGAAGTCGTGTTGTTTCTCGGTACCGGTATCGGAGTGCTCGGACAACAGGCGGTTTTTCTTCTGCTGTTCTTTGTAGGTCTCGGCAAGGATTTTCACTCGGCCTGCTTCAGCCTGAGCAAACAGAACATCGTGAGCATGGTCGCGAATGGTTTCTTCGCGCATTGGTATAGCGGCGTATTGCTCTTTCGTCATGACCACAATCGGGTAGTTCGATTGAGGGATCATGTTCATGCGGGCTTTAATGGTAGCGCTGTCTGAGATCTTCAGCGCATCACGCATTACCGGTATGCCGTTATCATCAAACTTAGGTTCGCCGTTCTCACCGCGTACCTGCACCTGACGAATACCACCGGCATCGTCCGGGATAGTCTCCAGGCCAACAAAGAGGATCTTGTTGAACATCTCTTCGCTGTAGAACGACTTGGCCTCGTAGTACCAGTTCTCATACACCGCCTTGGGCACAACATAAGCCTGTCGCGTGCTGCGGCCGTTCTCGATGTTATACAAACCGAGCGCCAGCGCGGTCGTCGTTTTCCCTAAGCCGGTACCAAAGCCCATGATGCCGCGGCCATCTTCTGACAGGCGGCGAATTTCCTGGTTTTGATAGCCAAATGGAGCCCGACGGCCACTGATACCCTTAAGGCCCAGGGGCGAATCAGATTGTTCGAAGGGGATGAATGAGTTAAAAGCGGCGTTGTACTGATCCACCAGCTTATCAATCTCATCATGCTGACGAATCCAGTCATTGAAACGGCTTTCGAGGTCCTCAATGCGCGAACGATACGCCTCGGTGTTAACGCCAGTTGCTCGGCCACCATTGAGGTATTTCTCCAGCTGCGCGGCAAAAGGATCGCTACTGGTCCTGCGGGCATAGGTCGGCACATTTTCGCCGGTATCTTTATCCTTCTTCAGGACCGTACCGTAACGATATCCGGCAAACACGCCATTGTTACCGCGGTACCCAAGCTCAGAGACTAAAGCGCCGTTTTCAACCTTAATTGAATCGACATACGTCAGCTCGTCGTAACCATTTTCACGTAAAAACTCCAGCACCAGGCTACGATCAAACCAGCGCGCATCGAGGGTAAACGCGATGTCGTCAACACCGGTCCATTTGCGCTTCGACTTAATCTCTTCCAGCTGGCGCAGATAGTTATTTTTCTGCGGACCTTCTTTGATAATAGCCAGCACACCCTGAATCTGCCCGGTGATCAGACCAATATCGCCGCTGGTAGCTCGGTCCATAGGCATAAGGTCACCGGTCGGCGTTATCGCTATGCCGTCAGTGTTGGCCAGCAGATCAAGCAATTCCTCATCGCTTTCAGGAAGTTCTGCGGTCGACGTCGCGCGGAACTCCGCCAGGGTGATAGGAATGAGGTCGATCTGGTTAAACAGGCTGCGAACTACCTGCTCATGATTGGTTGTGTCGTATTCACCTGAGATCTGCGCCTCGATGCTGCCTTGCAATAAGTCAGAGAGCTCGCCGGTGCTGGTAATCGCCGCACGATATTTCAGCCAGTCCCCGCTATTGTTGCCGGAGATCTTGCTTATCTTGCCGGTGTTCGGATCACCAAAGCGCTTGTATTCCTCATCCACCAGCTGCGCGGCGCTGGTGCGAAGGCTGTCTATATAGTCACCCGGCATTTTGTTGGCGATAGCGTCCTGCAGCACGCCAATCTGCGCGCCAATGAGTGCGCCTCGGAAAAGCCGTTCCTGTAGATCGCCGCGCTGCGTCAGCGCATAGGAGTAGGCTTTTCGCGTTGACTCGCTCATGCTTTCCCAGTAGTTACCGGCCAACGCCTGGACCTGCTTCCAGTCACGAGCCAGCAATGCGCTGGGGTTATCCAGTACAACCTTAATTTCATCGAGAGAAGAAACGCCGTAAATTGCCGGGTCGACTTTGAGTGTGCTGGTGGGCATGCTGATAACCCACTGCCCGTTGATAAACTCGTACCACTGGCCATTCATCAGGCGCTTATCACCTTCTTTGGCGCTCTGATTGACCGGCTCCGGCACGCTGAGTAAATCCCAGTTGATACGACTATCGAAGCGGCGGGCTAACTTCTCTTTAAGGGCGCTCGGGGTGATCTGATCGTTTTTAATGACGATGCGGCCCTGGAAGCCGGTACTGACCTCACCATAAACGAAACGCTTTCCGTCATGCTCAAACCATTTGCCAGTGATGAACTCTGGCCACAGCACATTTGCTTCGACCAATAGATCTTCTTTAGCCTGGAGGATCATGTTGGAAAGAGATTCGGGATGTTTACGCAATACCCAAACGTCGACCGCCGTCGGCGTGCCATTTTCTTTGAATGTCCCAGAAGGTAGGCGATGAGCACCGAGGAACTCCGCTTTACGTGACACTTGTTCTCGGAGCTTTTTCATCCGGGTCCCGCTGGTCATGCCATATGGAACGATGATGCACGCCAGGCCTCCGGGCTTAATTTTGTCGAGCAAACGGAGAATGAAGTAACGGCCAATGTCTTTCTCTTTGGCGTAAGCTTTATCGAGATTCATCGTATCGCCACGAGTCGAACCAAACGGCACGTTGCCAACGCAGTGATCGAAAATGGCATCGTCGGTACCGCTGGCCAGCTTTTCGAACGGCATCACATGAACGGCGTCTTCCGGATGTAAAAGCTGGTTGATACGCCCGGATATCGGGCTAATTTCGGTTGCCGTCATGACGGTACCGCGCGGCTTTGTTTCATTAAAAACACCGGCGCCAGAGGATGGCTCCAGGGTATTCCCCGCATCAGCCCCGTAGAGCTTCATGATTTCCCAAATGCCCTCCGCAACGAATTGAGGGGTGTAATATTCATCAGTTGAACCGCCGATCCCGCCTTCGCCGGTGTAGCGGGCCAGCGTCTGCCGTTGTTCCGGCGTAAGCTCAGCGCCATCAGGCAGAGAATTCAGCAGCTCGATAGCTTTCCGATTCGCTTCCTTGCGCTCGCGGTCGACAGATACACCATCTTTTTTCGTGATCCCGTAGATAACCGGCTCACGGGTTAAACCCAGCGATCTGATAAGCCTTATGATTTCTTCGACTGTTCGAAATGAGTCGAGAATTTCCGCGTATTTGCCATCCGGCATCGTCACCTCCGAGAGTGAACTTTTGATAAATTAACCAAACGTACTAATTTATTTCTTAGTTTATCAAAGGTCACATTTCGAATGCCCAAGTTCCGGCAAGACAACATTTTGAAAGCGTTGGACCAACTGCTGCCCGGTGGGAAGGCGAATCACGGAAACGTTATGTCGCTGGGAGCCACCAGCAGCGGCGGCAGCGGTTTCATGAACGTGTTTTCCCGATCCTGCCTGCTGGGCAAAGGTGAAACAGATAAGTATTTCGGCGACTCGATGGTCAGCTCCGGACGCGATGTACTGAATGAGGTGTCGCTACCTGTCGAACGCCTGCAGCGCTATCCGTTCCTGGAAGAAATGGCCACATATCCGACTATCGGCCAGGCACTCTATATTCACGTTTCGTACGCATTTTCTATCAACAAGAGAACCAACCTTTCTTTTGAATTCCAGCCGGTGGCGGATGAGAACGACGAGGAAAATAAAGCGGCTCATGAGCTGTGCAGAGAGTTAACCAACGAAATCGGTCTCAAAGTTAACGCGGAGCTCCCCAGCTGGGGGCTGATTATGGCCATCTTCGGTGTTTGCTACATACGCCCGCACATAGTGCAGAAAGTCGGCATCACCTCGATGGAATGCAACTACTACACCCTTCCCTACTTCATTAAGGAGTATTACGTGGGCGGGGATCTGGCGGGCTTCACCGGCGACTACCTTAAGGATGAATCTGGCGCGCTCATGTTCGCTAAGCCGTGGGATATGGTTTCGATGAAGATCCCACTCTGGCATCCGAGCCGGATGAATATGCCGATATACACCGGTGCCGAGCAGTTCAGCCTCCTGTCTGATCCTACAAAGCGGATGCCGGTCGAAACGCAGAATTACGGTACCAGCCTGCTGCAAAATGCTTATGAGCCTTACCTGAATTTACGCGGAGCCATCCGTGCATTAAAAGCTTCTCGCTACAACGCCAGCAAAATCGACAGGCTGATTGGCCTGAACATGGACAATCTCGATCCGGCGAAAGCGGCGCTGTATGGCCGAACAGTGTCCGAGCAGCTACAAAAATCCGCCATGCAGATGGAGAAACGCGCCCGCGGGAACAACACTGCGCCGGTGGTTACCAACACCGTATTGCCGATACTGGCAAACGGCAAAGGTCAAATCACCATCGATACCCAATCGATGCCAGCCGATATATCCGGCATCGAAGACATCATGTTCCACATCAAGCAGCTGGCGTCCGCACTTAACCTCGATTACACGATGCTCGGTTTTGCCGACCAGATGACTGGCGGGCTCGGTGAAGGTGGTTTCCTGCGTACCAGTATTCAGGCGGGCATGGTCGCTGGCTGGCTACGCGGCGGCGCGGCCGAATGCATTTACCGTCTTTGCGATATTCACCTCGCGGCCAAATACGGGAAGGTTTACCCCTCCGGAGAGCGTCCCTACAAAATCGAATTCAACTCGATGGCCACCAGCATCGAGATGGAAGAAAGCGCCGCAATGGACAGTCACGCCAACTATGCAAGCGTGTTCGTCACCATTGCTGACGCCATCTGCAATAACCCCGCCCTGGCAAAATCCAACACCTTCAAACAGATCGTGTTGGGCGACGTTCTGAAGATCCCAGCAACCAAGCTCGAAACCCTGCTGACTGAACTTAAAGCATCTCAGGATGAGGACCACGAGAACGACTTCGGCGGTGGCAATAAGAAAGGCATGTTCGAGAGTGTCACTCACAGACCGGATGCCGCTATGTGCGATTTCATCAGGTCGATGGATAGGCATGAACTGCAAGACATCATCATCAAAGCGTTTGAAGAATGAGGACCAATATGGCACCTAAATACAAAACCCTGCTGACGCACACGGACCGTTTTTCACTGTTCGACAAGGTGCGTAAAGGTAAACAAAACAACCGCAAATATATGCTTGAAGCGGTGAAAAGAATGATCAACAGCCAAGAGACGCAGGAAGGCCTGCGCCTGGGTGAGCTCTACGGCTATTACGGCCACACGCGCCGTGAGCTGGCTAAGACACCTGAATTGCCAGAAACATCCGTCATCATGGTGGAGGGCAAACCGGTTGTTATAGAGAACGTACCAGCCAGCCGGACCATCGCTATTTCAGTCGACGATGATGGCGTCGTCACTCATACCGAAGAGATTTTTGATACCGCACCCGGGCGCATCGTTGCCAGTATGCTGGAATCCCGCGCTGGTGGTTGGTCATGGGTGACAACTGGCCGCGACTCCCCCGCTATTTCCATTCCCACGGGCTACTACGGCATGGATTATGTGACCATGCCCAACTTCATCAGCATGGACCATCCGGCCGCCATGCGCGAGAGCACAGAAGATCGCAATGCTGTCATGACTGAGGCCCTTATCAAGCAGAACTTCACTGAAGAAGATGCCGACGGAATCATCAAACATTACACCGCACTGAATGAGTACGAAGTGATGTTTGAAAGTATCCAGCGTATCGAGGACCTGGAAGTTGCCCGACTGGCAGCTGCAGGGGAGCTGCTTGATAAGGATCGCCAGCTGGAAGAACAAAGCGTCATGCTGGAGTCCTTGAGGAAGGGGGAAGCTGAGCGTGCAGAGAAAGCCTCTTTGCGTACGGCCATGTTTGAACGCGTGCTCGACAAGCTACCGGTGTTCACTAACCAGCGCCAGCGCGATGCTATTGCCAACATGCAAACGGAAGAAGATTTAGCCATCGTCGATAAGCTATTTGAATCACTGGCCAGCCCTTCTATCCGCACGCTGCCGGTGGATCAAATCTCCACCAGCAGCCAACCGGCCAAACGCCACCATTCCGAGCCGGTCGACAAGTCCAGCATCATTAACTTTGAAAGCACCACACGCCACTTCGGCTAAGGTAATAAAATGACTGATACAGATATTGAACAGGAAATCTTGTCCAAAGGTAAAACGGCCCCACGCGTTACACCTGAACACATTGAGAACATTATCCAGAACGAATATTACTTCACTGCGCGTGATGGCTGGAATGGTGCGATCTTCAAACAGAGCTATGTAAGCAAGCAGCAGGGGAAACCTTCCCCAATAGCCGAAGATGTTGACCATTCAGCTCTCTGCTATCTCACTTTTTGCGTATTAGTCTTAAAAAATGGATATACCGTTACAGGTGAGAGTGCCTGCGCATCCCCTGCCAATTTTGATACCGAAATAGGCAAGAAAATCGCGCGACAGAACGCGGTAAACAAAATATGGCAGCTGGAAGGCTATCTGTTAAAACAAAAACTGTATGAGCAAAGTAGTGATCAGGAAAACAAGCTGCAGACAGATCTCCCGCCCCACCAGTTGCGCGTGCTGGAAGAACTCGCACAACTAAGTGACCGTCTCATCAAATTAACTGCCTTTATCGATGAAGCTGGCGACGTATTTCGCAGCTTAGGCATTGAAGAGCAGTCGCGATTGCGGCGACAGGCGGCATCAATGCGCGAGTATCAAGGTGTCTTGGCTGAGCGCGTAGCCAGTTTCTAATCGCTTGCTACTTTGGACAAAGCCCCTCTCGGGGCTTTTTTTATGAGCATCAGTAGCGACATCACGCCATTAATAAATTAGTATTTTCTGTACCGTCGATAACAAAGGTAAAAACGGTGGAAACCACAACCCCTGTAACACACCACGCCAGTAAAGCGACAACCCGAAAAAACCGGGCTCAGCGACTCCTGATCAAAGAACTCTTCCCCGCTCTCTTCCAGGGTAACCATCCGCTGCCGATGAAGAACGGCATCAAAGACGACATGCTCACACAAATCGTCAGACGCGGCCTGGATATCTCCGAGGAGAAATTACAGCAGTCTTTACGCGCCTGTTGCTGCTCCCAGGTTTATCAAATGCGGATCATCAATAGCCGTGCCCGTCGCGATATCGATGGTAAGCCGGTTGAGCCGATTAGTCTTGAAGACAAAAAGCATGCCTGGCGCCGTATCTGTAAGTACCGTAAGGAAAATGGACTGAAACCCTTACAGAATCCAATGAAGAGCAAAAAGAACCAGCACGCGGCAACTAAGAAGAAAGGACCGGGTATAAAACCCCAAAAGACAAACGCGTAGTAGCGTTGGAGATCCCGTGTCAACTGGCCGCTGGGGAATAACCTAGCGGCCTTTTTTCATATTGGTACAAACTTTTGTCAATTTTTTGAGCCTGGACAAATGAACTTTGAGGACAGCAGTAGTATTGTAACCACTCGTTTTTATTAATTATTTACGACTACAATATGAAAAAAATAATAAGCATGGGGATTCTATGCGCCTCTATTGCCTCTGGGGCAATGGCTGCAGAAATCTCAAATACAGGCATAATCGGCATTGCCCCCGTTGACTCTGGTTGTACAGTAAAAACCGACACAATGGGTGTCGTAGCTGTACAGTTTTCCAAATCAGGCATGACACTGGATCTGATTCAGTTCCTCAATGCAGACAAAAGCATAATGGCTATGCCCACTGATTTTGAGAACGCAGGTTTTTCAACGCTCCAACAATCACAGGCCAATAACTTCATCAAGCTTGGCAACTTCTACAAAGTGCATTACCAACTTTGCGGGCAAGCAGGATATCCAACCCTTTTAGACATCCACACAGCAAAATAAAAAATCACAAGGAACACACAGTGAGCAAAAAAATTCTTTTGATAGCGGCTATGGCTTTCTTTTCTGCTAATGCCATTTCCGCCGCAATGCCAGCGACCAGAGCGGAAGCCAAGTGGGTTGCGAGCCATATCGACCAAAATATCGTTGCTAAAGGTATGAGCTGTAGCTCCAAGGCCGACGAAACAAGCCGCAGCAACTGCGCCTACGGTTACTCTGCACTCGCCCTCGATGATGCGATGCAAGCCGCGGGTTACTCCTACCGCGATACCCTTCATAAAATAGCCAAAGACCAATCGATTATGGGGTACATGTCCGCTGGACTGAGTGAATTTGTTATGCCGATCAACATGCTGACTAACGCAGATGGTCAGGCATTCATGCTTAAAAATAAGCTCGTCTATAAAAACGATATTCCTGAGTTGAAAAATATCATCACAGGGAAACGTAGTCCGGACGTGTCACAGATTGAAGGCCTTCGCCACCAGCCATCCGCCAGTGAGCTTAACCACTAATTTATTGGGATAAAAAATGCGCAAAATCATTAAGGGAATGTTAGTTGTCTCATTGTTTGCTACTGCAACATCTGCTTTTGCTGTCGGCGATCCTGATGCCAATTTTGCTAAAACTGACTGCAACTCCCCGAAAGTTAGGGCAATGCTCATCGAGTCTTATAATGATCTCCTGAAAAGTCAGAATGCGGAATTCTCAGCAATTGATGCTTATGACCAGAAGACGGTTAAAGGCGGTCTGAATGTTCTGACATGCTACGGAACATATGAATTTTCGGACGGAGATAAACTAGCAGTTACCTACAAATTATATAAAAACAGTTTAGGCCAGTTCATTAACTTCTTTGAACCTGACGAATAGTAAGAATAAAGCAGCTCCTAATAGAGGGGGTCTTTTTGCCCCTCTATTAAACAGAATATACTAATTTTTATTTGCTAATATCCGTATTTAATGTACCGTTTTATACCGGACGTGTTGACGCGTGCTGGTGGTTCAGAGTAAGGTTTTATTGTCGCAGCAAAATCTGCAGCCGGGATTGGAACCCCGATAACCATTAGCGAGCACTCAACACGCGCTCAGCGTGTTTTTTTGTGTCAGCGTCCTTGCACGCCAAAATTATGGTGGGCTGGATGGGGGAACCGAAAGGTTCGCCGGGTTCGTTGATGGCCGGTAGTTCCAACCCCATTCAGTTCACCACCAAATAGAGATTGGAACCTCTTGGTGGTGATTTACAAATCCATCAGCGAGGATGCCACCATGGCTACTACCCCAACCCGATCTCAACTACAGTTTATCTGGCGCTTTTATTCCTGCCAGCTGCGCCGTTACCACATCGTTATCGCTACCAGCGAATCTGACGCCCGATCACAACTTCCAGATGCTCCTTGCCTTTTTGCCGCCCGATTTCCCTCTAACTCCCCGACTCTCTCTTACTGGAGGGCTCGCCCATGAATTTTCTGACAGAAGAAGCGATCGCCGCTGCGGCCAAAAAACTGCATGTAGACATCACTGGCATCAATGCAATTTCCACGCTGGCCAGCCACTTTATGATTACAGAAGGCTTTTACTTACTCAGGAATAAATCAGCCATTAAGCGCCGTCTGGTTTGTGAAATTAAGGCGTTTTTCGGTCGATCACAGGGAATGAAGGTGGCTAAATGAACACAACAAAAAATGAAATTGCAGCGCCGGTGATTTGCGGTGTGGAAATAACAACTGACGCAGAAGGCCGTTTTAACCTCAATGCCCTGCACAAAGCAAGCAGTCTTGGTGAAGAAAAAGCACCGGCCAAATTCTTACGAAACAAATCTACTAAAGAACTTCTCTCTGAACTTGAAATGCAAACTGGACAAATATGCACAGTTTCATACGAGGGACGTAACGGCGGTACCTTCGCTCACGAGCTGCTGGCCATAGAGTACGCCGGTTGGATCTCTCCAGCCTTCCGTCTGCAGGTAAACCAGACATTTCTGGACTACCGCACCGGCAAACTTACGCTACCAGCAAAGCACTCAGCATCCCATCAATTGATACAGTCACAGCAACGTCAAATCGAACTGCTGGAAGAGCTGCTCATGCGCGAGCGCGAAAACTCACAACTTCGCGCCAAACTGGAAGAGAAAAACAATAACCACCAGCCGTTAACGAACCAGGAACTACTGCGCGAACGTGACGAGCTGGCGGAACGGCTAGGCCGGAGCCGCAACTATGCCACCCTCGATGCAGTTGAAAGGAAAATGGGACGAGAATATCAATGGCACCGGCTGCGTAACTGGTGTCTCAGGAATAACGTCGAGCCGCTCGTGTTGCGCAAATTTCAGTGCGTCCACGCCTGGCCCCGCGGCGCATGGCTGGATGCGTATGGGATAGATCTGGAAGAACTGTTCGGGTAGGGAGTAAGGACCGCTGCGGCGGTCTTTTTTTTACAGCCAGAACAACGACAAGTGATCTCAGTTAATCTTGCGCCGAAACAAGGGTAATTGTGCCCTTGTACATGCCTAAAAGGACATGAGCATGAACATTTTTTTGATTATGGAAATTCTGGATCACATCTTAGAAATCATTTTGTGGGTTTTGAACAACTGGCCTGACATCCATTCCGTCATCCTCCAGCTCATTCAGTAGTCAACACAAGACAGGCCGCAACGTCGGCCTGTCGATATTAGTCGGCCTCAGCAAAAGGTATGCACTTTCATAAACCCTCCACACCTTTTCCTCAAAAGGTGGACAGCTTCATAAAAGGTGACTCGCCTCTTTTTAAAGGTGACCACTTTCATAAAAATGTGACCTTGTAACGCATCAAAACCCCTTCCGTTTTATGGAATGTGACCACGTAACTATCAAAAAGGTGGCTGCTTTCATAAGTGGGTAAAAACACAGTTATGAAAGTGGTCACCTTTAGCCATTTTTTTATGAAACTGCCCACCTAATTACCGAATACACACCCGCCTCTTTATGAAAGTGGTCACCTTTTTATGATACCAGCCACCCCAAACAAAAAAGGCGGGCATCTCTTATGAAAATGCCCACCTTTTTTATGAAAGTGACTACCTTTTTACTCTATCACTGCTCGCCACCATCTCCTTCATTTTCCTCATTTTTTCCTTTAGATGAGGTCAACTTAAGGTTTGGTCTGCGCGCGAGGATCGTGAACTGAATTTCACGCCCCTTCTTCACCTCTTTGTACTCCAGGTATCCGATCTTCTCTAAGTCAGCCAGTGCCTTTCTGATTGTCTGGTTTTGAGTCTTCACCGGTGAGTCCAGTAGCAGTCGCTCACGGAACCGCTTCATTGTCATAAACAGAGGGCCGGTGTTAGATGGGAGGCTTTCAAGATAGATATACAGAGCCTGTGCAGCTTCCTTTCGAGAGAGGTTTGACAGCGGTTTCAGACTTAGCAGGATTTTATGATCCCAGCGATATAACTCCCACAAATCCTTATCACCTACCAGTTCAACGACATCCTCATTTTCATCCAGCTTAGCTTTCTGTACCAGGTGGCTCACCATATTCTTGGTGCCATCTTTACTGGTAAATCCGAGCGTTACACTCGCGATATTGAATAACGACTCTTTCAGGCGAGTACGCGCGCGGCCGTTCAGGTCTGTTGGCCGCAGGCCGCACATACGCCCGAACTCAGAGAATGAGAGAGTAATCTTCTCACCTTCAAAGCCATATTTAGAGAAAGCTGATACTATCCCTATCCATGCTTTGAAATCCGTGGACATGTTAAGCTTGGCACCCTGGATTCTGATCTTCGTGTAACCCTCGCGACGTGCGATTTCCAGCGTTGATAGCTCTTCAGACGCATCAATAAGGAAATCACGCTTACCACGTTCCTTCGGTGCGACAGGCGTGAACACGCTTAGGCGGAGCAACGCCCTTGGCTGAACACTTTTGTCGTCACTTGGCACAAGCATGTAATCTTTACCAGTTTCACGGTGAACTACGAACGGATGTTCTGGGTTTAAACCGTCATCTGTCTGATTTTCAGTCGATTCCATCGTCTACACTCAGATTTTACCGATTACGAGCCTGTGAATAAGCGTGTGCATAATCGGTGGTTAAAAATTTCACATCACGTAGAGGATCTACATGAAAGATATTGATAACAAAGATGTTTTTTGAGTTATTCACACACCTGTGGATAAAAAACACAAATTTTATGAAAGTGCCCACCTTTGATTTATGAAAGTGTCCACTAAAATTATGAAAGTGTCCACCAAAATTATGAAAGTGCCCACTTTTTTTATGAAAGTGTTAACCCAAAGTGCCGTTTTCGTTTTTAGAATCATGAAGTTACAAGCGCGGTGATCTTTATTGATCTGTATATTGATCTATATATTGATCTAAAAGACTATGATCTACGGTGTGGATAATAATAAAAGGGCACCCAAAAGAGTGCCACATCAGTTAGTTGATTTCTGCCACCTTACCACCAAAGTTCTTGTAGGCCTCGATCAGAACTTCAACCTTATGCTCTCTCTGGCCGTACCCCGCGCCCGGGAAGCTTGCCCAGATATTAGCGCACTTGGCGATCGCCCGTCGGATATGGCCAGCTTCAATATCCGCAATAGCACGCTGTTCCTTCAGCAATTGCAGACAAAGCCTATCCTGGCTCTCTGGGCTAAAATCTTTCAACCCCAGTTGCTCTTTGTACGTCGGCCAATATTTGTAAAGCTGCTGGTAGCCGCCTGACGCAGTAGAACGCTGCCCAGCTTTGTTAAAAACTTTCCCCGGACGGCCCTTGGCGAAAGGATGATCGCTGAAATCAGTAAAAACCTCTGGTTTACCATCGATGCCCGTGACGATCACATCGTAGCCGTCATTCACTGTAAGCGGATGATTTAGCGTGCCCTCAGAAAAACGGATCGTTTTCATAAACGCTGGTATGTTCGGATTCATGTCTACTCCAGATGTAACTTATGGAAAAATACGAGCAGACAAGTCAGTAGTAATCACAAGGACGCCATTAGGTGTCCTTTTTCTTTTTTAAGCTTACTGAAAGTTACATTTCAAAGTAGAGTACAAGGGGTTCAAACCAGGCAAAACAAGGACTTTTAGCCATGCCCCTACCCCTTATCGATCTCTTCAAAACACCATATGATGATGATTATCATGACTGTAAACTGAGCACGCCTTATCAGGCAGCAGTACATGCAGCAAAAACGTATGGCGGGGACCAGGGCTTGTCTTTCCACATTGATGATGCCTTGGAAAAAAATTCGTCTTGGCTATTTTCTATGCCAAAAACCTTGCCTGACGTGTTAGACACATATCAGTGCCATTCTTCTTTCTGCAACCTAAACCAAGTCTCAGAAACAATAAATCTCTACGGATGCACGGTAACAGCGGGGCAATTTCTTTTTCATGGAGGGAAGTGGCCTGTTGGGTATTTACGAGGCGCGATGTTTGAAACCATCAGACCGTTCTCAACAACACTATGCCCTAATATTGCAATGGGTGTGCCTCAATTTCATGGAAGGGCTTATCATAATAACGCGCTTGATTTATTTGTTCTTCGAGTTCGTCAGGCTCGTACAAAAGCTTTTTTCTTCGACAATGAAGATCCAGATAGTGGTCATGAGAAGGAGCTCGTCTTTTCACGAGGCGTAAAATTAACACTTGTGAGTTGCAAAGAAATCAAAACGATTCCTGTTTCCGATTTTGTTATAGGCAGTCTTGTTCAAAATACTAAAGACGTGCCAGTTCGAGTTTTAGAAGTAGACATATCCTGATTCATAGTTGTAGCCCTGTACCTCGGGCTACATGGTTCAAACAAAAGTGTCAGGAAACCGCACCATTACTAAACTCTTCTTCACTCTGGTACATCTCTGCCTCAAGCTCAGCAGCCCAATCATCAGGAATGCCGGTCACGTTGATCGAAGTCAGTTCGAGTACACGCAACATTTCATACGGCGCGCACATTGGACCGTTGATCGGGTAAATACCTTGGCCAGTACCCTCTGCAGTAGCGGTGATTAACCAGAACAAGTTCATGATGGACTCGATCGAGAAATCACCGGTTACACTGAAATCACACGGTTCAAGGGCTTCGTCCCCATAGAACGTTACTACTCCGGTGCGGGTACCGTCGGAAATTTGTATATCTACCATTAGTGACCTTCCTTCAGCACACCAGTGACAAACTCGATGAGGCCATCACTGTTTACCAGGGATATGGCGCCAGAGTTAGGCTGCGCCAGATATTCAAAACCAGAGGAAAAAACCTCTGTGAACGTAGCGGTGTCGATATGGTAGCCACCATAGATTTTTCCGATGTAGGGTGATGAGAGATGATCAGCTATCGCAACCTCTTTGTCGCCGTAAACCCCATTCCGATAAAAACGGTTCAATGACGCTACAGCAGCGTTTTCCCCGTTGGTTCGTTCCGCAAGATAGGCGCGCGCCATCAGCAGATAATCAGGGTTTGAAAACTCAAAGTGATGGCCCACTTCATGCCAGAGTGCTCGTTTACCACCGCGAGGATTCAGGGCGATTTGTTTCTTTTGAATGTTGGCAAACGACCGGCCACGCAGGATATCGATGTTTTTTAGTGTCCGGATGCGGCCGCGAGCAAGTTTAAAAACAGCTTTAAGATCCCGCAGAAAACTACCATCCACGCCGCTGTAAATATCATACTCGCTTATAAGCGCACGGCTAATCTTGATGCCGGAGATCCACTCATCAGCCTGGCTATCGTTGATTTCGGCGTCGTTTAACAACTCTTCCCTGATTAGCTCTACTTGGGGGATCACTTTTTTGATCGAGGTTTGGATCACGTCTTTTAACCACTCAGCGCCATGACTGGGACCTGAGTTGATAAAATTGGCGCACCCATCTTGCTCGCCAGGACTACCGAAACCAAATTTCCCGCTCAGCAATGCAGTACGAACGGCTTCAGCGCGTTCCCCAAACAAATTGCGTACGTTAATCCACTCCAAGGATTCAGGATTTTTGCTATCCAGCATATTGGCTATTTCAGCCTTTGCCTCTTCGATCCTTCCTGGTACTGACATGGATCGTAAAAAATCGGTGCCAGTCGTTTTCCGTTGCTGGTAAGCGTCTGATGCGCTCTCTGATGTAAGTGTCTGGCTGGCCGGTTCCTCTGTCCCGACACGTAGCATCTGGAAGATATTAAACATCTGGTCATTCAGTAAATCACCGATACGTGACATAACCGCCGATATGGCCGGGAACTTAAACTTTATGTTGTCGACCATGATGGGATAGAGAATTTCTCGCATACGTAGTGCTGCGGAATCCCTTTCTTCAGGGGTTTTAGCGTTCTTCCACTCTGACGCAACACTGCGTAGACGAAAGAAATCACCGGTGACGAACATGAAGCGCCAGATCTTTTGGTTCTCAATTGCTAACGGATGAACTCGGGTTATTTCCCCGACTTTAGTCAAAAAGATGCTTTTCCCGTAGCCAAGTTCTTTCTTTGCAGCAGTGAAAGTTTTACCCAGTACAGCGCTGGCCAAGTTGGTGAATGCGGCGATATCGCTTTCGCTAACATTCGTCTTAAGGGATAACGCAGAAAGTCGATCGAGGATGAAAGAGTAGCTGCTACCACTAACACCTTCACGATCCCAGAAACTGAGGATCGCAGCTGATAGCTCATCAACGGAATTGCACATACCGATGATGACCTTCGTTTTTTTGTCCGTTTTAGGGGCTTTAAGAGTGGTTTTTAACATAGATCCAGATCCGCACCGCCCGGATCGTTGGATCCTCCGGGCGGCTAATGTCGTTAGGCTGCCTGTAAGGCGTTCTCGTTAATCCAGGTGAGCGCGCCAGCCTTGATATCATCGAAGGTGAGAAAAACGCTCTGGAAGGGCTCCAGTGCTCTCAGCGTAGCGACAAAATCAGTGGCGCTCTGTTTGTTGAATTCACCAGCGAGGAAATCAGTAACGATCTTAGGTGGACCAGCTGGCGCGTCGGGGTCGCCGGTCGGCCCGTAACCCAACTTCACTAATACCTCATCAATTTGGTCGTTGAGGTCCAGTAAGGCTATGCCGGTTGCCGATTTTGCCTGTCCCAGAAGTTCATCAAGTTTGTCTGAGAGATCTAAGCGTTCAATCGCGCTGAGTTTCATGCAGCAGCGCCTCCCTGCGCTATGTTGGCCAGCAGATCAGACAGGTGCTGTACTGCTGCGTTTACCAGTTCTTCGTTTTCGTCATAAATACCGGCAGCGGTTAGTGCAGATATGGCTTCACGTACAGAACCACGTGCATTTCTGATCTCGACCAGATCAGAGCTTTCCAGCTCTGCAATACTGTTGAGATAAGCAATTGCCTTTTGTGCTTCGGTGTCAGCCTCCGGAGGGGTTACATCGGGTTCAGTCTCCAAAATTGTGGGTATGTCCTCACCAAAATCAATTGCTGACTTCATCTTCTCGATGTTATGAGTCGTGGGATGCGCTGAGAGCTTCTCTGAGAGCTCTGTAAGCTCCGCGGAGCTAAACCCTTTGGTTTCTGCCCAATGCGTTACCTGGTCTTCTGTGTGGCCTGTATGCGCGGCGATCGCACCGGCTGCAACCACAAACGGTGATGGCTCATTGTCGACAGGAGGAATTGGCTTCTGTTTTCTCGCTTCGGCTTCTGCCTCTGCGATCTCGATTTGCTTACGCAGCTCATCATTCAGATCTTCCTGCTCTAAGGCCTGAGCGTTCAACGAATTGAGCTGCTGAGACAGCGTACTCAGCCCGGCCTTTATTTCATCACCACTTTCAACGAGGGCCAGTTGCTGCTGCTCCAGCTTATCTCCCTGATCTTGGAGGTTGGCTATTTCGCTTTTTACTTCTGCCTGGCGCGCCTGTGCCTTTTGGAATTTCGCGGTATTTCGCTCAATCAGGTTTGAAAGTGCCATGGTTACCTGTTTCAGCGAAATATCACGTCCGTTTGCGGGCGATACGACGTTTGTCACATCTCGCTTATTTAGCAGGAAACGGAAAGCAACCAGTGTGTCGGTGGTTGTGATCGTCCCGACATTGCCGCTCGGACTATGGAAAATCAGAGTTATGCTCTGGCCGTCAGAGAGTGGAATTTGCGCGGGCATAACCGCGATCCCCTGCACCTTACGCGCCCTGCCGATATTGGCCCCGCCAATAGATTTGGTTCCGTCTTCCGCTTCACCCGCGGTGTCGTTTCCAGCAGTAATTCCGGTACCATTAAGTGACTGGTTTAATGCTCGAACGAACGCGCGCATAGTTGCGGCCAGGCGCGATCGGGTAGAGGTAATTGCTTCAAGCATCAGGTCCTCTTCTGGCAACATCGGAACATCGTAAAAATAAGTACTGGTGAATTCTTCAAGTGAGAGCGATTCCAGCATGAAGTGTTCACCGTCTCCGGCGTACAGCAGCTGCACTGCCTGCTCGGATATTTGGATTGCGGGTAGATCCTGCCGATTGGACAAAACTAGTCCAGAATGATGGTTAATGGTTTTAAGCATCTGGGTTCTCCAGTTTTTTAAGCTGATCTTCAAGCTGAGCCGTTACTGCTTTTGCTGTCGTCAGGCGCGTTTGGGCATCCTGTACCCGCTGAGTGAGGTCTGATTTCTGCTTGGTGGCTGTGTTGACGGTTTCCTGAAGGGTTTGAACATTTTTATTCAGCTTATCCCGGCGATCTTTGGCTTCTTTTAGTCGCTGAACATTAGATTTTACCGCTGGTTTTGTACTCGAAATATCAATGACTCGCTTGGCCTTGCGAGCCAAACTTTCACTGAATTTTTTAGCGTTCTGCTTCACAGTCGTCGCGAGGCTATCTGCAATTTTGGATAACGTATCAGCGCGAACTGCCGGGATTGGCTTGCCGTTTAATTTGAAGCCAGAAAAGTCACCAGAATCGTTAATTTCAGTTTGAAGTTCTTGGCTATCTTCGAAGCGCAAAGTTGCGGTCTTCACATTGAGCCCATTTTTCTTGGTAACTCGGTTGCTGGCAGCTACGTTCTCGACAGTGAGACCGGCCTTTTTGAGCGCATCAAGGAAAGGTTTTAATCCCTTCTCGGTTACCTGGTCAAAATTGACCTGGGCGTATTTTTTCCCGTTCTTTGAGGTGAGACCATTTGGGGCTGGCATTAATGCATTCCTCCCTGAAGAATTTCGAACTCTTTCTGTGCATCAAGGTGAAGCGGAAAAATGCGGTAAAGAGGGTTGTAGAATGAATCACCGTGCAGAATTTTAATGTTAATGATCCACTTCCCCGCAGGGATGATTAGACGGTCGAGAGGAATATCAAGGTATTCGCAGTTTTCCCCTTTGGATGCGTGCTCCAGCGTGCGACGGCGGTACGCTACAACGGTTGTTGGGCAACTTTTATCCCTCAGTGTAAACTCGATAGTCGCCCCGATAAGACGGGATGATCTTACGTTGTAATACACAGGGACGCGTAAGTGCCCTTGCTCGATTTTATGTTCACCGACGAAAAGGTTTTTTACCGTCGCGCGCCGTAGCGCCCAACGGTCTGCTGCCATTGTTATGCTGGCCCCAACGACCAAAATCAAAGCAATCATTATTTGCCACCCTTTGTGAAGATTTGAGTTATTACTCTCGCAACAGATTCGGTATTTATCTTTCTGGCCATGTGAACGACCTCGTACCCGTTGTTACTGGAGAGCAGTACGGAAAAGTAGATGATTGGCTCATCGAATTTCTGGTGCCGCCCAATGTAGTAAGCCATTAGCCCTGCTGTTACCGCATAAGAAATCGTGGTGAGGAAATCCACTACAGTTCCTTTGACCTTGCCTTCCCTCAGTTCCATCAGGAAAACACCTGTACCGCTAAGGAGAGATAGGCCGACGGCGATGGCTATCGGCAAGATGTCGTTGCTGATCAGCACCTCGGACCTCGTTTCAAGTTATTTCAAGGTCCGATTTTATTGAAAGTTACATTTGGCGGGGGGATGCTTGGACTTGCTGAGTGGTTTAATCTTCCTCCAGGGCCTGCTCCCATATCGGTCGCTTGTTGAACTCGGCTTGTTCATCGGCATCCGTATACGCATCGTCCAGACTTTCCATCTGTGATGCCGGAAACTTTTTATAGAGCGTCGAGACACCAACATCGAAAATAATGGCGACCTGATGACGGCTCATGCCGTCGAGGATCAGACGCCCCATCTGCGCCCAATCTTCCTGTGAGTATTTGGGGGGGCGACCACCTATTCGGCCTTTTTTACGTGCAATAGCCAGGCCCGCGCGCGTTCGCTCAATGATCATGTCACGCTCCATTTCCGCTAGCGCCGACATAATATGGAATGTGAAACGCCCCATTGATGTATCGGTATTTATGCCTTCGGTCAGAGACAGAAACTTGATATTTTTCTGTTTAAATGTTTGTAGCAGATCAGCCAGGTTTATGAGTGAACGCCCCAACCGGTCCAGCTTCCATACAACAACCGTATCGCCAGGTTTTAATTTTTTGAGTAAGCGGTTTAACCCTGGTCTTTTAGCTTTCGTGCCGGTCATTTTATCTTCGAAAATTAGCTCACAATTTGCACGTTCAATAGCTTCGCGCTGAAGTTCTGTGTTTTGGTCAGTTGTTGACACCCGAATATAGCCAATTCGCATATTTTTTAACCTATTTTCTGTGAGAAAAAAACGGCGAATTGTATCCGATACTTATGAGGGGAATATCAGAAATGTTGGTTTA
>NZ_JAOWDP010000007.1:0-295 GCF_030334595.1 Citrobacter sp. Ce104
TCCGTTGCCACCAGAATATACTGCCCCCGGTCACGCGCCGCGTACTCCCACTGCGCTTCCGTTGGCAGGGAAAACGCCAACCCCGTCTCCTTTTTCAGCCAGCGGCAGTAGCTGTCGGCCTCGCGCCATGACACCACCGCCGGACTGTTTTTAAAATGAGTCATATCCGCTAGCATTTTATTCCGCCATTCTTTATCAAACTGCTGGGCAGGTAATCCCGCCATTTTCAGATAAAAAGCGTAATCCTCATGGGTCACCTTGAAACGACCGATGGAATAGCTGGTCAGCGTCACCT
>NZ_JAOWDP010000001.1:0-305 GCF_030334595.1 Citrobacter sp. Ce104
ATATACAAATGTCCTTGTGCAGTGGAAATAAATGCCTGATTATTAACCACCACCACTCTTTTTATTTCTTTTCCTTCAGGTCTGTCACGCATAACACCGTCTGAGTTTCTCTCCAGCGCCGGGAAAGGAGCCATATATTTTGCGACCTGCCACGTTTGTCCGTAATCTTTAGATATTTTATATGCCCCAGGCTCCCACTCAGGCACAAGTATGTACTGTTCTGAGGGATGGATAAACTCACCCGAGAAAACCCTATAGATTGGATTGCCATAAATTGATTTGTGGACCTTTCTTTTTATGTCATG
>NZ_JAOWDP010000008.1:0-253 GCF_030334595.1 Citrobacter sp. Ce104
CCTGCCGGACAAAGAACCGGAAGTGGTGGGCTATAAGGGCTGGACCCGGATGCACTGCGATATGGATGCGGGGAAATAATCTGCAATGGGATATGCCCAAAACACTTAACGTTTAAGGATAAATTATGAAACTGGGAAATACGTTAGGAATAATAATCGGCGCAGTTTCACTGTGCGCTATCACTGCCTGTACAAAAAAAATACCATCACAAGTAATTTACCGGTTTGATGATAATCGCTACCTGGAGTTGAT
>NZ_JAOWDP010000009.1:0-268 GCF_030334595.1 Citrobacter sp. Ce104
AGTAAAGGATGGTGGAGCTATGCGGGATCGAACCGCAGACCTCCTGCGTGCAAGGCAGGCGCTCTCCCAGCTGAGCTATAACCCCATCGTAAATACTTATCTCTGTACCCTAATTCGTTTCCGGGCAAGGCGCGGTGGTGCGAAGCATACTGAAGTATGCGAGCATCGCCGTAACACAGCACGGAGGCGAATTTGGTAGGCCTGAGTGGACTTGAACCACCGACCTCACCCTTATCAGGGGTGCGCTCTAACCACCTGAGCTACAAGC
>NZ_JAOWDP010000010.1:0-798 GCF_030334595.1 Citrobacter sp. Ce104
TCTACTAAACCAACGTTTTAGCTCCCAGGAGGCGTAGGCCATTCTGGTTTTGATGTTACTACCCGCATAAGGAATACCATATAAAGTTGCCATTCTTCCAACTTAGATATTTCATCTGTTGTCGCTATTCCCTTATCTACTGCGTACTGTCTCCAGGCAATTTCTTTATCAGCAGCAACTCTCAGCGTTTCCTTTTTCTGTTCCGCTAAGGCAATTTGTTGTTCCGTTGAAAGTTGCGGGATATCTACCCACATGGGATTACCGAGTTTGTCCGCGCCAAGAACTTTTCCTCGTGGCGGTACCGCAGCGTAATTTGCCATTGTTTCATTATCAACATCAACCCCATCATAAGGCCATGTCCCTGCTTTTTCGAACGATTCCTTCATGGAGAAAAGGTAAAAAGAGCCATTATAAAATTTATTCATTTTCACCATCCTACGACAATTAAACAGCAATCTTCTAATGCACCAGAAGGTGCCCAGTTCTGTATGCTAACGGTAGTATTGCTGGCGATTCGAACATTCATTGAAGCATTGTATCCTGAAGTAGCGCGGTTTCCAGTTGCAAACAGACCGGCATTAGGAAAAGCATAGGGAAGCGGATACCCCCCATCTATGCCACCTCTGGTTTGAATGGTGACAAACTGCACCATGATTATTCTGGAGTTACCATACTGATCAATGAATGGTAACTTCAGCAGTGTATTACCTAGTGAAATTATCGCCTGAAAAAATCCCATATCAGGGATTTGATTAGTGCCATTGCCTACAGCCCTTTTTGCTGCTTCTTTTAAACCAA
>NZ_JAOWDP010000011.1:0-3057 GCF_030334595.1 Citrobacter sp. Ce104
TTGGTTTAGTAGAAACGATAAATCGCGCAGCCGGATCGCTGCAAAAAGACCAGAATCTTAGCGATATACCGGATAAGGCAAAAGCCCGTACAGCTTTGCAACTTGGCACTGCGGCCACTGTTGATGTAACAACCTCAACAACGGACAAAACGCCAGGCCGTTTGCCCACTGTCGGATGGATGGGCAACGGGAAAAGTATAGAGTTATTTGAAAACAGTAATCTGAATAATGTTACAAGCGTTGTCGCAACGTACAGCGTTAACAGCATAGGTACTTCACCAAAGAACTTTCCTGTAAATCTGCCTGGCGTTTTGCGGGTGAGCCAGGATGCAGATAACAGGACTATTCAGGAATACACAACCTTTAATCCCGTTGTTAAGTATGAACGGGCGTTATATTCATCAGGTTCCTGGTCTGCATGGTCGTCGTATTACAGCACAAATAATAAACCAACTGCCTCAGATGTTGGTGCCATTCCGAAAGACCCCATTGGAACAATTGGAAATAACGGCTCTATGGCTTCTGCCAACACGCCTGGATGGTGGTTGGTGGGCGTTGCAAACCCTGACACAGTGGCTGATTTCCCCAAATATCCAGATGGTAGCAAGCTGTACGGATACGGTTTTATGTTGGTGGCGCGTTCAGGGAACGTATGGCTACAGCAATATTTCTCTCATCATGGGGTTAGTGCCAGTCGCCAGACATGGAATGGAGACATGTCAGAACGGACGCCGTGGGTTATCGACTACAGTACGGCAAACCCACCGCCAGCCACTGATTTATCGGCTTACGCCACGCAGCAATGGGTATTACAGAACTTTGTTCAGAACATGAGACTTGGTTCCGCTATATCGACTACATGGTGGGCGAATGGTGATGATTGTCCGGCCGGTCACGTTCTTACAGGTGGTGATTTTAATAGTGATAAATCTTATGTCCGATACAAGCCTGTTCAGGTTCTCATTAACGGACAATGGGTAACAATTAGCGGATAATATACAGAGGAAATATGCAACATATAAAAAACTTTATGCTTGGTTCTCCGCGTTCACCCAATGAAATAAAAATGGCTGAAAATGGTGTTTTATTTCTTTTTTCCGAATCCGGGCAAGAGTGGTATGAATCACAGAAATTGTTCTCAGACTCCACAATAAAGTTTGCTTACGACACTGCTGGTGCTATTTGTTGTATCAGTCATGATATTTCGAGTATCTGGCCTTACAATTTGAGTGTAGTGGAGCTTCCGGCAACAGAAGCAAATTTGCGCGTCACCCTTGGGGATGACTGGTTTTACAAAGACGGGAAATTGCAGCAAATTCGTGACTATCTGGCTCAGGCAGAAGCGGAGCGCGACCGTCGCATGGCTGAGATAACAGCGCGTATTGACTGGCTGGAAGCTGCGCAAAAAGACGGTGATATCTCAGCCGAAGAAGAAACGGAACTGGCGGCGTTACGGGCCAGTCGCACTAAGTTGCGCCGCCTTGATTTGTCTTCTGCTCCTGATATTAACTGGCCTTAATATCAGGGAGCGGAGGCCACTCAGGTTTATTGGTATCAACGCGCATAACCTTCACCCTGTATTTCTTCCACTCTGACAGAGCGGCGGTTTCTTCTGCCGTCGCCATTTTTTCATCTACAGCATCTTGCAGAGGCGCAATTGCTGCAGTTGCGACAGACAGTAGCTCTGTTTTCTTCGCCTCAGCCTGTGCGCGCAATTCGTCTTGCGAATATTTGCGGGGTTTAATTTCACCATCAGTAAATATCCAGCCCCCTGATATATCTACATTTTTATTTTTGGTGTTAACCTCGACTTCAGCAACACTAAGGTCACGCGGGTTAATACTTGAAACATCCTTGCTTATACAACGAATTATACCTTCCTTGTCATATGCAATTTTTAGCGTATCAGGTAAGAAATCAGCCTGAGATTTGTACCAATCCCTTCCATCATCTGAAATGTAAAACTCAACATTATGCTCTTTGATAAGCTCCAGACTCTTTTTATCGTCTGGTGTGTATTTTTTTATATTTTTAAGGTGCTGCATTTTATCCCCGCCTTTTATTCGGTGATGTTGTACCAGGTATTGTTGATGAGCTTTTGAACATATCTAACAAGCAGAGAACCAACGTTTGAGCTTCCCCCAACCATAGAAATAGCCGTTGCAAAAGCTGCGTCATTAGCTGAATAGCCCCATCCGTCACGAAACTCACGAACTACGGTGGCACTTACACGGATATTCTGGACAAAATTCTGCAAAACCCATGCCTGTGTTGCATAACCTTCAAAGCTCACGGGTTGCGGGTTATTGGGTGAATAAACACGTTGACCATAATCATAGATACCGTGAGCGGCTACATCCCCATTAATAGTTGTATTCCCATCGCGCCTGATAACTAAGGGATTTGATGCCCATGCACCTTTTTCATCATAAAAATGAAGGTCAAATCTGTCCTGATAATAACCATAAGAGCAAGCAAGGATACCGTTAGCGTCGCCGTGGCCTATCAAGCAGTTAGCTTGATTTCTGAGTGATGAAAATAAAAATGAAATTGTACCCTGTAAATTACCTCCTGTTATTGGCAGCGCCCCAACGTCTATGGAGGTTGGCTTGTTTGCGGTATTAAAATCCCGCCGCCAAGTAGTCGGATAACCCCCACCATGATTAACGTAGGTAAACTGCGCATTTACAACACCACCCGTTGAGGATGTTGGTGTCGTGACACGAATAGTCATCGCATCACGAACCCCCATAACCTCAACGACCGCACCGGCTAACTGAATATTTCCGCACCCTGTATCAGTGATAGTTCGGTTATCGCCATAAGACCATGCCCCTTTGCACATCCAGTACGGATGATTAAATGCCCCCTGATTTTCAAGCCAGGCGATAAACTCTGCTGTCGTCCAGTTGCCGCCCCCACCAATGCTTACTGAGCCGCTAAATGCTCGCACTGCGCCGATATTTCGTACAAACCAATCCGGTTGTGGAACATCTGCGCCATTCTGGTCTTTTTGCAGTGATCCAGCAGCGCGATTTATCGTTTCTACTAAACCAA
>NZ_JAOWDP010000012.1:0-48258 GCF_030334595.1 Citrobacter sp. Ce104
CCTGCCGGACAAAGAACCGGAAGTGGTGGGCTATAAGGGCTGGACCCGGATGCACTGCGATATGGATGCGGGGAAATAATATGAAAGGTGTAATCAGGCTAAACGATCCGCTGGAAAATGGCGGATATGTTAATAAAGCTTCTGGTAGCAAGTTTATGGGAATTGCTGTCGCCTTAATGGGGGATACTGTGGTTTGTATTCTGCACAAAGGTACCTTCCCAATACTTGATTTTGAGCCAACCTGGACAATGGATGGCAAAGGCGTCGTTGTGGATGGTTGTAGGGCCGCATGTGGTTGTGCAATTAAAACCACACTGCCAACAGCGGGGACAAGCAAATGAGGAAATGGAAGATACCAAACAAGAATCCCTATGAAGAACCAGAAAAATTCCCGCTGAATATTATGCTGATCATTAGCTGTGCTATCTTTCTGTTTTTTATAACATACAATATATTCAACTGGTTGCAGGACAAGAAAGTTCCTGATGATCTGATATGGAATGCAATAGGTATCCCATCGCTAATAGTGTTGGCAATCTGGTGTGTGATGGTAATCACTTACGGTGTTATATCTTTTCCATGTTACTATGCGGGTTATCTTGAGCAGTATGGTATGAATCAGTGGAAAAAGTGGGCAATACGGGCATTGCCGCTTTTAGACTATTCATCCATTCTGCCGGTACCTGAACTGGCATTAAAAATTCAGAAACTAGAGGGGGAAGCGCCAGCAGGTTCTGCAACGCCGTTACGCATTGATATTGAAGTTGACTCAATGGATGACACCAGAGTTGATAAAGTGCTAAGGCAATTGATAGAGCCCCTCAAATATTCTCTTGTCAGGGATTATCGGCCTTTTAATACCTGGCTGTACGTTAAGGGAGCGGATGACACTATCGGCAGTAGTTTCAAGGCGGTGCTGGCAAGCCTGAGCGTCCCCAACGATAAAGTCGGAAAAATTAATATCCTTCACGAGTGCCCTGATTATTTCTTAATTAATGACTGGGTTGATTTAAATATTTCTGAAAATAACCTGGTTATTGCAGTTGAACTGCATGATGAAAATAATTTTGACTTTTTTGAAAGTGCTAATGCTTTTATTTTTACCAATACACAACTGCTTAAAGATAAAGACACACCTTTATATTTATTGCGCATGATGGACAGTACCCCTTACTATCTTGATGAAATCGTAAGTACATATCTTTCTGCACAGCAAGTTGATGTGAGTAAAATTAAAAAACTATGGTTCAACTCACTGGATAAGCAGTCAAAGTTCGTATTATTTAGTGGGATAGAAAACGCAAAAACGAGCATTTTGGCCGATAGCCGATATGAACTGGAGGCCGTCACTGGGCAAAGCACAGAGGTTCAGCGCTGGGTTGTATTGGCATTGGCTGCGGATGCTGCAAAATATGGGCAAGGACATCAGTTATTCGCCAGTACATCCGCAAATGCTATTCAATCCGGCATAATAGCGGCTAAATATCCAGGATCTTGTCCGGCACTTGAAAAGCTGGATTTCCATGATTATTGGAGGGTCATAAAATTGTGCGCAATTATTTTATGGTGTATGGGATTTGTAAGTCTCGTACCACTGGAACTGTTCCAAAGTCACCCCTGGTATACGTTTGCACCTTTGGTTATTGGTATTCTGGTTATTTACACGGCGGTTATGATTTTTTCTTTTATACTGAGTCATAATATAGAGGAGAAAATGGATATTTATTACTCTCAGTTTTTATGAGGTAAGCGCCCTGACGGGCGCTCTTACTTCTTTGACTCTTTTTGTGGCAGGAGCCTTAGTCGGTTCAGGATTTATTTCACTGTCCAACCCTTATAACTGCCGACGTTGTTTTTATCGATCATCGTCACCGGGATCAGCACGGGTTCTTTCGGGGCGGGTTTCCCCTGCAATATGTCATAGCCGATTTCGACCGCTTTAGCAGCCATCACCTGCGGATCTTGTGCCGGAGTCGCCACAAATAGTGAGTTTTCGCGCTTCAGCGCTTCTTCACCGTCTGGGGATCCATCTACGCCGACAATAAAGAATTCGCTACGCTGCGCCTGTTTTGCCGCCAGATCGGCACCGATCGCAGTCGGATCGTTAATGGCGAATACGCCGTCGATCTTCGGATTCGCCGCCAGCAACGCGGTCATGATCTCCAGCCCGCCTTCGCGACTGCCTTTGGCGTTTTGGTTATGCGACAGCACCTTGATGTCCGGGTGGCGTTTGAACTCGGTTTGGCAGCCTTCCACGCGGTTCTGGACGGCGGAAACCGGCGGCCCGTTGATGATAACGACGTTGCCTTTGCCTTTCAGGCGGTCGGTAATGTATTTACAGGCCATTTCACCTGCCTGGGTGTTATCGGAGGTAATGGTCGCGTCTGCGCCTTCCGCCGCCACGTCAACAGCCACCACCACAATCCCGGCGTCTTTCGCGCGTTTTACCGCCGGGCCGATGCCCTTAGAGTCGGCGGCGTTAAGGATAATCATGTCGACTTTGGCGGCAATAAAGTTGTCGATTTGCGACACCTGTTGCCCCAGATCGTAGCCGCTGGACACCAGCGTCACTTTAACGCTATCCCCCGCCAGTTTGCGTGCTTCCAGCTCCGCGCCTTTGGTTATTTGCACGAAGAACGGGTTGGCCAGATCGCCCACCGTAACGCCGATCGATTTCAGTTCTTTTGCCTGCACAAACGGAGCTGCAGCAAGCAGTGCGCCAGCACAGAGCGCGGTCACTAATGGCTTCAAACGCATACTCGTTTCCTCACGTAGGGTATTGTTGTTATAGGCCGGATAAGGCGATTGCGCCGCCATCCGGCAAGTTTGTCTATGCACTTTGATGGTGTCGGGTACGGTATTTGTCGATCAGCACCGCTATGATGATCACCGCCCCTTTGATCACCAGTTGCCAGAAATAGGAGACGCCCATCAGCGTCATGCCGTTATTGAGCGTGGCAATGATCAACGCCCCCACCAGCGTGCCGGTAATGGTGCCGATCCCGCCAACAAAACTGGTGCCGCCAAGGATCACCGCCGCGATGGCGTCCAGTTCGTAACCCATGCCTAAGTTGCCGTTGGCGCTGTACAGCCGCGAGGCGCTCATCACCCCGCCAAGACCTGAAAGCAAACCGCTCATGCCGTAGACGAACAGCAGCACCAGCCACACTTTGATCCCGGTTAAGCGTGCGGCCTGCATGTTGCCGCCGACCGCGTAGATATGAACGCCGAGCGTGGTACGGCGCAGAATGAACCAGCACACCACCACCACCGCCAGCGCAATCACCACCAGCCATGGGATCGGCCCGAGATAGTTGTTACCAATCCACTCAAAGCTGATGTTGGAGTTAATCACCGTCGTACCATCGGCCAGCAGGTAGGCCGCGCCGCGTAACGCCGTATACGTTCCAAGCGTGACGATAAACGGCGGTAGTCCGGCAAAAGCGACCAGCGCGCCGTTAAACAACCCCAGCACCAGGCCGAGCATCAGCGCCGCCGGAATCGAAAGCATGGCAAGCTCAGGAATAAGAGAAACGACCATGGCTGCGACGGCGGTGGTGCCGAGAATCGAGCCAACCGAGAGGTCGATCCCGCCGGTCAAAATAATGAAGGTCATGCCAGCCGCCAGCACGATGTTGATCGACGCCTGGCGGGTAATATTCAGCAGGTTGCTTTCGGTAAAAAAGTTGGGCGCGATAAAGCCAAATACCGCCACAATCAGGATGAGAATCGGTAAGATGCCGACCGTTTGCATCAGATCGCTCATCAGCATTCTTTTCGCGGAGGCGGATTTCGCCACCTGCTGGGGAGGGGTTGGATTATTCATGGGGCACCGCCTGATGGTGGGAGTCGTTCACGCCGGTAGCCAGCGTCATAATATTTTCCTGGGTAATACTTTGCCCGTTCAGCTCGCCGGCAATGCTGCCTTCGCGCATGACGTACACGCGATCGCTCATGCCAACGACTTCCGGCAGTTCGCTGGAGATCATCAGGATCGCCACCCCTTTGCGCGCCATATCGTTCATGATCCGGTAGATCTCGCTTTTGGCGCCAACATCCACGCCGCGCGTGGGTTCATCGAGGATCAAAATACGTGGGCCGATCGCGACCCAGCGCGAAATCAGCAGTTTTTGCTGATTACCGCCGGACAGCCCGCCTGCGCGTACCTGCGCGTGCGGCACGCGGATGTTGAGCAATTTGATGGCGTCATCGGAAATAGCCTGCGCCTTTTTGCGATCGAGCATGCCCCAGTTGGCATCACGCTCCAGCGTCGCCATGGTGATGTTTTCTGCCGCTGCCAGCTCTAAAAACAGTCCCTGCTCTTTGCGGTTTTCCGTCAGAAAGCCAATGCCGTGGTCAATCGCCTCACGCGGGGAGTGGATCACCACCGGCTCACCGTCTACTTCAATCATGCCGCCGATGGCTTTACGCACGCCAAAAATCAACTGAGCCAGTTCAGAACGTCCGGCGCCGACTAGTCCGGCCAGGCCGACGATCTCCCCGGAGCGCACCAGCAAGCTGCACGGCTGGACTTTATGGCCGTCGGTCAGGTGGTGGACGTTGAGGCGCGCTTTCCCTAAGGGAATATCGCGTTCTTTGTTGAACAGATCGCTTAGCGGACGGCCCACCATCATGCGCACCAGCTCCGCGGCGTTGAGCTTGTCGCGGGTCAGGCTGCCAACATATTGCCCGTCGCGCAGGACGCTGACGCGATCCGAGAGTTCATACACTTCCGCCATGCGATGGCTGATGTAAATAATCGCCATCCCTTCATCGCGCAGACGCATGATCAGCTCAAACAGGCGGTGGGTTTCACGTGAGGAGAGGGCGGCGGTGGGTTCATCCATCACCAGAATGCGGCTGTTACGGTGCAGGGCGCGGGCAATTTCCACCTGCTGCTGTTCGGCGATAGTCAATGTCATCACACGGTCGCTGGCCTTAAACTGGGCACCGAGTCGGTCGATGACTTTCTGCGACTGCATCACCATCTCTTTACGCTGGACCAGACCGCCGCGCGACAGCTCGCTGCCAAGAAAGATATTTTCCGCTACCGTCAGGTTGGGCGCGAGCTGCATCTCCTGGTAAATCAGCGTGATGCCCGCGCTGAGCGCATCTTTTGGCCCACGAATGTGGAACGGCTGACCGTCAATCAGGATCTCACCACTGGTGGCAGTATAGGCACCCGCGAGGATCTTCATCAGGGTGCTTTTCCCCGCGCCATTCTCACCCATCAGGGCATGAATCTCACCCGGCCAGACCGTTAAATCGACCCCTTTTAGCGCGTAAAATTTGCCAAACGCTTTGGCAATGTTGCGCATCTCCAGAACCGGTGTCCTGCTCATGGCGGATCTCCTGTGGGGTGGCCGATATCAGCAGTCCATCACAGGAATGTAAATGCAAAATGTCAGAAGCCGTTCATATTTGTCATATTGCGATTTTTCTTCACGGAGCGTGATATGCCGCAACCGGGACGTCACTTTTTCGCCAGTGCGCGCGGACGATTGCTGTTCTTCAATCTGCTGGTCGTCGCGGTTACGCTGATGGTGAGCGGCGTGGCGGTGCTGGGGTTTCAGCACGCCAGTCAGATCCAGGAGCAGGTGCAGCAGCAAACCGTTGATGACATGACCAGCAGCATGAACCTGGCGCGGGATACGGCGAACGTGGCGACGGCGGCGGTGCGGCTGTCGCAGGTGGTTGGCGCGCTGGAATACAAAGGTGAAGCGGAGCGGCTGCAGGAGACGCAACGGGCGCTGAAGGATTCGCTGGAACAGTTGGCTAATGCGCCGCTGGCTCAGCAGGAGCCGGTGCTGGTTGAGCGTATTATCCAGCGTAGTCAGGAGCTACAAAGCAGCGTGGAAGGTATGCTGCAGCGCGGGCAACTGCGACACCTGGAACGTAACGCGTTGCTCAGTTCACTGTATCAGAATCAAAGTTATTTACGTCATCTGCAAAAGCTCACCGGCGCGCAGGATGACGTGCTGCTGGGACAAATAGACCGATTAATTATCGCCGCCATTGAAACACCCACGCCGCGTTCGGTGGTGAAACAACTGAATGGCGTGATGCCTGCGCTGCCTTTGCAAGCCAATAATCCGCTGATTAGCCACATCCTCAACGACTTCAACCAGGAACTGCATAAGCTGGAGCCACTCTCTTCCGCGCTGGAACAAAGCGATTTGGCGATCAACTGGTATATGTTTCATATCAAAGCGCTGGTGGCGATCCTCAACAGCGATATCAACCAGTATGCCTCGCAGGTGGCGCTGATCTCCGAACAGCGGGTGGCGCAAAGCCATCAGGAATTGCAATCTGGCGCGTTGTTTATTTTGGCGTTTGCGCTGCTGGCGGTGGTGATCACCGGTTTTGCCGGGTGGTATATCTACCGTAACCTCGGTTCCAACCTGACGGCCATTTCACGGGCGATGACCCGGCTGGCGCACGGTGAATCGGACGTCAGCGTACCGGCCCTGCAGCGTCGCGATGAGCTGGGTGAGCTGGCCCGCGCCTTTAGCGTCTTTGCCCGTAATACAGCGTCGCTGGAGCACACCACCCGATTGCTAAAAGAAAAAACCAGCCAGATGGAAATCGACCGCACCGAGCGCCAGGGGCTGGAGGAAGCGCTATTGCATAGCCAAAAGCTGAAGGCGGTGGGGCAACTGACGGGCGGATTAGCGCATGATTTCAATAACCTGCTGGCGGTGATTATTGGCAGCCTGGATCTGGTGAACCCAGACTCGCCCGATGCGCCGCGGGTCAATCGGGCGCTTAAAGCCGCCGAGCGCGGGGCGCTGCTTACCCAGCGGCTGCTGGCCTTTTCGCGCAAACAGTCGTTGCACCCTCATGCGGTGGAGCTGAAAACGCTGCTGGAAAACCTGGGCGAACTGATGCGCCACTCTCTTCCGGCCACGTTGACGCTGGAGATTGAAGCCCAGTCTCCCGCCTGGCCCGCATGGATTGACGTCAGCCAACTGGAAAACGCCATTATCAATCTGGTGATGAACGCCCGTGACGCCATGGACGGGCAGGCGGGCACGATTAAAATCCGTACCTGGAATCAGCGGGTCACGCGCAGCGATGGGCGTAAGCAGGATATGGTGATGCTGGAGGTTGCCGACCAGGGAAGCGGGATGTCGCAGGAGGTGAAAGCTCAGGTCTTCGAACCGTTTTTCACCACTAAACAGACCGGTAGCGGCAGCGGGCTGGGGCTATCGATGGTCTACGGTTTTGTGCGCCAGTCCGGTGGCCGGGTGGAGGTTGAAAGCGCGCCCGGACAGGGAACGACGGTCAGATTGCAGCTTCCTCGCGCCGTTGTGCCGGTGCAGGCTCAGGCAGAACCGGTGGCGGTACATGCGGCGAACAGCGGTGAAAAACTGGTACTGGTGCTTGAGGATGAAGCCGATGTGCGCCAGACATTATGTGAGCAGTTACATCTGCTGGGCTACCTGACGTTAGAGGCCGCCAACGGCGAACAGGCGATGCATATGCTGGCGGCTTCATCCGAGATTGATATTTTTATCAGCGATTTAATGTTGCCGGGGGGATTAAGCGGCGTGGATGTGGTTAATCATGCGCTGGCACATTATCCGCAACTGAACATCCTGCTGATTAGCGGTCAGGATTTACGTCCGGCGCATAACCCGGCGCTGCCGGATGTGGCATTACTGCGTAAACCTTTTACCCGAGGAGAACTGGCGCAGGCGCTGCGGCATTCGCGTAATTGAGATTCCTCCGCTACCCGCGCAAATTCGCTTTGATTACCGTGGGGCGAGTTTCTCGATGAGGCTGGTTTTATGCAACGCTCCACGACATTCTTACTTTTCACTCTGCTGATGATGACCACCGTTTCGGCGCAGGCGGATATTATCGATGATGCCATCGGCAATATTCAGCAGGCGATTAACGACGCATACAAACCGGACAACGGGCGGGATTATGACGACTCTCGTGATGAAAGCTGGCAGCGTCAGATGAGTGACGATCGTCGCAGACAATATGATGACCGCCGCCGCCAGTTTGAAGACCGACGCCGTCAACTGGATGACCGCCAGCGCCAGCTCGATCAAGAACGGCGTCAGTTAGAAGACGAAGAACGCAGAATGGAAGAAGATTACGATCGTTAGCTATAACGCTTTAAATATATGAGTATTTTGTCTCCCAGGCAGGGATTCACCTGTCAGCTAAATATTTCGCCATTTTATGTCAAGAAATGCACTTGAGCACAGTGCGTGTGTGCGTTACAATCTCTCTATGCTTATGGAAGAGGAGCTGGCAATGGAATGTCTAAATCATTAAACATCAGAAGTTTTCGGGATACATGGCTTGAAGATTTTTTTGAGCGGGCGACATCGCACAGAAAAATACCTGCGGATATTCATACTGCATTAGCCAGAAAGCTGGATATTATTAATGCGGCTGTTTCGCATCGGGATTTGCGCTCGCCACCCGGTAACAGATATGAAGAGTTAACCGGAAAGTTGCAGGAATATTCTTCAATTAGAGTAAACAAGCAGTACCGATTAATATTCAAATGGATTAACGGTAAGGCCGAAGATGTGTACTTAGATCCACACATCTACTAGAACTAGAGAAAATCTAAGGTAAAGATATGAAACAGGCAACCAGAAAACCAACTACTGTGGGTGATATCCTGCAATATGAATACCTGGAGCCGCTCGAGCTGAAAATTAACGATCTGGCTGAAATACTGCATGTTCATCGCAATACGGTGAGCGCACTGGTCAACAATAATCGCAAATTAACAACGGATATGGCGTTTCGTTTGGCCAAAGCGTTCGATACCTCCGTTGATTTCTGGCGTAACTTACAGTCGGCGGTTGACCTGTGGGAAGTTGAAAATGACATGCGGGCGCAAGAAGAACTGAACCGCATTGTTTCGGTTAAAGATTTTATCGCTCAGCGAAATGGCGAGTCTAAAAAAGTCGCCTGACTGTCAGCTTGTAGGCCGGATAAGATGTTTTCATCGCATCCGGCTAATTTCCTTACTCCAGCACAATCTCCATTCCGTCATATCCGGCTTCAAACCCTACTGGTAGCGGATTTCCCATCATCCACAGGTCAAACTGATGGCTGATATGCGTCAGGATCACCCGTGGGCAGCGGATAACTTCGTTTAAGGCGATAACGGTATTTACATCGCTGTGATTGCGCGGCGGTTCGGCGCGCGGGGCGTGGCTGCAGTCGATGATAATCACCTGAGGCTGGTTATTGTGGAGAAACTTCAGCGTCTTGTCGGGAAGTCCGGCGGTATCGGAGAGCCACGCCACGCGGCTGTGCGCGGACTCCAGCAGATAGCCAAACGTCAACTTTGAATGATTGAGCGGCAGCGGCGTGACCTGCAATCCTTGCAGGTCAAACACCACAAATGGCGCAACGGTATGCCTAAAATCGAGGATGCCGGGATGCTTAAACAGGTCGTCGCAACCCTGATCATCCGGCGGTCCGTACACCGGGATAGTTGCCCCCACGCCCCAGCGCAGCGGAAATAGCCCTTGCACGTGATCCATATGATAGTGGGTCAGCAGAAACTGCTGGAAGCTGCCCGCTGGCCAGTCGTCCATCAGATGTGGGATCCCCGCGTCCAGCAATGTCACCGCATTGTTGAACTTGACCACCCCGCTACAAGGGCGTCGACGGTATTGCACCTGTAAGCGTGCTCGTTGGCAGGCCGCACAATCGCAGCCAAATGTCGGCACCAACTGCGCGCCGCCCGTTCCCGTCAGCGTAATGGTCAGACTCATGGCTCCCCCTACACCGGTTTGGTGAAGCGAAAATGGCTCATGGTATAACCTTCGCGCTGGTAAAAACGATGCGCGTCAAGGCGTTGGGTGCTGGTGGAAAGCTCGGTGACTTCTGCGCCCGCTTCGCGCGCGGCGGCTTCGGCCCAGGCCAGTAACTGGCTGCCGACCCTTAACCCTCGCGCCTGCGGCATCACCACCAGTTCCTGGATTTCGCCAATCCAGTTAGCGTGGTGCAGATGAAACTGTAGGTGCAGACCGATCAAGCCGACGACCTGTCCGTCGATTAACGCCAACTGGTAGTGCATATTGGGATCTTGCAGATTTGCGGCGTAACCAGCGCTAAAAGCCTGCAGGTCAAACTGACCCTGCTTCAACTCGCAGATCAGCGCGTAAACCGCATCGGTATCGTAGAGCGTGGCGCGGCGTAATTCACAGACAGACATGTTTCTTCTCCTTGCGTCCCATCAGTGCGAGCAGTGTATCGACAGACTGTAGCAAACTACCATCGTTATTCAGGACGTGGCAGTCATACGGTGCGTAGCGCGCCGCGCGTTCAAGGCGGGCAGCGATTTCCGTTTCGCTCTCCCGCCCACGCGCCTGCAGGCGCTGGCGGAGAATTGCCGGAGAAACCTGTAAGCAAATGGGAAGCAAAGAAGCGCCATAACGGGCCTGCGCCTGGGGCAGATGTGCGCGCGAGCCGTTGACCACCACATCAAAGCCGGCGTGCAGCCAGAGGTCTATCTCTACGCCGACGCCGTAGTAGAAGCCGTTCGCGTGCCAGCTCAGCGCCAGCAGATTCTGCCCGGCGCGGATAAAAAATTCATGTTCACTCAGCGCGATATGGTTTTCATTCCCAGCGTTGGAGGCGCGGGTGATGTAACGGTGCGCCACCAGCAGTTGCGTCGGTTCCTGCTGGCGCAGTTCTGCCAGCAGACTGTCCTTACCGGAGCCGGAGGGCCCCATCAGCCAGATCAGTTTACCCATAGTCAGAATACCCTTTTTCCCTGACGCCAGACGTGGTCGATATGGATGTTGCCGCCTTTGCGGTGCGCCAGCACCAGATCCGCGCGTTTGCCTTCGGCAACAACGCCACGATCGTCGAGATTTAATGCCCGCGCCGGATTGCGGGTCACCAGGCGAATCGCCTGCGGGAGCGTAAAGCCGTTGGCGCTATCGTCCGCCACGCGAAATGCCGCATCGAGCAGGCTGGCGGGGTAGTAGTCGGAGGAGAGAATATCCAGCAGACCCAGCTCAGCCAGCTTATGGGCCGCCACGTTACCGGAGTGAGAGCCGCCGCGCACGATGTTGGGTGCGCCCATCAGTACGTTCATTCCATGCTGGCGCGAGGCTTCAGCCGCCGCGAAGGTAGTAGGAAATTCGGCGATCACGCTGCCAAGCTGGTGCGATTCCAGCACATGTTCGCTGGTGGCATCGTCATGGCTCGCCAGCGCAATCTGGCGCTCACGGCACATCTGGGCAATCGCCGTGCGATTGGGCTGTGACCAACGCGCAGCCAGGGCTAATTGTTCTTCTTCATAGCGGGCCATCTGCTCGTCGGTGAGTGAATACTTGCCCTGATAATACTCGCGGTACTTCTCGCGATTGGCGAACTGACGCTGGCCTGGCGAGTGATCCATCAGCGATACCAGCGTCACCGGCTCACGACCGACCAGTTTTTCAAAAAGCGGCAGAGTGGTGTGGTGCGGCAGCTCGCAGCGTAAATGCAGGCGGTGTTCGGCGCGATTGACCCCGCGCTTTTGCGTCTCTTCCACCGCATTGATCATCTTCTCCAGATTTTCCAGACGGTCGCCGCCGTCGCGCACATCGCCAATCGCCACCGCGTCCAGCACGGTGGTAATGCCGCTGGCCACCATTAGGGCATCGTGGCTGCTCATCGCCGAGTGGGCAGGCCAGTCTACCTTCGGTCGCGGGGTGAAAAACTTGTCGAGATTGTCAGTATGCAGTTCGATAAGCCCTGGCAGCAGCCAGCCGCCTTCGCCGTCCAGCGCCTGCGGCAGCTGGCTTTGACTTTCGGCAAAGGCGCGGATCGTTCCGCCTTCAATTTCCAGCGATCCTTGCACCACTTCATCTTCCAGTACCAGCTTTACATTATTGATAATCATGCTGTTGTTCCCATCAGATGCAGACGATCCGCTACACGGTCGCGCACGGTTTGATCGTGAAAAATGCCGACAATTGCTGCGCCGCGGGCTTTCGCTTCTTCAATTAATGCGACGACGGCGGCGCTATTTTTGGCGTCCAGCGAGGCGGTAGGCTCATCGAGTAGCAGAATTGGGTAATCAACGATAAACCCGCGGGCGATGTTGACGCGCTGCTGTTCACCACCGGAAAAGGTCGAAGGCGCCAGGTGCCACAGCCGCTCCGGCACGTTCAGACGGGTAAGCAGGTTAGCCGCTTTGGCTGCACACTCTTCACGGGATTCGCCGAGATCCAGCAACGGCTGCATCACCACATCCAGCGCGGAAATCCTCGGGATCACGCGCAGGAACTGGCTCACCCAGCCGATGGTTGAACGACGAACTTCCAGCACTTTACGCGCCGGAGCCTGCACCAGATCGACCCATTCATCGTTGTGGCGGATGTGGATGTGGCCTTCATCAGGCAGATAGTTGGCGTACAGCGAACGCAGCAACGTGGATTTGCCGCTGCCCGAGTGACCGTGCAGCACCACGCATTCGCTGTTTTTAACGTCCAGCGTGGCGTTTTGCAGCACCGGCAGACGCACGCCGTTTTGCTGATGCAGGACAAAGGTTTTACTGACATTTTCAACGCGGATCGCGTTCATTTTTAGCCTCTTTAAGCGTTTTTTCGTTTGATTGCCTGATGGCGCTTCGCTTATCAGGCCTACAACCAATGCCGCCATCCGGCACAAGCGATGCCGCTCCGTAGGCCGGATAAGGCGCAGCCGCCATCGGGCACAACAAAAAATCAGTTCTGCAAAACCGACGACACCAGCAACTGGGTATACGGATGATGCGGGTCGTCGAGCACGCGGTCGGTTAACCCACTTTCCACCACCTGACCCTGCTTCATCACCAGCAAACGGTCGGCCAGCAGGCGCGCCACGCCCAGATCGTGGGTGACAATCACTACCGCCAGATCCAGTTCCACCACCAGGCCGCGCAGCAGGTCCAGCAGTTTGGCCTGTACGGAAACGTCCAGCCCGCCGGTGGGTTCGTCCATAAACACAAGTTTTGGGTGGGTGACGAGGTTACGGGCGATCTGCAGGCGCTGCTGCATGCCGCCGGAAAAGGTGGTGGGCAGATCGTCGATACGCGAGGCAGGGATCTCTACCTCCTCCAGCCAACGCTGCGCGGTGGCGCGGATGTCGCCGTAGTGGCGCGCGCCGGTGGCCATCAGACGTTCGCCGATATTGCCGCCTGCGGAGACCTGACGGCGCAGGCCATCCAGCGGATGCTGGTGCACCACGCCCCACTCGGTGCGCAGCAGACGGCGGCGGTCGGCCTCGTTCATGCCGTACAGCGAACGGTTCTGATACAAAATCTCACCGTTCTGCGGCGTCAGCCGTGATGAGATTGATTTCAGCAACGTGGTTTTGCCGGAACCGGACTCGCCGACGATACCCAGCACTTCGCCAGGCCACAGGTCAAAAGAGACATCGCTGAAGCCCTTGCCCGGCGCGTAGAGATGGGTCAGGTTGTTGACTGAAAGCAGCGGTTGCGTCATTGGCTGAGGGCCTCGCTCTGTTGGCGGCAGTAGTCGGTGTCGGAGCAGACAAACATGCGTTTGCCGGTGTCATCGAGCACCACTTCATCGAGATAGCTGTGGGTTGAGCCACAAATGGCGCAAGGCTCATCCCAGCTCTGCACGGTAAACGGGTGATCGTCGAAATCGAGACTTTCCACGCGGGTGTAAGGTGGAACGGCATAGATGCGCTTTTCGCGGCCTGCGCCAAACAGTTGCAGGGCCGGCATCATGTCCATCTTCGGATTGTCGAATTTTGGGATGGGCGACGGGTCCATGACGTAGCGGTCATTAACTTTCACCGGATAGGCGTAAGTGGTGGCGATATGGCCGAAGCGGGCGATATCTTCATACAGTTTCACCTGCATGATGCCGTACTCTTCCAGCGCGTGCATGGTGCGGGTTTCCGTTTCGCGCGGTTCGATAAAGCGCAGCGGCTCAGGGATCGGTACCTGGAAGATAATGATTTGATCTTCCACCAGCGGCGTTTCCGGGATGCGGTGGCGGGTCTGGATCAAGGTCGCGTCTTCCGTACGCTCGGTGGTATTCACCCCGGTTACGCGTTTGAAGAAATTGCGAATCGACACGGCGTTGGTGGTGTCATCCGCGCCCTGGTCAATCACCTTCAATACGTCCGGCTCGCCAATCACGCTGGCGGTGAGCTGGATGCCGCCGGTTCCCCAACCGTAAGGCATCGGCATTTCACGTCCGCCAAACGGCACCTGGTAACCGGGGATGGCCACCGCTTTCAGAATGGCGCGGCGGATCATGCGCTTGGTCTGCTCATCAAGATACGCAAAGTTGTAGCCGGAGAGGTTAGTGGTCACGAGGGGCCTCCTGTTGCAGGCGTTTGAGCAGTTCCAGCTCAGCCTGGAAATCGACGTAATGGGGAAGTTTGAGGTGCGAAACAAAACCCGCCGCCTCGACGTTATCCGCATGCGCCAGCACGAACTCTTCGTCCTGCGCCGGTCCCGTGACCGTTTCATCGTATTCGGCTGCCTGTAGAGCGCGGTCCACCAACGCCATCGCCATTGCTTTACGTTCGCTCATGCCGAACACCAGCCCGTAGCCGCGGGTAAAATGGGGAGATTCGTTTTCTGGTGCGACAAACCCGTTGACCATTTCACATTCGGTCATCAGCAGTTCGCCGACGTTCACCGCAAATCCCAGCTCTTCCGGGACTGTTTCCAGTGCCACATAGCCGCTACGGATTTCGGCGGCAAACGGGTGATTGCGCCCGTAGCCGCGCTGGGTGGAGTAGGCCAACGCCAGAAGATAGCCTTCGTCGCCGCGCATCAGCTGTTGCAGGCGTGAAGCACGTGAACAGGGGTAAACTGGTGGTGTGCGGGTGACGTCGTCGGGCGTGGCGCCATCATCCTCTTCACGCTTTGCCAGTCCCTGGTTGGCCAGCAGGGAAAAGACGTGCGGGGAGGCATCCTGTGCGCCGTCTGCGCTGCGCAGAGGCGGCGTTTCGCCATTAGCCAGCAGAGTAAAATCCAGCAGGCGATGGGTGTAGTCATAGGTCGGTCCCAACAGCTGTCCGCCGGGAATATCCTTGTAGACCGCCGAGATTCGGCGCTCAAGGCGCATTTCTGCACTGTTAAGCGGCTCGCTGACCGCCACCTTTGCCAGCGTAGTGCGGTAGGCGCGGAGCAAAAAGATGGCTTCGACGTTATCGCCGCTGGCCTGCTTCAGCGCCAGCGCCGCCAGTTCGCGATCGGCGATGCCGCCTTCGGTCATCACCCGGTCGACGGCCAGATTCATCTGCTGTTCGATTTGCGCTACGCTCAGTTCAGCAATGGTCTCATCGCCCCGGCGTCGGTTTTCCTGCAGGGCGTGGGCGTTGGCTATCGCCTTTTCGCCCCCTTTGACGGCGACGTACATCAGCACACCTCCACATGGGTGGTTCGCGGAATAGCCAGCAGGCGTTCGCCGCAGGTGAGGATCAAATCAACCCCCAGCGGGAACGGATGCGGGCGTTCGGTGAGTTCGTGAATCAGGCATTCCGGCAACTGTGGCGCGATCATGCGCTCTTCGGCGATGCCCGCGCCGGTCAGACGCAGCATACGTCCGCCGCTTAAGCCTGCGACCTGCACAATGAGCGTGGCGCTGGTCTCTGGCGCGACGGCGGAACCGGCGGAGAGGACGTTAAGCTGTTCACTGCTGATGTGTTCATCGGCGACGGCAAAGGCCGCCAGCTGCGGCTGATCCACCAGCGGCGCGTTGGTATGAAAACGTAGGTTCTGCCGGGCGATATCGTTATCCATCGACGGCGCCAGCCAGACCGGCGTGTCGCCGTCGACCAGGGTCAGCAGCACGCTGGTGGTTGCCACGCCCAGTGGCTGCCAGCCGTGTTTCAGTTGATGCAGGGCGACGATTACGCCCGGTTCGCTCATGGCCTTCAGCAGGCGACGAAAGCTCTGCTGAGCATCCTGAACGGGTAAATTAAAAGCGGTTTGTAAGGTCATGCGTTATCTCCGCGTACCAGCGTGAAGAAGTCGACCCGACTGGCGTTGACTTCGGCACGGCGTGCGCGAATCAGCGCATCGCGTTCCGCTTCCAGCGGGGCAATTAAGGTTTCCATTAAGTTCTGGAAATGCGTTTGTTCCTGCAGCAGCGCGTCAATCACCGCGCACTGCTCGGCATGTTGTTTGTTGCGTCCCAGCAGGTAGCTGTAACCCAGCGTGCCGCTTTTCAGGCGGACAACTGCGCGGGTAAGCGTGGTGTCACCGGCAAAGAAGCGGTTGCCGGTACCACCCATACGGGCCTGGATCTGCATCAGTCCGCTTTCCGGTGCGCGAATAAGTTCATAGTCCGGCGTCAGTTTGAGCGCGGTGATGCGGGCGTTCAGGGCATCGGCATTGCTGTAAGCCAGCGCGCGCATCCAGCGCTGGCGGGTGGCGGTATCGAAATGCATTCAGTGCTCCATAGTGAATTCGATCATGTCGGCGCGGGTCAGGCTGACGGAGTATTCCGCCGCGTGTTCTTCGCCTTCACGGTGGTTCAGGGTGCGCACGCACAGCAGCGGCGCCATATTGGGGATTTCCAGCACCTTGCTCTCTTTGGCCTGCGCGCGGCGGGCGCTGATGCGCGTTTGCGTACGCAGCAGCGTCAGGCCGGACTGTTCGCGCAGGTAGTCGTGCAGCGAACCGCTGTTAAAGCCCTGCAGCAGCGGCCACAGCGTGAGGTCGGAAAAATAGTGGTCGATCTGGCACAGCGCGATCCCGTTAACCCGGCGCAGGGTGCGCAGGTGAATCACGTTATCGCCCTCGTTAATGCTGAGCGCGTCGGCAATGTGGCTGGAGGCCGGGCGCAGCACCGCCAGCAGTTTTTCGCTGGTGGGGTGGCTGCCCTGGTCCAGCAGGTTCTGACTAAAGCGCGCCTGGGCATTCAGCGGGTAATCGAATGGGCGCATCAGCACCAGCACGCCGACGCCCTGGCGACGTTGTACCCAACCGCGCTCAACCAACTGGTCAATGGCGCGGCGCAGGGTGTGGCGGTTTACCTCGTAGCGCGCGGCAAGCTGATGTTCGGCGGGCAGATAGTCACCGCAGCGATAATGTTGACGAAGCTCCTGCTCAAGTCTCGCGGCAATTTCCTGATAACGCGTTGGATAACTGGTCGGATGTGTAGACAAGTGCATAGCAATCAATGCCTCGCTAATCAGATAAAGTGCTTACGCAAACGCTGGGAAAGGAAATCCAACAGGCTGACGGTGACGATGATTAACACCATCAGGGCGCAGGTTTGCTGGAACTGAAAACCGCGAATCGCTTCCCATAAGGTCACGCCAATACCGCCTGCGCCCACCATCCCGACTACCGTGGCCGAGCGAACGTTGGATTCAAAGCGATACAGCGAATAGGAAATAAGCAGCGGCATGACCTGTGGCAGAACGCCATACAGAATTTCTTCAATTTTATTGGCCCCGGTGGCGCGAATGCCTTCTACCGGACCTGGCTCAATGGCTTCTACCGCTTCGGAAAGCAGCTTGGAAAGCACCCCGGTGGTGTGGATAAACAGCGCCATCACCCCGGCGAATGGACCTAAACCGACGGCGACCACGAACAGCATGGCGAAGACCATTTCATTGATGGCGCGACAGGCATCCATCAGGCGACGCATCGGCTGGTAAATCCACCACGGCACGAGGTTATCGGCGCACATCAGGCCGAAGGGAATCGACAGCACCACGGCGAGGGCAGTACCCCAGACGGCAATTTGCAGGGTAACGGCCATTTCACCGAGATAGTCCTGCCACTGGCTGAAGTCCGGCGGGAAGAAGTCGGCGGCGAAGGTCGCCATATTGCCGGAATCCTGGATCAGCGTGAGCGGAGCCATTTCGGCACCTTTCCACGAGACCACCAGTACGGCGAGAAGAATGGCCCAGCTCAGCAACGAGAACCAGCTACGTTTGGGCGGGGCGACGGTGATGGTTTGCATGTTTAGCTCCGTTGGCACGTGTGTTTGCGTTGTAGGCCGGATAAGACGCTTTTGCGTCGCCATCCGGCATTCACGCCTTTGCCGGATGGCGCTTCGCTTATCCGGCCTACAATCCGGTCTACAAATCACTGCACCGCTTTGCTGACGCTGGTCATGGCACCCAGTGCGGCGGTCAGACGGTCAAGGTCGTCGAGCTGCGCTTTCAGCGCCGAGGTTTTGCTGGTTTTCTCTTCCTCGTTCAGCCCTTTGTTATCCTTCACGCCCTGCATCTCTTTAAACAGCGCCAGTTGGCGAATCGGCACCAGTTGTAAGTCGCTGGAGGCGCGGAACGGTGCCCATCCCAGGCGTTCCAGTACGGTTTTCTGTTCCGGCGTTTTGCCGTAATTCATAAAGAAGTCGTACACCTTGTCCTTGGTGGTTTCGGAAAGGTTTTTACGCCAGACGATCGGATCGCCCGGGATCAGCGGTGACTTCCAGATAACCTTCAGCTCTTTCAGCTTGTCCGGCGCGGAAGTTTTCAGCTTGTCGAGGTTTTCGGTGTTGTTAGTGGCGACATCGACCTGTTTGTTGGCGACGGCCAGGGCGTTGGTTTCATGTCCGGCATTGACGGTGCGTTTGAAGTCGCTGGCGGAGATGTTATTTTTCGCGAAGACGTAGTAACCGGGGACGAGGTAGCCTGAAGTGGAGTTAGGATCGCCGTTGCCGAAGGTCAGATCCTTACGTTTGGCGATCAGATCGTTCAGATTGTTGATCGGACTGTCTTTGTTAACGATCAACACGCTCCAGTAACCCGGGGATCCGTCGGCGGCGACGGTCTGGGCAAACACTTGTCCGTTAGCGCGATCCACCGCTTCCATTGCCGAGAGATTGCCGTACCAGGCGATATCAACTTTGTTAAAGCGCATTCCCTGGATGATCCCGGCGTAGTCCGGGGCGAAGAAGGCGTTTACTTTCACGCCCAGCGATTTTTCCATGTCCTTCAGGAACGGTTCCCACTGTGGCTTCAGGTTTTGCTGTGATTCGGTCGAAATAATGCCAAAGTTCAGCGCTTTCTCTTGTTCTTCGGCATGCGCCGGGCTTAACAAGGTGCTGATGCTGAACATGCTGGTAAACGCCAGCGCGGCAACGGCCTTGTAATTCATGTTTATTCCTCAGTTCGGGCAAAGTTAAGCAGCCTGTGCGTTCTGTTCGACGCGGTTCATGCTGCGGTAGAGATGGTCAAAACGATCGTTATCAAAATGCTGGCTGCTACCGTCAAAGAAGACGTTGCCCTGGCGCAGCGCGACGATGCGTTCGCAGTAGCGCAGGGCGTAATCCACCTGATGCAGCGTGACGACCACGGTGATACCGTCGGTCTGGTTAATATCGCGCAGGGTATCCATCACGATGCGCGCGGATTCGGGGTCCAGCGAGGCTATCGGCTCGTCGGCCAGGATCACTTTGGCCTGCTGCATCAGCGCGCGGGCAATGGCGACGCGCTGCTGTTGCCCGCCCGAAAGCGTGGAAACGCGCTGGTATGCAAAGTGCGCCATGCCAACGCGGGTTAGCGCCTGTAATGCGCGCTGCTTCTGTTCCTGACTAAACCAGCTAAAACAGGTGCGCCAGAACGGCGTGCTGCCGAGTGCGCCAATCAGGACGTTCTCCAGTACCGTCAGGCGGTTCACCAGATTGAACTGCTGGAAGATGTAGCCGGTGTGGGCGCGGCTTTTGCGGATATCCCGCGCCAGGCGGCCTTCACGTTGAACGGTGCGACCCAGCAACTCGACGTGGCTACCAGGCGATTTATCACCGGTGATCAAACCGCTTAAATGACGTAAAAGGGTGGATTTGCCAGAGCCAGACGGTCCAAGCAGAGCCACCATCTCACCGGAACAGATGTTCAGATCAACCGCATTGAGCGCCTGATGTTGATTGAAGGATTTGGAGAGTTTTTCGACGCGAATAATCGTTTGCATGATGCGGCCTCCCTAAAAAAGTGGCCCCATCGTGGCGGATCAATGTGACGTTTTCGTTAAGGGATGGTTACTCGGCGATGAAGAGTTAAGCGATTTTTGATGACAGTACGGGAGGGCGGGCCTCCCGTTGGATTACTCAGTAGGTTGCTGTTGTTTGACGACGTTGATCATCCACGGCACGCCATACTGGTCGCTCACTTTACCGAAACCGTGGGCCCAGAAGGTTTCCTGCCAGTCCATTTCGATTTTTCCGTTTGCTGCCAGGTTATCAAACCAGCGTTTGCCTTCGTCGACGTTTTGCGTGTCGAGCACCAGCGTAAAGCCAGAGTAGTGAGCATTTCCGTCGGGGGCGCTATCGCTCATCATGATGTCGCTGCCTGCCACGCGCAGATTGGCATGGGCAATGGCGGTATCGGGGAATTTCATTCCGGAAGGGCAACCTTCTTCGTTGTCCTGCGCGGATTTGGGCATTTCACCGAAGTTGATTTTGTAGAGCAGCTCTGCGCCTAACGTTTTTTGGTAGTAAGCGATAGCGTCAGCGCAGTTGCCTGCAAAGGAGATATAGGGACTTAACGGCATAATTTTTACCTCAGGTAAAAGAAGCCAGTTAAGTGTAGTTATTGTCTGCACAAATAAACCAGGCGGGAAGTATTAGCTTCCCGCCTGGCAGATGAGCTGGCGCAGCCTGATGAGCGTAGCGCCATCAGGCAATTTGCATCAGTTCTTTTTCACAAACTCAGATTTCAGCTTCATTGGGCCAAAGCCATCGATTTTGCAATCGATGTTATGGTCGCCTTCAACCAGACGAATGTTTTTTACTTTGGTACCGATCTTCAGCATGGAAGAGCTACCTTTTACCTTCAGGTCTTTCACTACGGTAACGCTGTCGCCGTCAGCCAGCAGGTTGCCGTTGGCATCTTTAACGATCAGTTCGTCGCTGTCCTGTGCCGGTTCAGCATCGTTCCATTCGTGAGCGCATTCCGGGCAGATGAACATGCCGTTATCTTCGTAAGTGTATTCGGAGTTGCATTGCGGGCAGTGTGGTAATGACATGTGGATTTCCTCAAAAGTCAGCAGGGGCAAATGCGCCCAAAAAATGGCAGATTGCCGAAAAAGGCCGCAATTATACATAAAATCCCTGCATTTGTCGGGACTACTGCGCGATTAGACAAAATGATCTGCTGTAAAGACCCTCTGCTTTCACCCCAATGAAAGTATGGCGGAATATTTTTTAAGGGAAATTGCTACGCTTAGTTATTTAAGATAAGGTGAGGCGAAATATCTGATATTCATAGGTAACAATGCCTACGGATGCCTAAGTCATTGTGATTGAATATCACCAACCCCCTTAATTTTAGTAGGGGGATTAAACTGGCATTTTTTAAAACTGAACTACGCTGTTTATCTTTCTTACTTATTAGATAAGTGAGAGGCATCAGGCCAACGGTTATACGCCAAATTTATTTTAATAATATCAATTGGTTGTTTTGATTTTAATTATTTCTACACGTAATTATAAAAGCCAAAAAATCTATAAATAAAACGATTGGGCTAAATAAAAGCAATGCCATTTGCGTTAAGGAAAAATTTTCCATGCACACACAGACAATATATGAATTAAGTCAGGAAGCGGAACGCTTGCTGATGCTCTCACTTGAACATCTCAGGCAATTGCAAAAATTGCCCATGACGTCGTTGGATGATGTCGCGCTAAAACAAGGAGAGCATAGCAGACAGGTTGTTCAACCCATGCATTTCAGCACGCGTGGCATGGATGTCCAGCAAGCAACGCTCAATAATGAACTGCGTAAGATTACGCGCCTGGAAATGGTGCTGGCGATTGTCGGTACCATGAAAGCGGGAAAATCGACGACGATCAATGCGATTGTGGGGACAGAAGTTTTACCTAATCGTAATCGCCCCATGACGGCGTTACCGACGCTAATTCGCCATACGCCGGGGCAGAAAGAGCCGGTACTGCATTTTTCACATGTCGCACCGATTGATGCCTTAATGAAAGTTTTACAGCAGCGCGTGCGCGAGTGCGATCGCCAGCGTCTTACGCAGACCCTGGAAGTCGATAAGGATATGAATGTCCTGCTGCAGCATATTGAAAACGGCGTGGCATTTGAACGGTATTATCTTGGCGCACAGCCTATTTTCCATTGCCTTAAAAGCCTGAATGACCTGGTGCGTTTGTCAAAAGCGCTGGAGGTCGATTTTCCTTTTGCCGCTTATGCCGCGATTGAGCATATTCCGGTTATCGAGGTTGAGTTTGTCCATTTGGCCGGACAGGCGAGCTATCCGGGGCAATTAACATTGCTGGATACGCCAGGGCCGAATGAGGCAGGGCAACCGCACTTACAAAAGATGCTGAATGAACAGTTGGCGCGGGCCTCTGCGGTATTGGCGGTGCTGGATTACACCCAACTGAAGTCGATTTCCGATGAAGAAGTGCGTCAGGCGATTATGGCGGTTGGTAAGTCAGTGCCGTTATACGCGCTGGTGAACAAGTTCGATCAAAAAGACCGTAATAGTGATGATGAAGAGCAGGTGCGGGCGTTAATTTCCGGCACGCTGATGCAAGGCGGCATTGCCCCGGAGCGAATCTATCCAGTTTCCTCGATGTGGGGGTATCTGGCGAACAGGGCGCGTCATGAGCTGACGACCCGCGGGCGGCTGCCGGATCATCAGGTGCAACGCTGGGTACAGGACTTTGCCGAGGCGGCCCTTGGCAGACGCTGGCGCACCACCGATCTTGAGGATACGGAGCACATCCGCCATGCCGCCGATCTGTTGTGGGAGGATTCGCTGTTTGAGCAGCCGATTCAGAAAGTGATTCATGCCGCTTACGCCAATGCTTCACTGTATGCGCTACGCTCAGCGTCGCATAAGTTATTGAATTATGCGCAAAGCGCGCACGAATATCTGGAGTTTCGCTCCCACGGATTAACGGTTGCCTATGAAAAATTGCGGCTGAACATCACGCATATTGAAGAGGATATGCAACAGTTAGAAGTGAGTCAGGGGCGGGTCAGCGATGAAGTCAGCCATGAGGTCGAGTTGGCGCTGGAGGCTGCTGCGGGCTATCTCAATGATCAACAGACTGAGATTCTGTGCGGCATCAACACGTTCTTTGTCAAAGAAAACGTCCTGATGATGTCACAACATGGCCTGGGGGCTGGCGTCTCCTCGGCAGAAATGGTCGGAGAAATGCTGGTGCTGCACGATGAAGGCCAGGCGAAAATCGTGCTGGATAAAATGCGTTCGTCCTGTGAAGTGGTCTTGCTGGCGGCGCAGGAAAGCATCAGCCGGGACTTAGCCCTGCGCTTTGAACAGCTTGAGTCGACACTGTCCCGGGCGCTTAATGATGCCATGCGCCCTATTGAACAGCGGGTGAAAGAGGAACTGAATCACGCGGGTTTTCGGGCGCGGATCCGTTTTCCGGCGTTTCATGCGGCGATGTTTAACTTCAACACCCGCCAGTTGTTTAACGAGGCCATTGAACAGGATATTCCGGCGGAGAATACACCGTCTCCTGGCGGCGTGGTGCGTGATACCTTCTCGCGTTGGCTGAATCAACCCAACTGGGGATGGAATGATTACGTTGAAACGAAAACGCGTTATCTCATTGATATGGGCGCACTGCATAATAACCTTGTGCATTACGTCACCCAGTTTTGCCAACAAATTCGTAAAGCTTTAGCCGCTCAGGTCGATATTTCCGTTACGGCAGGCATGGCCACGTTTTTTGCTGATTTTTCACAGTGTTTGACGCAATTACAGGCGAGCCTGCGTGAGAGTCTGACCGTGCGCCAGCAAAATGAATCTGCGGTGAATGCCTTGAATGAACAGTTGCAGCATCGCATTGCGACTGCGGCATGGCTTTATGAAGATTCCCGCTTGCTGCGCGACGATATCAATACCCTTTTTGCAACCGAGCACACATGACTAACGTGTTACTGGAAGGCCCCGGGCGGACGCTGGAGTGTGTCTACCCGAAGTTTATGGTCGATCTGGTTCAGGGAGATGAAACCAAACGTTCCGGCGGTTTTCTGCAACAGCAGCAGCGCCTGCGTGCGCGCCTGACGCAGGAAGTATTATCCCAAACGCAACTGCGTGCGTGGGTGATGGCGGGAGTGTCCAGCGAGCATCTGGTGATGCGTCTCAAGCTGGTAGAGAAGCTGGCGGGCATGATCGACCCGGGTCATCTGGCGCTGGTGCGCATTGCCGAAGGGCTGAGGTTTTTACAACAAACCGAACAGCCTCGCGGGCTGCCCACGCCCGGCCTGATGCAGCAGGTGAGTGCACTCACCGACTGGTTTACCCAGCGCGGTGCTTATAAAGAGAAAGCGCTGACGCAACGCGGTCTGACGGTGCAAGCTGGCGAACACAGCGAGCAAATCTTTACCCGTTGGCGGGCTGGCGCGTATGACGGCTGGTCGTTGCCTGGACGCTGTTTTGTTGCGCTGGAGGAGTTACGCTGGGGAGCCTTCGGTGACGCCTGCCGGTTAGCGAATGCCGATGTGGTGTCAATGCTAAAAGACAACCTGAGAACCATGGCTGCGCAGGCGCTGGCGGACAGCGTGAATGCGGCACCCGCCACGCGTCATTACTATCATCATTGGCTCAGCACACCAGTTGTCGGCGGCTCGGGCGAGCACAACGATATGTTAAGCTGGCTGGGGGACTGGTGCGATGCGCAGCGTCATCCGGTGAGCTGGTCGGTGACGCAGCGTTGGCAAAATGTAGCGTTGGGAATGCCGCGATTGTGTTCGGCTAAACGGCTGGTTGATGCGATGGTTGAGGAGATTTTTGCACCGTCCCCGCTCATCAATTGAGCAGGAACGGTGAGTGGGATAAAGGCAGGTTTAGTGGTGCAGGGAGTCTGCCGGGGTTGCCGCAGCCTCATTGACGACCAGATTTTTATTAAAACGTTTGGCATACAGCGCGGTGATAATCGGCACCAGAATGGCGGTGACAATCACGCTGGCGGCAACCAGCGCCGTTGCGGATGCGGCAACCGGTTCGAACGCCGGGTTAATCTGGGCGATAATCACCGGGTTTGCTACCGCAGCGCCTGCTGCGGAAGAGGCGGCTACGCCCGCTGTACCGTTCCCACCGCCAATAACGCGGTCAGCAATAATCAGTGGGATACCGGTGATAACGATAACCGCGACACCCAGCAGGATACCCAGCAGGCCTGTATCAACGATTACGCTCAGGTTAATTGTGTTGCCCAACGCGAAGCCGAAGAACGGGATCAGCACCGGCGTGGCTTTGCTGAAGAAAGAACGCAGGTCGTGATCCAGGTTACCCAACGTAAAACCAATCAGGAAGGGTAATACCGCGCCGATAAAATGGTGTGGCTCGAAGGAGGCCAGACCTGCGGAGCCGAGGATCACCATGGTCATTAACGGACCGGATTCCAGAGACATCAACACAAATGCGCCGGACTCTTCTTTGGTTCCATACTGGTTCATCAGGCTGGCGTACAAACCGCCGTTGGTCATGTCCATCGCTGAAACAATTGCCAGCACGGAAAGACCGGCAAAGAACCCGGTTTGAATACCGGTATCAGGAATAAAGGAAGCAGCAATCATTGCCACTACCCACGCCACGGCTATTTTGGTTATTACCAACGTACCGGACTTGCGTAATACCGTGCCGGTTGCCCGTAAATCAATAGATGCACCGATACAAAAAAACCATACAGCCAGAATCGGTACCGTTCCGCTGATCATTCCTTTGGTAAACGAACCGAAATACGCACCGGTATCCGGAGCTAACGTATTTAACACTGCGCCTAATAACAGGGGAATCAACATCATTCCGCCGGGGATGCGTTCAATCGTGGCTTTAATTTTCATAAACGTCCTCATGTCTTGTCGCAGCTAATACTCGCGCAAGAAAGTAAAAATTAATAAATTCAAATGGTTACTAATGTCTTTTAACAAAGAAAATCGCTATCTCTTTGTTTTATAAAATCTAACGCGGCATACGTTGAGCGTGTTGCTGCTCCCAGGGATATTGCGTCTGGAATTAGTGTGCATTCATGGGAACGTTGATTCAATCAAAATAAAACGATGTTTTAGTTATCTTCATCACATATTCCGCGCAAAATTTCTTAAACGCTCTGATTATTAAAAAAGCTGTGATCTTTTTGTGAAGGGATTAGGTGATTTTTTTGCTAGCAGAATAATAGTGACTATTGTGATTGTTGGCGCAACAAAGCGATTTATTCTTGTATTTAATTGCCAGCAAATCGCAAGCATGACATGTAAAAAAGTTGACTCAGAATGACCTGATTTACGCAGGTTGACGAAACGGAAAACTATATGTGAAGTTGATCACAAATTTAAACACTGTTAGGGTAAAGAGGTCATTAACCGCCCAATCAGGCGTCAACAGGTTCGGTTGTACTGCGTGTTTCTCGTCAGTGTAAGTAAACCTGCTACGCTTGTTACAGGGAATGCGTCTGTGCGTTCCCCGCTCGGTGATGACCCTGACGCATGGGCGTTAGGGGACTCGAACTGTAGCGTGACAGGGCTAAGTCTATGAGGACGGGTATGTTAAAAAGGAAAAAAATAAAACCAATAACGCTGCGCGACGTTACCATCATTGATGACGGTAAATTGCGAAAAGCCATTACCGCGGCGTCGTTAGGTAATGCGATGGAGTGGTTTGATTTTGGTGTTTATGGGTTTGTTGCTTACGCATTAGGTAAAGTGTTCTTCCCGGGGGCTGACCCCAGCGTGCAGATGGTTGCCGCACTTGCTACTTTCTCTGTTCCCTTTCTGATTCGACCGCTTGGCGGATTGTTCTTCGGTATGCTTGGCGATAAATACGGTCGTCAGAAGATACTCGCTATCACCATTGTGATTATGTCGATAAGTACCTTCTGTATCGGTCTTATTCCCTCGTATGCCTCGATTGGTATCTGGGCGCCGATTCTGCTGTTGCTGTGTAAGATGGCGCAGGGGTTCTCGGTCGGCGGAGAGTATACCGGGGCGTCGATTTTTGTCGCAGAGTACTCGCCAGACCGTAAGCGCGGGTTTATGGGCAGCTGGCTGGACTTCGGCTCAATTGCCGGGTTTGTGCTGGGTGCGGGCGTGGTGGTCCTGATTTCAACTATCGTCGGCGAGGACAACTTCCTTGAGTGGGGCTGGCGTATTCCGTTCTTCCTGGCGCTACCGTTAGGGCTGATTGGTCTGTACCTGCGTCATGCGCTGGAAGAGACGCCGGCGTTCCAGCAGCACGTGGATAAACTGGAGCAGGGCGATCGTCAGGGGCTACAGGAAGGTCCTAAGGTCTCGTTTAAAGAGATTGCGACCAAACACTGGCGTAGCCTGTTGGCATGTGTTGGTCTGGTGATTGCCACTAACGTTACCTACTACATGCTGCTCACCTATATGCCGAGTTATCTGTCGCATAACCTGCATTACTCTGAAGACCACGGCGTGTTGATTATTATCGCCATCATGATTGGTATGCTGTTTGTGCAGCCGATTATGGGTTTGCTCAGCGACCGCTTCGGGCGTCGTCCGTTTGTGATCATGGGCAGTATTGCGCTGTTTGTGTTGGCGATTCCGGCATTTATTCTGATTAACAGTAACGTCATCGGCCTGATTTTCGCCGGATTGTTGATGTTGGCGGTGATCCTCAACTGCTTTACCGGGGTGATGGCGTCAACGTTACCGGCGATGTTCCCGACGCATATTCGCTACAGTGCGCTGGCCGCCGCGTTTAATATCTCGGTATTGATCGCCGGTCTGACTCCGACATTGGCCGCATGGCTGGTGGAAAGCTCGCAGAATCTGATGATGCCTGCTTATTATCTGATGGTGATTGCGGTGATTGGTTTAATTACCGGCATGACCATGAAAGAGACCGCCAATCAGCCGCTGAAAGGGGCCACGCCTGCCGCTTCGGATATTCAGGAAGCGAAAGAGATCCTTGGCGAGCACTACGATAATATCGAGCAGAAAATCGAAGATATCGATCAGGAAATTGCCGATCTGCAGCTCAAGCGTACGCGCCTGGTGCAGCAGCATCCACGTATCGATGAGTAACCTTTTTCTGTAGGTCATGCCTTAAGGTTGACTTAATCTGTGTCTGGCAAACTCTCCTCCATAGTATCGGAGGAGAGTGTTATGAAAACCCGCATTTATGAAAGTTTGACCACCGTGTGCAGCCTGCTGATCGTCAGCAGCTTTTTGTACGTATGGGTGAGTTCTTACTGACCTTTCGCTAATTCCACCCAGGCGCGAGTGCCGGTGGTTCCCTGACGATTTTGCAAATAGAAATGCCCGTGATGTAACTGGGTGATACGACTGACAATGCTCAGCCCCAGCCCAATCCCGCCAAAACGGCTGTCCATACGCACAAACGCTTTGCTCAACTCCCCGCATTTACTTTCATCAATGCCGGGTCCTTCATCTTCAACGGCCAGGACGGCATCATGCCCGGTATTCAGGCTAATCGTAATATTAGTGCCTTCCGGACTGTAACGATGCGCGTTTTCTACCAGGTTTCTCAGTAACATTCGCAATAGCGTAGCATCGCCACGTACGACAACGTCCGCCGCGCTTTGCGGCAGGAGCAACGTCTGCTGGCGCAGCTCCAGCATGGTGCTGAGTTCATCGTAGGAGGGCAGAATAACGTCCTCCAGCAGTTTGACGTGCTGGTAGCTCCCGGCCGAAAACGACTGTCCGACGCGGGCAAGTTGCAGCAGTTGCGACACGCTGTCCATCATTTGGTCAAGACGGGCAATTAACGGCGTAACGTCGACCTTATGGGCTTTTGACAGTAATTCCAGATGCAGGCGAACGCCCGACAGCGGTGTACGCAGTTCGTGGGCGACATCGGCGGTAAATAAGCGTTCGTTTTCGATAGTGGTGGTGAGCCGCGTTACCAGCTCGTTGAGTGCTGAGACGACCGCCTGGATCTCAACGGTTGAACTGTGAACTTCAATCGGCGCCAGGTTATCGGCGGCCCGCGTTTCTAACTCTTTTTGCAGATCCGCCAGTGGGCGAGTGATTCGCCGTACCGCCTGGTAACAAATCAGCAGCGTCAGGCTGACCATAAAGATGCCGGGGACGATCAGGCTGGCGATGGCTTCGCGGATCTCATGCAGGATGTGGCGATCGTTATTTCTATTTTCGCGTAACGCCTGCTCGAACAACTGTATTTGCTCGGTGCTTTCGTGCCACAACCAGAAGGTGCTTATCAACTGAAAGACCAGCAGAATAAGACCGATCGTCAGCATCAGGCGATGACGAAGCGGGAGCGGTTGTTTTAGAAATTGCAGCAGCTTCACTTAGCTTTCCTCAGTGGCAACCAGCATATAGCCAAATCCCCTGACCGTGCGGATCCGTGATTTGCCCACTTTGTCACGCAGGTTGTGAATGTGTACTTCCAGCGTATTGGTCGACGGTTCGTTATCCCAACTGTAGATGTCGTTATACAGGATTTCCCGGTGTACCGGGCTGCCGGCTTTGAGCATCAGGCGTGACAGGAGCGCGTATTCTTTCGGCGTTAAGATGACCTCTTGTCCATCCATCCACACCTGGCGACGACCGATATTCAGCGTCAGATTGCCGACAATTAATTCACTTTCGCCCTGATTGTTATGACGACGCAGCAGCGCCCGGATGCGGGCGTGCAGTTCTTCCAGCGCGAAGGGTTTGACCAGATAGTCATCGGCACCCACGTCCAGCCCGCTGACCCGGTCTTTCACCGTGTCGCGCGCGGTGAGAATAAGCACCGGCACGGTGTATTTTTTCTGCCTGATGCGGTTCAGGAAATGCAGGCCGTCTTCATCCGGTAAACCCAGGTCCAGAACCACCAGGCTGTAATGTCCGGTCTCCAGACACTGCTCTGCTGCACGGGCCGTTGATACGCCGTCACAGGCATAACCTTCTGTTTGCGCGGCGAGTATCAGTCCCTGTAATAACAACGTATCGTCTTCAACAATCAGAATTTTCATTCGTTTAGCCTCCCCGGCAGGGTTGCAGAATATCATCTGCCGCCTGATATTTCTGTGTTTGCACGCCCGTTAATCCCAGCAGGGTGGAGAAGAGATTATCCTGCGAGAAATTCTCTGAGCTTGCCCGTTTTTGCAAACATGTCTGAGAGACCTGATAGCGTTGCTGATAATCTTCTGAGAGCCACAGCAGCATCGGCACATGTTTTTGCGTATCTGGCGCAATCGAATACGGCAGGCCGTGTAAATAGACGCCATTTTCCCCTAAGGATTCGCCGTGATCGGAAAGATAAACCAGGCTTGTGGTGAAATTATCCTGGTGCTCTTTCAGTATATTGATTGCTTTATCAACAATATAGTCAACGTAAAGAATGGTGTTGTCGTAAGTATTGACCAACTGTTGCTGTGAACAGGTCTGGATTTCGTTGGTGTCGCAGGTTGGCGTAAATTTCTTGAACTGCGCAGGATAGCGGTTGTAATAGGTCGGACCGTGGCTGCCGATGGTGTGCAGCACAATCACCCCGTCGCCTTGCAGGTTATTGATGTACTCTTCCAGCCCGTTGAACAGCACGTCATCGTAGCATTCACCGTCAATACACTGCCCTGGCAGGTTCAGCTTAGTCATATTCTGGTGCGGTACCCGATCACAAGCCCCTTTGCAGCCACCGTCGTTATCGTTCCACAGCACGTTAATTCCCGCCCGTTGAATAATGTCGAGCACGCCTTCCTGATGCTGCGCCAGTTCCTCGTCGTAGTGCGCGCGCGGCATATCGGAGAACATGCAGGGCACCGACACCGCCGTCGCCGTTCCGCAGGAAGTGGTGTGGGGGAAATAGACCACATCATCTTTTTCCAGCAGCGGGTTGGTCTGGCGCGAATAGCCGGATAGCGAGAAGTTATCGCCGCGTGAGGTCTCGCCGAGAACCACAATCGTCAGGTTCTTACGCTTTTCTTTCACCATCAACGGATTGCGATGGGCATCTTCACCAATGCGCACCAGCGGCAGATGGGCCAGCCTCTGATGCGAATACCAGGAAGACGTCGCTACAATGCTGTTAGATGGGCTGAGGGATTTCACCAGTTCTTTGTTGTTGCGAAACAGTGAGGCGTAATCTTTATAGAAGAACGCGGCGACCAGCACGATCAGCAGCGCGGAGACCAGAATGTTCGCGCCACGAAACAGTACGCTGCGTAGCGCCGGAGTCATAGGCTTGATTCTGACCCAGCAGGCGATGAGCGCGGCCAGAATACCGCTCACCCCGAGCGTGATGAGCATTTGCGGCGTCAGCAAAGCGAAGGTTTCAGCGGGCGTGGTGTCCATCATGTTGGCGATCATCGAGCGGTCGATGATGATGCCGTAGGTCATGATGAAATATTGAGCCGATGCGCCAACCAGAATGAAAATGCACGCCACCAGGCGATTTAGCCACAGGAATGAGGCCAGCGTCAGCACAATATTCATGACGCTAAATGCGACGATCGGCATTGATAAAAACACCAGCACGTTGCGCACGGAGTCCAGTGGCAGGTCTTGCAGAACTTGTTTATAGAACGCAATGTTCAGGAAGGTCGCAAGATAAAATGAGATCAGCAGAAGCCAACTGATGAGCCCGAGAGTGGGCCTTTTAAACAGGAGCTTTAACATTAAGGGGGTTCCATCGACTAAGTGGCGCAAATCCTCTCAAAGTAAAATTAAGCCAACCTTAAGTTCTTAATGTTGATTTCAAGAATAACGGGGGAAGGCGTCAGCCCGATGATCCTATGCCATCGGGCTGACGACTGTTTGCGTTAGTTATTGTTTACCGGGGCATCCAGTGGATACGGGTTTTTATGGATCCGATTGTAGTTCAGTGCGTACAGCGCGGTGATGATCATCAGCGTAACGAACGACCACATCACCTCTTTGGCGCCGGAACCGACTACCGCCCAGATGCAGTAGACAAAGGCGATAAAGGTCACCAGTAAGTACATCGGACGCGCTTTACCGAAGTGGCCATGGCCGAGCAGCAGCAGCGCGGCGCAGGTGTAAAGATACGGCACCAGGGTGAAGATAACGGAGACCGAAGAGACCAGACCAAACTCTTTCGCTGCGTTCGGCGACATACTGCTGAACTGGAAGATGGTCATCAGGATGCCGACGATAATTAATCCGGCAACTGGCGTACCAGCTTTGTTCACGCGGGCAAAAATGGGTGGGAACAGGCCGTCATCGGCTGCCGCTTTGGCGGTTTGCCCGGCAAGCAGCGTCCAGCCGCCCAGAGAACCAAGGCACCCGGCCGCGGCACAGAAGGAGACAATCGCCCCTGCGGTGTCACCCAGCGCCATACGTGCGGCATCACCGAACGGAGAAGCTGAAACACGCAGCGCCGCGTTAGGGATCATACCCATAATCGCCGTGGTGGAGAGCACATAGCACACGGCGGCAATCAGCACGCCGCCCATAGTGGCGATAGGCACGTTACGTTTGGGATTTTTAACCACGCCTGCCGCGACGGAGGCGCTTTCCACCCCGATAAATGACCACAAGGTGACGTTCAGAGTGCTTTGAATCGCGCCGAAGGTGTTCATGCCGCTGACGTTCCAGGCCGCCATATAGGTTTCACCGCGGAACCAGAACCAGCCGAAAACGGCAATACCGACAATTGGCACCAGCGCCAGTACCGTTGCGACGGCCTGCACACGGGTGATCATTTTCGGTCCGACAATGTTCAGCAATACGAAGATCCACAGCACCACGACGCAGGTCAGCGTCAGGACCAGCGGATCTTTTAAGATGGGGAAGAAGTAGCTCAGATAACCGACGCCAATGACCACCATGGCGATGTTACCAATCCAGCACGCCAGCCAGTACAGCACGTTGGTCTGATAGCCTAAAAAAGGACCGAAACAGCGGCGGGCATAAGCATAAGAACCACCGGGACTGGAGTCTAAGGACGACATTTTTGCGTACACCATCGACAGTGCTAAAGCACCGATAATAGTGACCAACCATCCGTAGATTGCAATCCCGCCAGTTGACGCAAGGTTTGCGGGCAGCAGGAATACACCGGAACCCATAATATTCCCCGACACCATAAGGGTGACGGGGATTAAGCCCACTTTGTGAGCATCAGCATCCGTCGACATATTTTTTAACTCCTGATAAGGATAAATGACGCTTAATCATACCTCTTCAGAAGACTATTTTATGGTGACGGACTGGGGGTATCGCTAATGCTGATATTATTATGGCTTATCGCTATCTGATTAAAAATCAGGCAGCGGATGGCTCCCTATGTTGACTGACATAATGCAGTGGCGTCATTCCATAGAACTCTTTGAATACAGAAATAAAGTATGAAGTACTGTTATATCCGCACAGTTGAGATACCTGGGAAATGTTTTTGCCGTCCATCAATAACTGATTGACGGCATAACGCATGCGACATGTGGTAATTATTTGGCTGTAACTTGTATTTTCACTTTTGAGCTTTTTCTTTAACAAACTGGGACTCAGGCATAAGCAACTGGCGACCATGCTTAAATTCCAGTCTTTATGTATATCGCTCTCAATAATGTGATAGACGCTATCGCTGATACGACTACGTAGTATATGCATGAGCAGAGAAATAAACTTTTTGCTGCCGAGAAAACGTGATAACACCGTGAACAGTAGCGAGCGTGTGCGCTCACTTTCACCTTCGTCCACTGTGTCCATAACGCTATGTTGGGCGGCAACACGGAAGACATCCGGCGTCAGACACGCGGCGGTCATCACTGGGTTGGCACTCCGTTGCCAGAGTGGAATCTGTGAAAGGTCTTTATTTAAAAATCGCAGATAGTCTTTAATGATATCGCGACTGATATGTACGACCAGTGCGTTATTAAGTGATGAGAAATCGATAATATTATTATCGCATGCCACCAACGCCATATGATTAGTTTTTAAGCTGATGGCTTCTTTACCGTTAATCCTTAACCAAACATCCTTCTCCGCTAATACAACAACACAAGCTGCTCTGCTGCAAACCCTCATACCCAAACTCCAGGAATATGAACATAAAACACCGTAGCCCATCATCAGATGAACCATATCGGCTAAATTGAAATTGTATGATGAAACCAGGACTGCAATAAAATAACGTGTCTGAAATTAATTACAATGTTTGCGGGATTTTTCTTATGTACACAATTTTGTACGCAAGTGGAAACGTGCTATTTGCGTATAAAAAAAGCGCGGGGTGGTCCCGCGCAAAAAGGTATGACAATGTTATTGTTTTGCAGCAATACTCAGGAATTACTCAAGAATGACATGTCTACCTTAAACATCGGACTATCTATAAAGCGACATTATGCTTTCACGCACATGACGTGATAAACACCGTCAATAATTTCCGTTCCTTCGGTTTCATGTTCAAATCCAGGGAAGTGGTGGTCCCAGGACTGCAACGAACGTAGATAACTAATCTGCGGGCTATTGGCGTCGCCAAAGTTTTCCCCGGACAGCAGCATTGGAATTCCCGGTGGGTAAGGAATCACGGAATTCGCCGCTATACGACCCGGCAGATTTTCAATGGCGACCATCTCAACGTTATCGCTGACTATCGCGTTATAGGCTTCACGCGGGGTGATGTCAGCAACAGGCAGGCCGGAGTAGGCCGCGTTGAGTCGGCTGCCAGGGTTGTTCTCCTTCAGCCAGGCAAACATGGTGTCGCCCAGATCGTGAATGCCCATATTGGCGTAAGTTTCAGGATGTTCCTCAACCAGTTCCGGCATCACCTGCGCCAGCGGTGTATTGGCATCGTAATGGTGTTTGAATGAGCACAGGGTGTTGATTAGCGTGCCCCATTTCCCACGAGTAATCCCCATTGAGAACAGGAACATAATCTGGAAATCAGTGGTTCGGGTCGGTACGATACCGTGGCGGCCAAGCCAGGCGGTGACCAACGCTGCCGGTACGCCGCTCTCTTCCAGTTCGCCATCGTCCCCCATCCCCGGCGCCAGAATGCTGACTTTGATTGGGTCCAGCATGCTCCAGTTATCCGGCAGGTCTTTAAACCCGTGCCAGGATTCACCCGGACGCATCACCCAGCAGTTCTGGTCAGTGGTCAGGAGTTGGGTTGGCGCATCGGCAAAGTCATAGGTTTTGCCGGTCTGCGGATCGGTTACCACTTCTTTGTTCCACGGTTTGAAGAACCAGTCGCCTTCGGCGGTGAATTCTTTATACAACCGTGCCATGGCCTGACGGAAATCGACCGCTTCGTCGATCACTTCCTGAGTCAGCGACAGACCGCTGTTGCCGTCCATCATGGAAACCGCCACGTCGTTTGATGCGCAAATGGCATACAGCGGAGAGGTGGTGGCGTGCATCATGTACGCCTGGTTGAAGCGTGAGAAGTTCACGGCCCCACGACCTTCACGGACGTGAATGTAAGATGCCTGAGAGAGCGCATTCAGCAGTTTGTGGGTCGAGTGGGTGGCAAAAACGGTAGGACCGTTATGATCGCCCGGCGCACCACGCATAGCGTAGTGATCGGCATAAATTGGGTTGAAGCGGGCATAGCCGTACCAGGCCTCATCGAAGTGGATGCGATCGCTGGTTTGCGCGAGCAGGTCCTGAGCCTCTTTGGCGTTATAACAAACACCGTCATAGGTACAGTTGGTCACCACGCTGTAAGACGGTTTTTGCCCGACTTTGCCTTTGGTCAGCGGGCTTTCGCTGATTTTTTTCTGTAACGTTTCAGGCTGCATTTCCTGCGGGTAGATAGGCCCGATAATGCCGTACCGGTTGCGGCTTGGCACCATGTACACCGGTTTTGCTCCGGTAAGGATTAGCCCCTGCTCGATAGATTTGTGGCAGTTACGATCCAGCACCACGACGTCGTTGTCGGTCATGCAAGCCTGCATAATGGTGCGGTTAGAGCCGGAAGTCCCGACCACAACGGACCAGGAGCGGTCAGCGCCAAACACGCGGGCGGCATATTTTTCACTCTCGCCAAACGCGCCGGTGTGATCCAGCAGCGAGCCAAGGGATGCGCGTTCGATACCCATGTCGCTACGGAATAAATTTTCGCCGTAATAATCATGGTAAAAACGACCGGCCGGCGTTTTAGTGAATCCGACGCCGCCCTGGTGGCCTGGCGCGGCCCAGGAGTATTCATGGATGTCGCCGTACTTCATCAGCGCGCTAAACAACGGCGGCAGAAGCTGCTGGCGGTAACGGGTCATCGCCGCAACGGCACGCCCGGCGATAAAGTCTGCGGTATCTTCCAGAATCCAGGCGAATTCATCGACAAGCTCCAGCAGGTCGCGATCCAGCGATGCGGTGGCTTTTTCGCGATCGCCCAGCAGGAAAACGGGAACGTTTTGCTGGCGCTCGTGGAGCTTGCCGATCAATTGCCTGACGTTCAGGTGCTCGTCTTGTTGTTCCATTTGATAGCTGAACATCAGGCAATCAATGGCTTCATTGGCGGCGAGGATTGCGTAACCATCGTCGAATGAGGTGGACTTAATGACGGTAACATTTTGGCGGCTTAATGCGTCAGCCAGACGTTCGACAGCGCTACCGATCCAGGTGTCCTGATGCAGAAACTCACTTTCAACAATTAATACTTTCATCATCTTTTACCCGGTTGTGGAAAGGTTGCAATTTATGGATTGCAGACACACCGTATGAATGTGACGCAGGCAAGTATTATCCTGACAAAATGAGCTGTAAAGCGGATGAAAAATAGGCTGATTTGTATTTAATTTGTTTTTAAACAATCGGTTATGTTCGCTTGTTGGCGGTTTTTCACCGCCGTTTATCGACAGGGGGAATATTTTTTTGGCTGATACTGATATTGGCGAATGATATCAGCCAGCCATTGTTTGCCGACGCTGCTGGCTCAGTTTGCGGTACTGCTGCGGCGACATGCCGACAAATTTGCTGAAGGTGTCATAAAAACGGCTACTGGATCGGAATCCGGCGGTTAACGCAACGTCGAGAATGGTTTTATCGGTATCGCTAAGCAATGCGCGGACGTGATTGATGCGCATCGCGGTGATGTACTGCTTCATGGTGAGTTGCATCACGCGCTGGAAAATCCCCATTGCGTAGTTGGCGTTGAGCTTCACGTGCTCCGCGACGTCGTTGATCGTGAGCGCCTGGTCGTAGTTATCGGCAATAAAACTCAGCATTTGGCTGACGTAAAACTGGGCGTGCCGGGACACGCTGTTTTTGTGTGTCCGCGAGGTTTTATTGACCAGGATAGGCTGCCAGCCGGAAAGGCTAAACCGCTTGAGCATCAGACCAATTTCATCAATGGCGAGCTGGCGAATTTGCTCGTTCGGGTTGCTCAGTTCCTGTTGCCAGCGCTGAACTTCAAAGGTGCTCAGCTGCTGCGACGCCAGCGATTTGATGACCATGCCATGAGTAACGTGGTTGATCAGTTCGCGATCCAGCGGCCAGGAGAGGAAAAGGTGCATCGGTAAATTGAAGATAGCCATGCTTTGGCAACTGCCTGGACGCGTGAGCTGATGCGGCGTACAGGCCCAGAATAGCGTGATGTGTCCCTGTTTTATCTGCACCACTTCGTTGTTGATAAGATACTCGACGTCGCCATCAAACGGCACATTGATCTCCACCTGCCCATGCCAGTGGCTGGCAGGCATTGCATGCGGTGAGCGCAGCTCAATGTCCATCCGTTGATATTCTGAGTACAGCGACAATGGGCTGCGAGTTTGTTCTTCATCGCTACTGCACATGTGCGGATCGGGGGGAAGAGGCGATGTCGGTAGTGTACTCATGGTTGCTCCATTTCCTGAATTATCAGAATCATGTCATTTGCTGCGCATTAAGGCTGAGAATCAGGACACAAATCGGACCGATATCATTGAGCATAGCGAGAGTTTGGGACCGCATACTCTGCTTTTTGGGCAATTTTGTCCCATAAACTCAGATCCACTAGCGGGCAAAGAGGCGATCTGAGTTTATGGGAATGCTCGCCAGGGAAGTCGGAAGTTTTCAGCTATGCGCTGTGCCACCATGACTGTGTTCACTAATGTTCTGGAGAGTCATGATGTCTGCACCCAAAATTACCTTTATCGGCGCCGGTTCCACGATTTTCGTCAAAAATATCCTTGGAGACGTTTTTCATCGCGATGCGCTTAAATCTGCGCATGTCGCCCTGATGGACGTTAATCCTACTCGGCTGGAAGAGTCACACATTGTTGTGCGTAAGTTGATGGACTCAGCGGGCGCGTCCGGACGAATCACCTGCTACACCGATCAAAAAGCGGCATTACAGGACGCCGATTTTGTGGTGGTGGCTTTCCAGATTGGCGGTTATGAACCTTGTACCGTCACCGATTTTGCGGTGTGTAAACGTCATGGTCTGGAGCAGACGATTGCCGACACGTTGGGGCCTGGCGGTATTATGCGCGCACTGCGCACTATCCCGCATTTATGGCAGATTTGTGAGGACATGACCGAAGTTTGTCCGCAGGCTACCATGCTTAACTACGTTAACCCGATGGCGATGAACACCTGGGCAATGTATGCACGCTATCCGCATATTAAGCAGGTTGGACTGTGTCATTCGGTGCAGGGAACAGCGGAGGAGCTGGCCCGCGATTTGAACATCGACCCGGCCTCTTTGCGTTATCGCTGCGCCGGGATCAACCATATGGCGTTTTATCTGGAACTCGAGCGCAAAACGGCTGACGGTGCCTATGTGAATCTTTATCCGGAACTGCTGGCGGCTTATGAATCCGGTCAGGCGCCGAAACCGAATATTCACGGAAATACGCGTTGCCAGAACATTGTGCGCTATGAAATGTTCAAAAAACTCGGCTATTTCGTCACCGAGTCTTCGGAGCATTTCGCCGAATATACGCCATGGTTTATCAAACCCGGGCGTGAGGATCTGATTGAGCGCTATAAGGTTCCACTGGATGAGTACCCAAAACGCTGCGTGGAACAGTTGGCGAACTGGAACAAAGAGCTGGAGGAGTACAAAACGGCGGCGCGAATCGATATTAAACCGTCGCGCGAATATGCCAGCACTATCATGAACGCTATCTGGACCGGTGAACCGAGCGTGGTATACGGCAACGTTCGTAATGACCATTTGATCGATAACCTGCCGCAAGGCTGTTGTGTGGAAGTGGCTTGCCTGGTCGATGCGAATGGTATCCAGCCAACGAAGGTGGGTACTCTCCCGTCGCATTTGGCGGCTATGATGCAAACCAATATCAATGTTCAGACTCTGCTGACGGAAGCCATCCTGACAGAAAATCGCGATCGTGTTTATCACGCGGCGATGATGGATCCGCATACCGCTGCGGTATTGGGGATTGAGGAGATTTATGCGCTGGTGGATGACCTGATCGCGTCTCACGGCGACTGGCTGCCGGCCTGGTTACACCGTTAACACACAATCACGCCGGGCAGAGTATCCGGCGTTTAACCTCTGACGTTTCCTCTTACAGAAGGCGGGCGCTGGTAACAGCGACCCGATACCCTATGAGCATCTCTCTGACAACAAAACTCAGTTATGGATTTGGAGCGTTTGGTAAGGATTTCGCCATCGGTATCGTGTACATGTACCTGATGTATTACTACACCGACGTGGTGGGATTATCGGTAGGCGTCGTTGGAACGTTGTTCCTGGTGGCAAAAATATGGAATGCGTTTAACGATCCGGTGATGGGTTGGATAGTGAATGCCACCCGGTCGCGTTGGGGAAAATTTAAACCCTGGATCTTACTCGGCACGTTGGCGAACTCGTTGGTGCTGTTTTTGCTTTTTAGCGCACACCTGTTTGAGGGGACGGCGCAAATCGTATTTGTTTGTGTGACGTATATATTATGGGGAATGACTTACACCATTATGGATATTCCATTCTGGTCGCTGGTCCCTACCATTACGCTGGATAAACGCGAGCGTGAACAACTGGTGCCGTTCCCCCGTTTCTTCGCCAGCCTTGCCGGGTTTGTCACCGCGGGCGTGACGCTGCCTTTTGTGAGCTATGTTGGCGGGGCCGATCGCGGCTTCGGTTTCCAGATGTTTACGTTGGTGCTGATTGCATTCTTCATCGCGTCGACGCTCGTCACATTACGCAACGTTCATGAAGTTTATTCCTCCGACAGCGAGGCAACGGCGGACAGCAGTCGTCTACCGCTAAAAACGATTCTCGGGCTGATTTACAAAAACGATCAGCTTTCATGCCTGTTAGGGATGGCGCTGGCTTACAATGTTGCGGCCAATATTATCACCGGATTTGCGATCTACTATTTTACCTATGTTATTGGCGATGCAGATCTTTTCCCGTATTACCTGTCATATGCCGGCGCAGCGAATTTATTAACGCTGATCCTCTTCCCACGTCTGGCGAAAGCGCTTTCTCGTCGAATACTCTGGGCTGGCGCTTCAGTGATGCCTGTTTTGAGCGCAGGCGTATTGCTGATTATGGCTCTGGCGGAGTACCACAATACCTTCCTGATCGTTACCGCGGGGATTTTCCTGAATATCGGTACTGCGCTTTTCTGGGTGTTGCAGGTCATTATGGTGGCGGACACCGTCGATTACGGTGAATACAAATTCAATATTCGCTGTGAGAGTATTGCCTATTCGGTTCAGACCATGGTGGTTAAAGGGGGATCAGCGTTTGCAGCATTCTTCATTGCAGTGGTACTTGGGCTGATTGGTTACGTACCCAATATGCCTCAATCAGCGGAAACAATTCTCGGAATGCAGTTCATTATGATTGTCCTGCCCACATTGTTTTTTATCGTCACACTGCTGCTCTATTTCCGTTTTTACCGACTTAACGGCGATACGCTGCGCAGGATCCAGATCCATTTATTGGATAAGTACCGTAAGGTGCCGCAGCACGATGAGCAACCGGATATCCCGGCTATTGCGGTAGCCGCTCCAGGCGATATGAAGGCGTAACTATGGAATGGCATTCGTGGATTGGGTATTTGGCAGCCTGCCTGACGACGCTCTCTTTCTTACCGCAAGCGATTAAGGTCATTACCACCCGCAACACGCAGGGTATCTCCGGTTTAATGTATGTGATGTTTGTGTGTGGGCTGGTTTTGTGGCTGATTTACGGATTATTGATTGAAGATACTGCCGTCAGCATGGCGAACTTTCTGACCCTGTTGTTCGCCTTGCCGATTCTGGTTATCAAATCTCGTAATGGGTAGGGCAGACTGCCGGATAAGCGTGAGCGCTATCCGGCAGTTTTTAACTGTCTGTTGTGCCAGCCAGCCAATAACAGCACCGTTGTCAATGCGCCGAGCAGAGCGCAGAACATATCTGACTGGGTATCCCACGGGTCGCCCTGCGTACCAAGAAAATCATCCGCCCCCTGGCCCATTGCCAGCGCCGCCCACCATTCGATCAGTTCATACATTGCGCTAATCGCCAGCGCTACGCAGCAGACCAAAAATGCCAGCATTTTTCGGCCACGAACAATACTACCGCGCACTAAGATCTCTCTTGCCGTCAGGGCAGGCACCAGCCCCTGGAAGAAGTGACCCAGCTTGTCATAGGGGTTACGACTGAGATCCAGCCATTCCTGAACCTGAAAACCGACGGGGACTTTAGCGTAGGTATACATACCGCCGACCATCAGAATGATGGCGTGCAAGAAAATGAGCGTGTAGAGCAACGGCGTCAGCGGGTAGCGCTTAACGGTCACCAGCAGCAACGGGACAACAATAATGACCGGCGTGACTTCCATCAGCCAGGTTATTTTCTCCGAGGCGGAGATTCCGGTGTAGATAAGAATCAACGCCAGGAACAGCGCGCCAGAGTACAAAATTGTGGGGTTCAGTGTGCGGAGCATTGCGAATTCACAAGTAATGGAAAAGGTTACTATTCCCTGTGAGCGGTAAAAATTCAACGCCAGTAAATGGGGGGATAAAGTTGGCCCGGGGGGATCACTGGACTGACGCCAAAAAAACAGGTGTCAGTCCAGTGCCGGGCCGAATGGGTTACCTGGCGCAGTTAGCGCATTGTTTGCTGACGATTTGCTGGAAGAAATCGTTGCCTTTGTCATCGACCAGAATGAAAGCCGGGAAATCTTCTACTTCGATTTTCCAGATAGCTTCCATACCCAGCTCCGGGTATTCCACGCATTCCAGATGCTTAATGCTCTGCTGCGCCAGTACTGCTGCCGGACCACCAATGCTGCCTAAATAGAAGCCGCCGTGTTTGTGGCAGGCGTCAGTCACCTGCTGGCTTCGGTTACCTTTTGCCAGCATGATCATGCTGCCGCCGTGAGACTGCAGCAGGTCAACATAGGAGTCCATACGACCCGCGGTGGTTGGCCCTAAAGAGCCGGACGGATAACCCGCAGGTGTTTTGGCCGGACCCGCGTAGTAGATCGGATGATCTTTCACGTACTGCGGCAGGCCTTCGCCGGACTCAATACGTTCTTTCAGCTTCGCGTGAGCAATATCGCGACCAACAATAATGGTGCCACTCAGCGACAGGCGGGTAGAGACCGGGTACTGAGAGAGCTGGGAGAGGATCTCTTTCATTGGGCGGTTGAGGTCAACTTTAACCACTTCACCTTCGCCCGCCTGGCGCAGGGATTCCGGAATGTACTGAGCTGGGTTATGTTCCAGTTTTTCGATCCAGATCCCTTCGCGGTTAATCTTGGCCTTAATGTTACGATCTGCGGAGCAAGAGACGCCCATACCGACCGGGCAGGACGCGCCGTGGCGAGGCAGGCGGATCACGCGGATATCGTGCGCGAAGTATTTCCCGCCAAACTGGGCGCCGAGGCCGAGTTTTTGCGCTTCTTCCAGCAGTTCCTGTTCCAGTTGTAGATCGCGAAACGCCTGGCCCTGAGCATTACCTTCAGTCGGCAGTGCGTCATAGTAATGCGTGCTGGCCAGCTTCACCGTTTTAAGGGTGCTTTCCGCTGACGTGCCGCCAATGACGAATGCGATGTGGTACGGCGGGCAAGCTGCGGTACCTAGCGTGCGCATTTTCTCAACCAGGAAGTTTTTCAGTTTGCCGGGAGTCAGCAGCGCTTTGGTTTCCTGATACAGGTAGGTTTTGTTCGCTGAACCACCGCCTTTAGCCACGCACAGGAATTTGTATTCGTCACCGTCCACGCTGTACAGGTCGATTTGCGCGGGCAGATTGGTGCCGGTATTCACTTCTTTGTACATATCCAGCGCCGCGTTTTGCGAGTAGCGCAGGTTATCTTCGATATAGGTATTAAATACGCCTTTGGAGAGGGCCGCTTCATCGCCGCCGCCGGTCCATACGCGCTGACCTTTTTTACCCATGATAATTGCCGTACCGGTGTCCTGGCAGGTTGGCAACACGCCTTTGGCGGCGATTTCGGAGTTTCTCAGGAACTGCAGCGCCACGTACTTATCGTTTTCGCTGGCTTCGGGATCATGGAGAATTGAGGCGACTTGCTGTTGGTGTTCAGGGCGGAGCATGAAGGAGGCATCGTGGAAGGCTTGCTGGGCCAGTAGCGTAAGTGCTTCAGGGGCTACTTTCAGAATTGTTTCGCCTTCAAACTCGCCGACGCTGACGTGATCGGATGTCAGCAGGTAGTACTCAGTTTTGTCTTCCCCCAGTGGGAAAGCCGCCTGGTAAGTGAATTCAACTTTTGACATTTGCTTCCAGCCTTTTCATTTTTCTCAGGAATTTTAAAATTCTCTGTGTCTTAACGGTGGCGTGCCGTACCAACGTGGACGGCACGCGAACTGTAATTACAAGAAACCGTACATTGCGGCGAAGATCCAACCAAAGACACAGGATACGCTTACGCCGATCAAACCTGGCAGAATAAAGCTGTGGTTGATAACGAAGCGGCCGATGTGGGTGGTACCGGAACGGTCAAACTGAATAGCCGCCAGGTCGCTCGGGTAGGTCGGCAGAATGTAGTAACCGTAACATGCAGGAGCGGAAGCCACGATGTACGCTGGATCAACCCCGATTGCCAGCGCGACCGGAACAATCGCTGCCAGCGCCGCTGCCTGTGAGTTTACAAATTTGGAAACCAGCAGCAGAACAATTGCATAGGCCCACGGATACTCTTTCACCATATTGCCCAGCACACCTTCGATTTCTGTCATGTGCGCGCCGAACATTGTTTCGGCCATCCAGGCAATACCGTACACCGCCACAATCGCGATCATACCGGAACGGAAGACTTCGTTTTTAGATATTGAAGCGGGATTGGTCTTCGTCAGGATAATAATCAGCGCACCGGTCAGCAGCATAAACATCTGGATGACCAGTACCATTGACAGCGGTTTGCCGCTGAAGGTAGGACGCAGCTCAGAGAACGCGCCGAGCACGGCAACCACGGCGATTGCGGCAAGGAAGATCCACATGGCCAGCCAGTTGCTTTTCGGCAGTTTTTTGTCTAACAGCGTGGCGGTATCGCCATACACATAGTTGTGGTTTTCAGGTACGGAAATGAACTTCTGAAACTCTTCATCTTTATCCAGATCTTTACCGCGAAACCAACTGAAGATACCGATCGCCAGGATACCCAGCAGGGTAGACGGGATGGTGATGCTGAGCAGGTCGAGGAATTCGAGATGCTTGCCTTCAAACGTGACGTTCCCCAGCATTGCCACCAGTGACACAACGGCGACGGAAACCGGGCTGGCGATAATCCCCATCTGCGCACCGATAGAACTCGCCGCCATCGGACGTTCTGGACGAATATTGTTCTTAATGGCAACGTCATAAATGATTGGCAGGATGGTGTATACCACGTGGCCAGTACCGCAGAGAATCGTCAGGGTGCAGGTCACGAACGGGGCGACGATGGAAACGTATTTTGGGTTACGACGCAGCAGCTTTTCAGCGATTTGCAGCATAACGTCAAGGCCGCCGGAGGCCTGCAGGGTTGCCGATGCGGCCACCACGGCAATAATAACCAGCATGACATCTACAGGTGGTTTACCCGGCTGGAGATGGAAAACGAAAACCAGAATGACCAGGCCGATACCGCCTAATAAACCCAGCGCGATACCGCCCTTTCTGGCACCATAAAACAAACATATTAATATTATGAGAAGTTGTATACTAAATAACATTTTATTTACCCTCGCGAAAAACCCAGTCAATTTTTTGAAAAATGGATCTGTGCCACATCCTTTTTTGCCAGAATAGGCATCAAAAAATGGTCAGTATTCGATATGTCCGTATTTGCGATTAATGTTCAAATGTCTTGCTAGAATGTTTATTTAAAGTTATGGCGATATTTTGCTTTTTTCTGTGGCTTTGATCAGAGGAGAGAATCCTCAGGCGATGGGAAGCAGAGCTGGACATAGAGAGCCGCGGTTGACGCTGTAATTTATCTGTTTTGCGTTTTCCGCTATTACGTGAACCACCGACAGAATGAGTGAGTGGGTTATTTATGTGATCACGCTCACGCCATTTCATGATTTGATGAGGTTGGCGTGCGGATACTTTTATTTGCTCACAAAAATGTACGGTGTCCATGGTACGTAGCATGGTCTCCATTGCTACCAGTCTAGATTTTGTATGTCTGGTTAATTTCAGACTAATCCTTTATGGGTAAAAATACACACTCTGCGAGTTAGATAATACTTAATTAACTTTTGTTAGCGATTTTGAAATTAAAAACAGTGTGACATTAATCAATATTAAAATAACGCATTTAACATGCCGGATACAAATATATTTGATCTAACGCAAATTTATAATTCTGCAGCATGAACCAGTAAAATAGGGATTTTTCATTATTTTAATAATTGTTACCTTCAAATAACAAATAATCCCCAATTGTTTTTATTGGCAATATTGTTTAAGCAATGAGTAATGTTCCGCCTGAACGCGGTAACGATAAACCGGTCGACCGGTTACGCCATAATGGATGCTGGTAAATAAAATGTGACAATTGACGAGCCAGATAAGATATTTGCGGCAAGAGACGCGCGAGATATTGACCTCGTTGGCCAGTTCATCGGTGGAGAATTCCTGATCCTGATGCTCATCAATCCACTGGCACAGCGTGCGTAAAGTTTGTGGCGTTAATCCTTTGGGTAAGCGCCGCACTTCCTGCTCATTAGAGGAGCTACCGTGAATCAACTGGTCAAGCTCAGACTGTTCATAGTACTGATGCTTTTCCATTTCAGTTTTCTTCTGTAGCCAACCGGTTAGCGCCTCTTCAAAACGGGAAGCCTGGAAAGGTTTGATCAGGTAGTCAACGACACCATAGTGGAGAGAGTCTTTGATGGTGGTCGCGTCGGCGGCGGAAGAGATGACAATGACATCACACTTGCAACCTTCGCTGTGCAGAACAGGCAACAGATCCAGACCGTTTTCTTTTTGCATGTAAATATCAAGCAAAATCAGGTCGATATGATGACCGCTATGAAAGATTATCTCTTTTGCTTTCTCCAGCGTGGAGGCTGTGCCGCAGCAATGAAAACCGGAGAGTTGCGCGACATAACGGCGGTTTAATTCCGCTACCATTGCATCGTCATCGACAATTAAGACATTGATCATCTGCTGGCCCTCTCACCATTCCACGGTAACTGTACAAAAAATTGGGTGAAGATCCCAGGTTCAGACTCGACGGATATATTACCGCCAACGTTTTCAACCTGTTGTTTAACAAGCGCTAAACCTACGCCCCGTTCGGTTCCTTTTGACGAAACGCCCTTCTCAAAGATGTGCTCAATGTGTTCGGGGGCGATCCCCGGACCATCGTCATTCACTTCGCAATGCAACCAGCCGTGTCGATAATGCAAGGATACGCTGATCTCACCGCCAGGTTCTTGACCTAGCGCCTCCAGGGCGTTTTCAATCAGATTCCCCAGAACGGTAATCAGCACCGCCACCTGATCTTCGTTGCTATTTTCTGGCAACTGGCTTTCATTACTGATCACCAGGCTATGGCCTAAATCAGAGGTACGATTAATCTTACTGAGTAAAAATCCTGCGATCACCGGAGATTTTATTTTTCCTAACAGTGAGCCAATCTCTTCCTGGTAATTGTTCGCGGTCTTCAGGATGTAATTTTCAAGCTGCTTATAACTTTTCAGATGCAATAATCCCAGAATCACGTGCAATTTATTCATGAATTCGTGGGATCGTTCACGAAGTGCATCGGCATAGTTAACCATGCCGTCCAGTCGTTGCATCAGTTTTCGCACTTCAGTCTTATCTCTGAACGTTGAAATGGCCCCGATGATTTTACCGTTGCTGAGTACCGGAACGGTGTTAATTAAGAGTAGCCGATCCTTAACCATGATCTCTTCATCGCGACGCGGCGTCCCGTCATGCAGTACCTGTGAAAAATCGACTACCTGTGACCACGCGTGGCTGAGCGTGGAGAGCTGGGCATCGTCTTGTGACTTGTGGTAATCGAGCAACTCCTGCGCAGCCTGGTTTATCAGCGTCACTTCACCGCACTCGTCAACGGCAATGACGCCTTCTTTTATCGAGTGCAGCATCGCCTGGCGTTGTTCGAACAGATTGGAGATTTCATAAGGTTCCAGACCAAACAGAATGCGCTTGAGGACCTTAACGAATATCCATGTACCGAGCAGCCCAACCAGCACGCCAAATAAGATGGACCAGATGATGCTGCCGCGGCTGTTATTGATCTGTTCAGCAACTCTGCTTAGCTCAAGACCGATCGCCACCACGCCAATTTGCCGGTGATGTTCGTCATATATAGGAGTGAACACCCGCAGGGCTTTAGCCAGAAATCCGCGATTAATGGCGACATTCTCTTTACCTTGTAGGGCCAGCAAAATGTCATCGCCTTTAAACGGCTGACCGATTCGCTGTGCTTCGGGGTGGGAGTAACGAATGCTTTGCATATCGGTGACGACGATGAACAAAAAATCGTTGCTCTTATTCACCGCCTGAGCAATCGCCTGAATGCCGCTTTCTGCAGGCTTTTTCATTAGCCCCTGGCGGATCTCCGGGGAGTTTGCCAACGTTCGTGCGACCGCAAGCGCTTTACCTGCTAACGCATCGCGCGTCATATTGCTGATCTGTGAGAAATAAATCAGATGAACGACAAGCAGCACGGAGAAGAGTACCGCACTGACCATGAGGATCACGGTAGTGCCGAGCTTCATCGGGCGTTTGCGTATAGCAGTACGTTGCAGAGAGTGTCTCATCACGGTCCTGGAATCACGGTTTGTACGGGTATTATCGCCTGATGGGATGCGTAATTCAAAGGTGGTAGGGATGATGGGGCATGCACTACCTGTGCATTCCTTCTTTATATACCGTAGAGCGAGTTTCTTTCTATATAGCGATTTCCTTATTCGTTTTCTCTTCTTTTCAGGGATGTTGACCGCTAATTTTCTTACGATTGTGGATAACTCTGTGTGTAAATGGGTATAAGGCGGGGTTTTGCTGTGGAATGCAGCACTCAGTCATTTTTCTGTCATT
>NZ_JAOWDP010000013.1:0-211 GCF_030334595.1 Citrobacter sp. Ce104
TAATAAGTGGCGGAACGGACGGGACTCGAACCCGCGACCCCCTGCGTGACAGGCAGGTATTCTAACCAACTGAACTACCGCTCCACCGAATTTCTTTGTCACTACCCGGATTCTTCATCCCGGTTTACTGCAATTTGATGCCTGGCAGTTCCCTACTCTCGCATGGGGAGACCCCACACTACCATCGGCGCTACGGCGTTTCACTTCTGAG
>NZ_JAOWDP010000014.1:0-1170 GCF_030334595.1 Citrobacter sp. Ce104
TAAACCAACGTTTTAGCTACCTGGAGGTGTAGGCCATTCAGGATTTGCTACATCAACTCGACTGACTAACACGCTAAAGCGCTCCCATTTCTCCAGCAGTCTTATTTCCTCTTCGGTAGCCATACCAAATCTTACGGCTCGGGAAAGTAGTGTAATAGCATTCTCAGCATCGGCAATGAGTGTTTTTTTCTTTGATTCCGCCTGTTGTTGCAACTCTTTTACGCCATAAGTTCGGGAAACTATTTTATTTCCATCAAATACCCACCCGCCAAAAATATCACAACCGTCTGGAATACTGTCAACATCAACAACCGTCAAGCCTACAGGATAAAGCCTGTCGGCGTTTTCACTGATACTTCGAATTACACCCGTATCGTTTTCAATGGCGAGACTGTATTTTTTAGTGAATTTCGATAATGACTTATACCAGTCCTTACCAGTCGCATCGATAAAATACTGAATCCCTTCACCTAAAAATAAATCTTCTGGAATATAGCGCTGCAAATTAATAAGCTTCATCATTTCACCCCGATATCGTTACCCATATACCATTTTTGAACCGCTGAATTGGCTTGTAATAAAGCCCACCAATATTATGCGCAGAATTACTGCCAGTATAACGAGCCATAAGCCCCGTCATGGTACATCCCTGGGGTGACTTAAATGTCCACGTAAATATACCACCTGTCTGGTCATAAAATACTTCCGCACCAAGTGATACCTCTTGCACAAAATTTTGCGTTGTCCAGCTATACGTTGCAAAGTTTTGACTTGCCCAATCAACTGTTGCGCGTTCATTAAGCTTGGTGTTCAGCCAATTACTAAGCCAGCCACCCCACATGTCGCCATAAACATTGCCATCTGTATGAAGTTCGGAAGTTCCAGCTTTTAGAGGTCCGGGCACAGAAAAGGTGCCATTATTTAGATTAAATGTCGCTACTTTAACTGGTCCAGAACCAGAACCTTTACCAAAGATACGAGCTTCTGCCCCCAGGAGGTCTATGTTTACGTCAGCACCCGATGCAATGTTATTGATAGAAAATTGCGGGCTGTCGCCACTAATCGTTCTGATGGATATACCAGCCTCAGACAACCACAGATTTCCTGTCATCGTATCGCCGTATTTTTGCACAGCTCCAGAGGCTTTATTTATGGTATCTACTAAACCAA